>NZ_ATUS01000001.1:934135-1243971 GCF_000420325.1 Spongiibacter tropicus DSM 19543 | reverse complement strand
AGCAGGTAATGGTCTGCATTAGCAGGCTTGGTCAGGCCCTTGCGCAAGACGAAATCTATGGTGAAATCGCTGCGACTCCCCGCCGCTACGGTGAAGCCGGTATTGAGTTGGAGGAAGCGAGGCTGGCCGTTTGCGTTGCCATTTTGCTGGCCGGGGATGAACAGGTCGGTTTCATTGCCCAGTTCCGGGGTGACGCTGGAATTGGGAATCCCGCCATCCACATAAACACGCAGCCATTGATAGTCGCCCGGGGGAACGTCTACACCTTCCAAAATCGGTTCGGCATCGTTGCCGGTCAGGGCGAGCAGGTTGTCAATGGTTACGGGCTCGTCGAACTCGTAGCTGAGCACGTCACCATCTGCGGGCTTCAGATCAATGCGGCTGAAGGTGACTTTGACGATCTCCACATCGTCGACCGGTGCATCGGTCACGGAAAAACTGGTTGATCCACTGCCGCTGCTGCCGCCGGACGAACCTCCGCAGGCGCTTAACAGCGCGGTGCTGCCGATCACCAGCGCAAGTGCTTTCATTGTGAAGTTCGGTGTCTTTGACATGATGTTTGCCTCTTCTTATTACTCGGTACTAGAGGCGTCCGTGCTTGGCGTTGTGCCTTGTAAGCGCTTTCCCTGTGACGAAGCGGTATACGACCACTTATGCACAGTGTAGGCAGGGGGCTTGGCGAATAGTTCGGATAAATATTTGCCGCATCCCGAGTTTGGGAACTGGCGCACATGGACAGTGCCTGTCATATCGCCGCACTTTTTTCGAAATTCGCTTGCGTTTTGACGGATTTATGCCACGCTGATTTTGCCGTTTACAACTATAAGATAAGCGCAACGGGAGAAAATAACCATGCGAAACAAACCCCTGGTAACCGCCATTCGACTGCTATCTGCCGTGGCTGCGGGCTCGATGTTGAGTTTGCCTGCAATCGCCCAGAACAAGTCGGTCTTATTGGAAGAGGTTCTCGTTACCGGTACCAAAAAAGCGGAGGCTGAAAAGCTTCAAGATGTGCCCATAGCGGCTACTGCATTCGGTGAAGATCAATTAGAGGCCCTTTTTGTGAGGGACTTGCAGAGCTTGTCTTACACCATGCCAAACGTCTCGATGGACGATGTTGGTACGGCCAAAGGGGTGGCTAATTTCTCGTTCCGTGGGCTGGGTGTAAACAGCTCGATCCCCAGTATCGACCCTACCGTGGGTGTGTTCATTGACGGTGTATATCAAGGCACGAATTCCGGTGTCGTCTTCGACCAGTTCGATATGGAAGGTATCGAGGTGCTGCGTGGCCCGCAGGGCATTCTGTTCGGGCGAAATGTAACAGGTGGTGCGGTTCTGGTGCGTACTACTGATCCGACGGAAGAGTTCAGGCTGAAAGCGCGGGCGTCTATCGAATCGGGTAATAATCGCTATATCTCTCTTTCAACCTCGGGGTCTCTCGTTGAAGGCAAACTGCTGGGTAAATTCGCGGTGTACTTCAATAAAGACGGTGGCTATTTCGAAAACCGGGCTAACGACAATGATGACTTCGGCGAATCCTATATGCGCATCGTCCGAGGTGGCCTGACTTATTTGCATGCCGGTGATGCCAATGCAGAAACCACGCTCAAGTACGAACAAAGCAGTGGTGATGGCGACGGGCCTGCAGGGCAAAACCATGCCTTGTTTGATCGCGATACTTTCGATTTTGCTATTGATGAAGAGGGCAGTTACACCATTGAGTGGGATCGACTCTCGTTGGAGCATGTTCGCGATGTTGGCGAGGGGCGCCTGACGAATATCTTTGGTTGGAAAGACCTGAATACCTATGCGGTGTCGGACATCGATGCTTTACCTGTGCCTGGGTTCCATGCTGCTACGTACATGGAGGCGGAGCAGTTCAGTAATGAGCTTCGTTACAATATCGTTCTCAATGATCGTTATGACGTAACTGCAGGTCTTTATTACTTCAGGCAAGACTTGCTCTATATCGAGAGACGAATTTTGAGCGGTGGTCTGGTAGACACCACTGGCGGTGGTGACCAAGTAACAAACACCTATGGCGCATTTACGGCTCTTGACTACAGACTCAAAGATAATTTGTCTTTGCTGGTAGGGTTGCGCTACACGAAAGAGAAAAAGGACGCCAAGATCGCCAGCATCACAACACCTCCAAGTCCGATCTTGAATGGGTGTAATGCCGACCGACGAGAATGTACGTCGTATGATTTCACCGATGAAGAAACGTGGAGCAATGTCTCTCCCAAAATAGGTATACAGTGGTATCCGTTTGAGGCGACGCAGGTTTACGCAAGTTATAGCCAAGGTTTTCGCTCTGGTGGTTACAATCAGCGAAATACTTTGCCGACTGCCAGTCCCGGACCTTTCGATGAAGAGAAACAAGACTCTCTTGAGCTGGGTGTGAAAGTGGATGCCTTTGACGGGCGGTTACGGATCAACGCAGCTGTATTCCAGAATGAAATAAAAGATATGCAGCGGGAAGTAAACTTCGCGTCTGCCACCTCAGGGGTTGCACAAGTGATTGTGAACTCTGCCGATGCAACAATTACCGGGGCGGAGTTTGAACTCCTCGCAGGTCTCGGTGACCATTTCGTTCTGTCTATGAACGCCGGCTACCTTGATGGAGATTACGATAAGGTTCTTCAGGACTTGAATCGAGATGGGGTGGTTGATGGGAAAGACAAAAGCCTTGCACTTCCCCGGTTGGCACAGTGGACATATGGCACCAGCTTGACGTGGCAGTACGACGTTAATGACGGCGATATGATTAGCGCGCGGGTTGGCTACAATCATCGTGACCCCTCTGCCTATACCGATGATAACCTGGGTGTGCTGAATTCCGCCGATATGGTTGATGCCGCAATCAGCTATAACACCAAAGGCGGGTTTACTTACACGATCTTCGGGAAGAATCTAAAAGACGAAGTGACCCACGGGAATGACACTCAGTTGCCAGCCGCTTTCGGTGGTCCTGGGGCGTCTTTCGCGCCACTTAACAAAGGCGTGGTGTACGGCGCGGAAATTAAATACAGCTTCTAGGAGTTCTCCTGTTGGCAGTGCTCCATGCATGCCGACCTTCGGGTCGGCTTTTTTTTGGTTCAAGATATTGGCTGTCGCTTTTTAGACATGGAAATGTCGCCATTTAGCTGGTGAATTTTGCTCTTTGCTGTGCTGTAATTTGCGCAGACATTTTGTCTGCTCACTGACCTGCCATAACAATAATTGGCGCAGCATAAGAGAGGGGACGCATTGAAGCCGACCGACGTCAAGAACCCGGAATACTTCCACAAGGTTGTAGATTGCCAATATGCCTGTCCGGCTCACACGCCGGTACCGGAATACATTCGCCTCATTGCCGCACAGCGTTATACCGATGCCTATATGATCAACTGGGAATCCAATGTTTTCCCGGGGGTGTTGGGGCGTACCTGTGACCGGCCCTGCGAGCCGGCGTGTCGCCGGGGGCGGGTAGAGGAAGAGCCCGTTGCGATCTGCCGACTCAAGCGTGTAGCGGCAGATATGAAAGACGATATTTCGTCGCGGCTGCCGGATATTCCCAAGAAGAAAAATGGCAAACGCATTGCGCTGGTAGGCGGCGGCCCCGCCTCGCTGACGGTCGCGCGAGACTTGATGCCGCTGGGATACAGCATTGATCTCTACGATGAGCAACCTGCGGGCGGCGGTTTTATGCGCAGCCAGATTCCCGCGTTCCGCTTGCCGGAAAGTGTGTTGAACGAGGAAGTCGGCTTTATTTTGAATATGGGTGTAGTGACGCACTTCAATCACTATGTCGACAGCCTGAAAGCCCTGCTGGAAAAAGACTACGACGCGGTGTTTGTCGGCAGTGGTGCTCCGCAGGGGCGCGACCTGGATATCGCCGGTCGCGAGGCGGCGGACAGCAATATTCATATCGGTATTAACTGGCTGGCGAATGTGGCCTTCGGTCATATCGAGAAAGTGGGTAAGCGGGTGCTGGTACTCGGCGGTGGTAACACCGCGATGGATTGCTGTCGCACCGCACGTCGCCTGGGTGGCGAGGATGTGCGAGTAGTTGTACGCAGTCCCTTTGAAGAAATGAAAGCCTCACCCTGGGAGAAAGAAGATGCCCAGCACGAGGGCATCCCCATTTACGATAACCATGTGCCCAAGGCGTTCCTTATTGAGAATAGCCGCCTGGTGGGTATGCGTTTTGAAAAGGTGAAGGCGGTTTACGACAGCGGTCGCCGCGAGCTGATTCCCACGGGCGAGCCGCCGGTCGATATGGCCTGCGACGACGTATTGATTGCCATCGGCCAGGAAAATGCTTTCCCGTGGATTGAGCGGGATATCGGCATTGAATTCGGCAAGTGGGAGTTGCCGGAGGTCGATGCTGTGACCTTCCAGTCCACCAATCCCAAGGTGTTCTTCGGTGGTGATGCGGCCTTTGGGCCGGAAAATGTCATCACTGCGGTGGCCCATGGTCATCAAGCCGCGATTTCCATTGACCTGTTCTGCAACGGCGAATCGCTCACCGACCGGCCACTACCGGGGGTGAGTCTGGTCAGTCAGAAAATGGGGATTCACGAATGGAGCTACGACAGCGGCATTGAAACCGATACACGCTATGTGGTGCCGCAGGCAGAGCTGGATAAAACCCTCAGTGATCGCCGACTGGAAGTCGAACTTGGCTTCGATGCCACCACCGCCTTTAACGAAGCGCAGCGCTGCCTGAACTGCGATGTGCAGACGGTGTTCAGCGAAAAGCTGTGTATAGAGTGCGATGCCTGTATCGATATCTGCCCGACGGACTGCCTCACGTTTGCGGTGAATGACGAGGAAGATCCCGAGGATGCCCTGCGTCAGGTGCTGAAAATGCCGGCCAATAATAACGAGCAGAGTCTGTATGTATCAGACGATCTGCGCACAGGTCGGGCCATGATCAAAGACGAAAACGTCTGCCTGCACTGCGGGCTTTGCGCGGAGCGCTGTCCAACCGCTGCCTGGGATATGCAGAAGTTCTATTACAGTGTGACCAAGGCGGGGCAGGGTGTCTGAGATGAAGCGTATAGAAGCGGTTAACGATTTCGTTATCAAGTTTGCCAACGTCAACGGCACCGGCTCGGCCAGTGCCAACAATATGTTTGCCAAGGCGCTGTTTCGTATGGGGCTGCCGGTCAGCCCCAAAAATATCTTTCCCTCGAATATTCAGGGCCTGCCCACCTGGTACGAAGTGCGGGTGAATGAGAAGGGTTTTCTCGGGCGACGCGGCGGCGTGGATATGATGGTCTGTGTGAACCCGCAGAGCATGGCCAAGGATATTCAGGAACTGGAACCGGGCGGTTACTTTCTTTACGACTCCAGTAAACCGCTCGACCTGCGCCTGATGCGCAGCGACGTGCAGTTTATCGGTATTCCCCTGCGTGACCTCTGCCAGCGGGAATTCAGCGATCCGCGCCAGCAGCAACTGTTTCGCAATGTGATCTATGTGGGTGCCCTGTCAGCGCTGCTTGATATCGAGTTTGACGTGCTTACCACGCTGGTTTCAGATCAGTTTCGAGGCAAGGAAAAACTGATTACGCCAAACGTGCGCGCGCTGGAATTGGGCTATCACTACGCCCGGGACAATTTTGAATGCCCGCTGGGGATTCGCGTTGAACGCCGCGATGCCGTCGGTGATCAGATTCTGCTGGACGGCAATACCGCCGTGGCACTGGGTGCGATTTACGGTGGCGCCAGCGTTGCGGCCTGGTATCCGATTACCCCATCCACCTCGGTAGTCGATGCCTTCGACAAGTACTGTCGCCGACTGCGTATCGACCCCGCCAGCGGCAATAAACACTACGCCATTGTGCAGGCCGAAGATGAGCTGGCGGCCATTGGAATGGTGATCGGTGCGAGCTGGAATGGCGCCCGTTCGTTTACGGCGACCAGCGGCCCCGGCATTTCCTTGATGAGCGAATTCCTCGGATTGGCCTACTTTGCCGAGATTCCCTGCGTGCTGGTGAATGTGCAGCGGGCGGGGCCGTCAACAGGTATGCCCACGCGCACCCAACAGTCTGACATTATGGCCTGCGCCTACGCGTCGCACGGCGATACCAAGCACGTATTGCTGTTCCCCTCGACGCCCGCCGAATGCTTCGATATGGGCGCTGAGGCCTTCGACCTTGCCGAGCAGCTCCAGACGCCAGTGATCATCATGAATGATCTCGATCTGGGCATGAACGACAGCATGTCGCCACCGCTGAAGTGGGACGACTCGCGTGAGTACCAGCGCGGCAAGGTTTACACCAGCGAGCAGCTGGAAGCGATGAGTGAGCGCTTTGGTCGCTACCTGGACAGCGATGGTGACGGCATTCCCTATCGCACCTATCCTGGCACGCACCCGGAGAAAGGCGCTTTCTTTACCCGTGGCACGTCGCGGGATGAATACGCGGTGTACACCGAAGACAGTGCAGCCTATGAATACAATATGCAGCGCCTGCTGAAAAAGTGGGATACGGCCAAGACCTATGTGCCTGACGCCGAAGTGATTGGGCAGGGCAGCAAAGTCGGGGTGATTTATTTCGGCACCAGCCGCGATGCCACACTCGAAGCGGTCGCTGCCCTGAGCGACAGCGGCATTACCGTCGACAGTCTCCGTCTGCGTGCCTTCCCTTTCGATGCCTCCGTCGACAAGTTCATTGCCGAGCACGACACGCTGTTTCTGGTAGAGCAGAACCGCGATGCACAGATGCGTACGCTGTTGGTCAATGAGCTGCTGATCTCGCCGCGAAGCCTCATTCCGATTCTCAACTATGGCGGGATGCCGATTACTGCCCGCCAGATCGAGAAAGAAATTCGCCAACAGCTCGACGAAAATAAAGTCCAACCGCTGCGTGCGGCTAAGGAGAATGGCTGATGAGTTACCTGCGTCCCGCGTTTCGTCATCCCGAACAACCGACTAATGAACTGGGTTATACCCGCCGCGATTACGAAGGCGCCATTTCCACGCTTTGCGCTGGCTGCGGTCATGACTCCATCAGTGCCGCGATTGTGCAGGCCTGCTTTGAACTGTCGATTCCGCCGCACCGTGTTGCCAAGCTGTCCGGTATCGGTTGCAGTTCGAAAACCCCGACCTATTTTCTCGGTAAATCCCACGGTTTTAACTCGGTTCACGGACGTATGCCGTCGGTAGCGACCGGTGCCAATTTGGCGAACCGGGACCTGATTTACGTGGGCGTGTCCGGCGATGGGGACAGCGCGTCTATCGGCATGGGGCAGTTCACCCATGCGGTACGTCGCAATGTGAACATGCTGTATGTTGTCGAGAACAATGGCTGCTACGGACTCACCAAAGGGCAGGACTCCGCCACGGCGGATGTCGGCTCCATCAGCAAAAAAGGCGAGCCCAATCCCTTTGAAGCCATCGACCTGGTCAGTATTGCCCTGCAACTGGGGGCGACCTTTGTGGCGCGCAGCTTCTCCGGTGACCGCGCGCAACTGGTACCGCTGATCAAAGCGGCGATCAGCCACAATGGCTTTGCGTTTATCGATGTGGTTTCGCCCTGCGTCACCTTCAATAACAACCCCGGTTCCACCAAAGGGTACGAGTACGTGCGCGATCATCTGGCCGCGACCGGCACCGTGGATTATGTGCCATTCAAGCAGGAAATTACGGCGGACTACGCCGAGGGTGAAAGCAAGGCCGTGACCCTGCACGACGGTTCGGTGGTTGAGCTACGCAAGGCGGATCCCGAGCTGGATCTGCACAGCCGCCGTTCAGCCCTCAAGCTGATCAAGGACTATCGCGCCAAGGATCAGATGCTGACCGGTCTGTTGTATATGGATGAAGATTCTCAGGATCTGCACGAGATTATCGGCAGCAGTAAAACGCCGCTGCGAGATCTTGGTGAGTCGGAGTTGTGTCCGGGGCAGAAAGTGCTCGACCGTCTGAACGACAGCCTGCGATAAAAAAAGGCGTCGGCAGCGCAAACTGCCGACGCAAGGGCATCATCCATCCTTTACCAGCGGTAAGACGCCTGCAATGCCAATGTGCGTGGCGGATTGGTGAAGCCGTGATGGGTGGTGGTGCCCGCAATCACCTTCTTGGCGACCGGGGTATCGACGGCATACAGCAGCACCTGTTCGTCGCTCAGGTTCTTACCCAAGAGCGCCACTTCCCAGGTGCCATCGCTGGAGGCCAGCGCCAGTCGGCCGTTGTACTGCACAAAGGCGTCCTGCTTGACCCGATCGTCGAGGTTGGGAGAGGGGTGATACTCGTCGGTGAAGATGGCATCGAGGTTCGCTCGCAGAATCAAGGCACTGCCCAGTGCCCGCTCATAAGCCAGCAGCAGGTTCCCGGAATAGTCGGCAGCGTACTGATTGGTCTTGCCCGAGTAGTCACAGTTAATACCATTGGGATGGTCCGGTAACTGGTCCTGGATACAAGTACCCAGTTTGTGGTCCAGAAACTCAAAGTCCAGCAAGGCCAGGCCGCCCGCCAGCATCAGGTGCTCGCTGAGAGCGATACGACCGTCAAACTCAACCCCCTGGGTGACGGCGCTGGCTGCGTTGCCGACATTGAAGCCCAGTGTGCCATCGAAAACACTGACCTGCAGATCGTCAAAGCGCGTGTAAAACACGGCCGTATTCAGCTCGGCGACGCCGTCAAATAAGGTGGTTTTCAATCCCAGCTCGTAAGACGTGGCGCGTTCTTCCTCGTATTCAAAGCTGCCGATCAGGACTTGCTGATTCGCGACAACGGCGTTGGGATTGCGCGCGGTGGGTTCGGCGCTGGGTGAGGAATTGGAGCGCGCATCGTAGCCGCCGGATTTAAAGCCGCGCCGGGCGGAAAAGTAGCCCATCATCGCGTCGTTGATGTCCCACTGTAGATTGAGCAGCGGGGCAAACTGCGATTCAGTCCGTTTGCCTTTCAGGTCGTGGCGCTCGGCGGCGAAAGTGACTGCCGCCGCGGTATCGGTCTCGCCAATCGGCAGAATCGAGCCATCGGGTAAGCCGAACTCGAGTTTGCGGCTGCCGCTCTTTTTCTCATAGGTGTAACGACCGCCGAGGGTTAATCGCCAACTGGGGTTGATGATCCAGGTGCCCTGCATAAAGGCCGAGCCGATCAGTGAATCGCTTTTGAAATCGCGGGGCGAGCGAATATCCAGCAGGGAGTTACCCGCATCGCCAATGCCCAGTACTTCGAAGGCTGAACTCGCGCCAGCCAGCGGGTCGATATCGCCGCGTGCGCCTCCTTCGAGAATGTCGGCCGCGTTGATCAACTGTGGAATCAGCGTGGACGGCAGGACGATGGAGTCGAAGAAATACACGTCGTTGTACTGGAAATAGGCGCCGGCAATCAGATCGAAGCGCTCTCCGGGTGCTGACACCCAGCGAAATTCCTGACTGAACTGCTCGTACTCTTCTTCCATGACCACTTGAAACAGCGGCGAGCCGGTAAAGTCACAGTCGCATTCTTCGTCGTACTGATAGGCCATATAGGCGCTGATCGAGGTGAAGGTATGCCCGTCGACATACCAGTCCATTTTCAAGGTGAGGTTCTGGGTGTCGTTGTAACTGTAGTCGCCGTTTGCATGGCGACGGCGATCGGCTTTGGTATCCAGTACCGAATCATCGGCCTGCATATTCAAAATAGAACCATTGCCCTGCAGTTGCAGAATATCGCGCAGAGCCGGTGGCAGCAGCGACACGACACCCCCTACGGCGCCGAGATCAGGGAAGACCGTATTGTTGAGAATGTCGCCGTAGGTGCGACCCGTGAACAGGAAAATATCGGAGTCCGAGGGATTGTCGCTGATGATTTCCGACTGGCGGCCGACCACATCAAAGCTGCCGATCTCCAGCTTGAGCATGGCGGTGAAATCGTCGCCGGGGTCCCAACCCAGTTTCAGCCGGTAGGTCGCCTCGTCGCGCTCTGCTTCGTCCCGGTTTAGTACCTGGTTTTCGACAAACCCGTCGATCTGCCGCTGGCGCATGGCAAAGCGCAGACTGAATTCGTCGGTGAGGGGGCCGGATGCGACAAAGTCGATGACGCGCTCATTGAACTCCGGTTCATAGCTGCCCTGAACAAAGAGTTCCCTGTCCTGACTGGGCGAGGCGGTGCCGATATTGATAGCCCCGGCGATACTGTTTTTCCCCAACAGAATATTCTGTGGTCCGCGCAGTACCTCCACCCGCTCAAGGTCCAAAAAGGGGGCCCGAGCGAGCTGCGCGCGGCCGTAGTAAACGCCGTCCACATACATGCCCACCGATTGCTCGAAGCCCTGGTTTTCACCGGAGCCGATACCGCGAATATAAATATCGGTGCCGATGCTGGATTCGGTCATGGTGAAGTTGGGAACATAGGCCTGAAGATCCTCGATCTTGGCGAGCCCGGCTTCCATCATTTTTTCACCGCTGATTGCGCTGACCGAGACCGGCACATCCTGAAGACTCTGTTCGCGCAGTTGTGCGGTCACGATTACTTCTTCCAGTTGAGCGGCGATCAGCAGTGGGCTGTGGGCGATGCCGAGGGACAATACGCCCCAAAGGCTGGTTCTTTTTATCATTATTGTTTCTCCATTTTTACCGGCGCGCAGGTCAACGACCCGCGCTACGGCGTGGGCGATGCTATGCAGCGGCGTGGCTGGCGTGTTGCTTGAATTTCGCCTTCAGCTTCTCCGCCTTCCCCGGCAGCACATTGGCAAGACTCAGGTCGCCGTGGTGGTGGGCGAACACTCTGGGGTCCATCACTCGGAACCAAAGTGGCGGTACATAGGCGAGCATCATCATCGACGCATAGCCGGAGGGAAGTTGCGGGCTGTCGGCAAAGTGCCGGAGCGCCTGAAAAGAACGGTTCGGGTGAGCGTGGTGATCCGAATGGCGCTGCAGTTGGTACAGCAGCAAGTTGGTTACCGTGTGATTGCTGTTCCAGGAGTGGCGCGGAAGGCAGCGCTCGTAGCGGCCATCCTCGCCGCGCTGACGAAGCAGACCGTAATGCTCAACATAGTTGATGACCTCCAGCAGAGAGGCCCCGAGCGCCGCTTGCACGGCGAGGAAAACCAGTGCGGGCCAGCCCAGCCAAACGGTGCAGGCGCCGAACAGAATGGCGGTCAGTGCCCAGGCCTGCAACACCTCGTTGCGCCAGTGCCAGAACCCAAGCCCCTTGCGTGCCAGACGTTGGCGTTCTATGGCGCAGGCTGAGCGAAGGCTGCCAATAACGGTGCGCGGCAGGAAGCGCCAGAAGCTCTCGCCCATCTTTGAACTGGCCGGGTCTTCCGGTGTGGCGACATTGCGGTGGTGGCCAAAGTTGTGCTCAACGTAGAAATGCCCATAGGCCACCGGCGCCAGCGCGACTTTGGCCAGAAACTGACTCAGTGGATCGCGCTTATGCCCGAGTTCATGCCCGGTGTTAATACCAATGCCATTCACATAGGCGCAGCTCAGCAGGGCGCCGGCAATGCCCCAGGCTCCCAGTTCGGTGCAGGCAAACCAGACAGCGATCAGGGTGCCGGCATACTGCAGGGGGATATAGGCGTAGACGATGTAGCGGTAATAGGCATCGGCTTCCAATTGTGGCACCGCCGACTCCGGAGGGTTGGAGCGATCCGTGCCAACGAGCAGGTCCATCAGCGGAATAATCAGGTACACCATCAGCGGGGCAAACCACCACCCCCAGATCTGTCCGCTGACCACGTAAATCGCGGCACCGATGATCGGAAAAAGCGGGACCAGCAGCCCCAGCGCCCAGAGATAGCGCTTCGCGTCGCGCCAGTGTGTGTCGTTTGCAGTGTTCATCGCGGTTATCGACTCTTATTAAGTTAACGAGTGTTAAAATAATGCTAGATGCTAACTTAACAGTTGTCAATATATTGGCCGGATTCAAGCAGGGACTCACTTGGCAGACTTTTTGCCTTTTTAATCAACGGCTTGTCTTGATATAAGGGGGGTGTCAAACTGTGAGCCTGTTAACAACTGTAAAAATAACCTTCTGACTGAGGCGACGATGACGGAAAACAAGCCGAAGCAGAGCCGCAAAGGCAACCGGGAAAAGCTGATGAACGCGGCGCTCGGTTTGTTGGCGGAGGATCAGAGTGGCCTGTCGGGCATCAGCCTGCGGCGAATCACCAAAGCCTGTGGTCTCAGCCCGCCAGCGTTCTACAGCCACTTCGCGTCGGTGGAAGACTTGGGCATGGCGCTGGTCAATGAAGTGGGGACGGCCCTGCGTGAACTGCTGAGGGGGGTGCGAGATGCCGATTCCGAAGAAGCAGTGATCGCCGAGTCGGTACAGGCCGCCTTTGGTTATATTCGCGGTAACGAGCCGCTGTTCATTCTGATTGCGCGCGAGCGGGCAGGAAGTTCGGCCATGCTGCGTGGTGCCATTCGGGGAGAAGTGCGGGAAATTGTCGAAGACATGGCCACGGACTTTCACGAGCGGGGGCTGTTTGAGCGCTTCGATCTTGAGCGCAAGCGCGCGGCTGTCGCGGCGATCGTGTCACTGGGCCTGAGCCTGATTCCCGATATTCTCGATCTCTCCAGAGAGTCTCCGGAAACGGGGGACGCCTTGATCGCCGAGTTTGAAAATCAGGTTAAGCTGATTCTTTTCTAAAGGGATTAGGGCGCCAAGTGTCGGCGCCCGAAGCCATCACTTCAAAACGATCACTTCAAATCTATCACTTCAAGGCAATGGTCATATTGGGGGCGTGGGAGCTGGCGTTGTCTTCCGGCCAGCGCGCGGTGACCGTTTTCGTCTCGGTATAAAAACGCACCGCCTGTTTTCCATAGGCATGAAGGTCGCCCATGAAGGATTTCTTCCAGCCGGTAAAGGAGAAGAACGGCAGCGGTACCGGAATGGGAATATTAATGCCCACCTGGCCGACATCCACTTCGCTCTGATAGCGCCGGGCTGCCGCACCGGAGGCCGTAAAGATGGAGGTGCCGTTGCCATAGGGGCTGCTGTTAACCAGTGCCAGCGCTTCATCCAGATTGGCGACCTGCATACAGCACAGGACCGGCCCAAAAATTTCCTCCCGGTAAATGCGCATGTCGGTGCTCACATTACTGAACAGCGTTGGGCCGAGCCAGTTACCGTCCGGGTAACCGCTAACCTCGCAATCTCTGCCGTCCAGCAGCAGTGTTGCACCGTCTTCCACTCCACTGGCAATCAGTGCTTCTACCCGCTGTTTGGCATTGCGACTGATCAGTGGTCCATAACCGGCCTCGGGGTCGTCCCAGTGGCCGGGGCGAACACTGGCCAGTTTGTCGCGCAGTTCGTCCACCCAGTTAATCGCCTCGCCCACAAACACCGCCACGCTGATCGCCATGCAACGCTGTCCGGCGGCGCCCACCGCCGCGCCCAACAGATTATTGATAACGACGTCTTTGTTGGCGTCGGGCATGATGACCATATGGTTTTTGGCGCCCGCCATACACTGCACGCGCTTGAGTGCGTGACTGGCACTGCGGTAAATATGTTCACCCACGGGCACCGAGCCGACAAATGAGATGGCGCGGGTATCGGGGTGGTTGATCAGCGCATCGACCGTGTCTTTGCCGCCGTGAACCAGTTGCAGCACTCCCGGCGGGCAGCCGGCCTGTTCAAACAGTTCGACCAGCCGCATGGCCGTTAAGGGCACCTGCTCTGAGGGTTTGAGGACAAAGGTGTTGCCGCAGGCAATGGCCAGCGGGAACATCCACAGCGGAATCATCGCCGGAAAATTGAACGGTGTGATGCCGACGCACACGCCCAGTGGCTGGGTGATGCTATAGCTGTCGACATCCCGCGCAACATTTTCCACGGTCTCGCCCATCAGCAGCGACGGGACATTGCAGGCTTGCTCCACCACTTCAATGCCGCGCCAGACGTCGCCTTTGGCGTCTTCAAAGGTTTTACCGTTGTCTTCAGCAAGAATACGCGCCAGCTCGTCGTGGTGCTCTTTGAGCAACTGCTGATAGCGGAGCATCACTCTGGCGCGCTCTGGCACCGGGACCTTGCGCCACTGGGTAAATGCCTCGGCGGCACCGGCGACGGCGCGCTCAATTTCATCGTCACTGGCCATCGGTACACGAGCCAGCAGTTCCTGCGTCGCGGGGTCGTGAATCTCAAGATGCTGTGGTGAGTTGCTCTGGATGAATTCACCGTTGATGTAGTGGGGGAGAATGTCGTTCATGCTGAACCTCTCAAAGGGGATTATTTAGTGTAGCAAGTTCAAATTGGCACTGGCGTAAGACTGTCCAGCCAGTGTTTGCAGTGTTCGGCCACACCGTCGCCGTCTTCCTGCAGCAGCATGTGGCCGCGCCCGGCGACGGTCATGCAGTCAACGACGTCGGGCAAGCGCTGGCTGTGGTAGCGGAATACGGCCTCGGGATGCAAAAAGGAGTGTTCGGCGCGCAGCAACAGTGTGGGGCACTGAATACGCTTCAGTGCTTGCCACGGTGAGTGCGTCCGGCTGAAGTTTTGCGCTTCCCAGTCCGGGTGATAGCGCATGGCGAGCTGGCCGTCGTCCTGTTCAATCAGGGCGGCCTCCGCGTAGTCGGCAAAGGCCTCATCGCTGAACGGGCGGAACACCGGCTTGTTGCGGTGATAATCAATAAATGCCTGCCGACTGGGCCAGTGCGTGGGGCGTTTACGGGTGCGCTTGACCAGCGACAGATGTCGGGTGAAGTGCGGCGCGACCAATCTGTGGGCGCGGTACAGATAGCGGCCCGGCAGCGTAGCGGGATCGCAGAGAATCAGGGCGCGAAACAAGTCCGGTCGTCGGGCGGCGGCCAGCGTGGTAACGGTGGCGCCGATGGAATGACCGATGCCGATCACCGGACCCTGGCCGTGTTGATCGAGAAAGGCGATCAGGTCGTCGGCGTGCCCCCGCCAGTTAAAGTCGGGGGCAGGGGGGTGTTCGCCCCAGGCGCCACGATTCTCCAGTCCCAGTAGCGGGTATTCATCGGCAAAGTGCTTGAGGAAAAAACGGTAGCTGGCCACGGGGAAGCCGTTGGCCGGGGCGAAATGAATGGCGGGCTGCGTTGCGACGTGTTGTCGTACTTGGTTTCTCAGTGCTTGGTTCTGCAGCGCTTGGCCGCCTTGCAGCCATACGGCCTCGCCGCGCCCGAAATTGCCCTGTCTGTATTCCAGCATTGTTGCCTCATGCGTTCGACCAACGGCTACGCTAGCACGATCGGAGAGGCAATCAAGGCTGGAAAAGGACGCAATGTCAGCCGTGCAGACCGTGCTCGATGGGACACTGCCCACGGGCCAGCTTGCGGGCGCGCTCGACCAGGGTTTCCTCCATGGATTCGCGACCGATCATAATCACGAAGTCACCCTCGCGCAGGCCGTTAAGGGCAAATTGCGCCAGTTCATCCAGATCCTGTACCGGCAGCTCGATGCCAATATCTTTCATGCCGCTCATAAACTCGTCGAAGGTCATTTCTGCGCCGTCGGGGGCGGGTTTTTCACGAGCGAGCTCGGCAGGACGATTGCGTTTCGTTGTCCAGATGCCGGTGGGCAGAATACCGCCCGACGGGTAGAAAATGCAGGCCCGCAAGCGGGTGTCCTGGCCGACCAGTTGCGCGTTCAGGCACTCGGTCATAATCGAGACACCGGCTTTGCTGGACGCGTACACCGATTGATCCGCCAGTGGCGAAATGCCGCCGTCACCGGAGCTGGTATTCATCACGATGCCTTCTTCCCCGGAAGCCAGCATGCGGGGCACAAAGGCTTGAATACCGTGGGCAATGCCGCGCAGGTTTACACCCAGCACCCATTGCCAGTCATTGGGGGTGGTATCCCACACATTGTTGTTGGGCACGCTCACGCCAGCATTGTTGCAGAGCACATGACAGGCACCGAATTCCTCAAATACGGCGTCGGCCAGGGCATTGACCGAGTCGGGTTTGGAGACATCGGTAACGATGGCGCGCAAGGTACCGCCCTGTGCCGACAGCTCGCTGGCGGTGCGGTCGAGGGCGCCTTGCTCTACATCGGAAATAACCACCTTGGCGCCCTCCCCGAGGAAGGCGCGAGCCAGTGATTTGCCGATGCCGCTGGCACCGCCAGTAACGACTACAACCTTGTCTTTGAAGCTCTGCATGATTTCTCCCTGATCCTTATTGTTGTGAGTTGAGAAATTTACAATGGTGTATTTTTACACGCTAGTGTTGATATTTTGCAAGTGATTTCATGCGCCTCAAAAGATGGAAATATGTCGAAGTGCTTTCAGCCGCTGTTCAGATAAACGTCGCTACTCTGGACGCGTCCATCAGGAGGAATTAGCTATGAAAACCTCAACCTTATCTGTATTTCAGCATCGCAGTGCCATGGCGGCCGGGATGGTTCTGTTAATGGCTGCGGCACTTGTGGTGCCGCAGCAGGCGCGCGCTGATAGCGGCGAAGCCGCCCTGGCGGTGCTGCTGGGTGCCGCCATCGTGGTGGCCGCTCAAAACGACGATCACCGCGATCATCGCTACGATGCCCGCTACGACTACCGACGCGGTTACGAGCAGGGTTACCGCCAGCACAAACCCTACGGCCACCATCAATCGGCCTATAAGCACGGTTATCGCGATGGCCGTTTCGACAGCCGTTATGATCACAAGTGGCATCCTGGAAAAGGTCACGGCAAGCATCACTACAAAGACAAACATGGCTACAAAGGCAAACACGGTCGTGACGCCCAGCGTTGGAACAGCCGAGTGCCGGTGTACAGCCGCTGAAACGGAAAGGTCACTCCCATTGGCCGCGCAACATGCGCGGCTTTTTTGTATTGGCTCCCTGTCTTTCTCCCAATTCCCGCCAAGCTGCTAGAATCCAGCTCACTGATGGCAGTCGGCATATGCCGGTGGGGAGACGAATGAAACGCAAAGCGATGATGTTACTGGCGGGCCTGTTTACTCTGGCAGTGCTGACCCTGGCCGCCCCTTTTGCCGTGATGGAATTGGGATCTCCCGGCATGGCAACGGCGTCACGCGCGCTGGTGCACGCGGCAGTAGGGTATAGCAGGGGAACCCCCGAGAAAGGCTTGCTACCTTTGCGAGTGACGTCTGGGTATCGCGTAGAAGTGTATGCCGAGGGGCTGGGTAATCCGCGGTTTATGGCGGTTACGTCCGCTGGTGACCTGCTGGTCAGCCGTCCCCGCAGTGGCGAAGTATTACTGCTGGGGCGGGATGGGAATAACGATGGTCGTGCCGACAGTGAGCGCATTTTGCTGCGTGGCTTGAAGCGCCCGCAAGGGTTGGCACTTCGCGATGGCTGGCTTTATGTGGCGGAGTCAGACGGCATCGGCAAAATTGCCTTGGATGTGGAGCGCGGCGAGATCAAAGGGGATTACACACGCATCCTTGATGGTCTGGGTGACCGGGGCAACCACTGGAGTAAAACCATTGGCTTTGGTCCTGATGGCTGGTTGTACCTCAGTTCCGGCTCTACGTGTAACGTCTGCGAGGAAACCGACCCCCAGCGGGCGACAATGATGCGCTTGCAGGCTGATGGCAGTGAGTTGGAGATTGTGGCGACCGGGCTGCGAAACAGCGTTGGGTTTGACTGGGCGCCGTGGAACGACGCGCTCTACGCGACGGATAACGGCCGAGACCTGCTTGGCGATAACTTCCCCCCCTGTGAGCTGAACCGGATTGAAAAAGGCAGCTTTTACGGCTGGCCGTATTTCAATGCCACCACGCCCGATCCGGACTTCGGTCATCGTCTTCCGGAGAATATGCCCGCCAACCGCCCGCCCGTGCATGAATTCCGGGCGCACAACGCGCCGCTCGGTATCCGTTTTCTGCAACACCAGGACAATGACGAGAAAATGGCTCTGGTGGCCTTGCACGGCTCCTGGAATCGCAGCGAGCCCGACGGCTACAAAGTGGTCGCACTGCGCTGGCTGGATGATGGCGATATCGTCGAGGACGATTTCCTCGTTGGCTTTTTGCAGGGTAGCGATCTGCATGGTCGCCCGGTGGATGTTGTTGAAGCCGCTGATGGCCGAATTTTTGTGTCCGACGATTACGCCGGACGGATCTACCTGATTCGCTCAGGGCAGGGCGATGATCAACGCGCTGCGGTGGCAAGCCGCAAGCTGCCGTCGGCGGGAGAGGCCTTGGCGGCTTACTCGCCCGATCAGCGTCAGGCCTTGCTTGAACAGGGCGAGCAGTTGTATCAGAGCAAAGCCTGTGACAGTTGCCATGCGCTGCCCACTATCCGCCATCTGGAGAGCGTCAGTGCCCGCTATAACCTGGCGGAGCTGGCGGATTTCTTTTTGGCGCCCACGCCACCCATGCCCAGGTTTGAACTGGATGCAGGGCAGCGCGAAGCACTGGCGGTGTATTTGTACAGCCGGGCAAAGTAATCGCGAGAGTTCCTTATTGTTCGCGTAGTGTGCGTGTTTCTCCCGGACCTGAAGAGGGGGGAATAGGGTATACTTGGCAGATCGGCGCAGACGTTCGTCAGCGCCTCTCATCCTTTGCCAATAAGGTCTGCCATGAACTCGGAGAAGCCGCTTTATATTTCTGTTGCTGGTCCCGCCCTGCTGGAAACACCGTTGTTGAACAAAGGCTCTGCGTTTACCGAGCGTGAGCGTCGCAGTTTTAATCTGATGGGGCTGTTGCCGCCGCGTTACGAAAGTATTGATGAGCAGGTTGAACGGGCTTACATGCAGTACTGCAGCTTCGACGAGCCCATTAACAAACACATCTATTTGCGCGTAGTGCAGGACAATAACGAAACCTTGTTTTACCGCCTGCTCAACGACCATCTCGAAGAGATGCTGCCGATTATTTATACCCCCACGGTGGGCGAAGCCTGCGAGCATTTTTCCGATATTTACCGCAGTGCCCGCGGCATCTTCGTGTCGTATGAAGAGCGGGAGTTCATGGATGACATTCTGCACAGCGTCACCAAAGACAAGGTCAAGGTGCTGGTGGTTACCGACGGCGAGCGCGTACTGGGTCTGGGCGACCAGGGCATTGGCGGCATGGGTATTCCCATCGGCAAGCTGTCGCTGTACACCGCCTGCGGCGGCATCAGCCCGGCCTACACCCTGCCGGTGGTGCTGGATGTGGGCACCAATAACCAGAAGTTACTCGACGACCCCATGTATATGGGCATGCGCCACCCGCGTATCGGTCGCGATGATTACGACGCTTTTGTCGACCAGTTTATCGAGGCGGCCCAGCGCCGCTGGCCCGGCGTACTGATTCAGTTCGAGGATTTCGCGCAGCCCAATGCCATGCCGATTCTGGAACGCCACAAGGATTCGGTGTGCTGTTTCAACGACGATATTCAAGGTACCGCTGCCGTCACGTTAGGAACGGTACTGTCGGCCTGCGCGCGGAAAGGCGAGCGCCTGCGGGACCAGAATATTGTCTTTGTCGGCGCCGGTTCGGCGGGTTGCGGTATTGCCGAGCAACTGATCCGCGCCATGGTTGATGAGGGGCTGGATGAGCCCAGTGCCCGCTCACAGGTTTATATGGTAGATCGCTATGGTCTGCTGGTTGAGGGTATGACTGGGCTGCGGGATTTTCAGGCCCGGCTGGCGCAGCCACATCATGTCGTCGCCGATTGGCAGTACGAGGGCGAGTACCCCAGTTTGCTGGACGTGGCGAACCATATCCAAACCGGCATCCTCATCGGCGTATCCGGTCAGCCGGGGCTGTTCAGTGAGGCGGCGATTCGCGCCATTCACGAGCGTTGCGAGCGGCCGATTATCCTGCCGTTGAGTAATCCCTCCCGACAGGTTGAGGCGCGTCCTGAACAGGTACTGGCGTGGACGAGTGGGCAGGCCATCGTAGCTACCGGCAGTCCCTTCGAGCCGGTGGTGTACCAGGGCGAGCGCTATGAAATCTCCCAGTGCAATAACAGCTATATTTTCCCCGGCATTGGTCTCGGCGTCATTGCCAGCAAAGCCAGCCGGGTGAGTGATGGCATGTTGATGGCCGCCAGCCGCTGTCTGGCTGAGAGTGCCTCGGCGTATCACACCAAACCCAATGTGCTGCTGCCACCGCTGACCTCGCTGGCGCGTCTGAGTCGTGAAATCGCCTTTGCGGTGGCCAAGGTGGCTCAGGCCGAGGGGCTGGCTGTAGAGCGCAGTGACGAGGAACTGTACGACGCCATCGAGCGCAACTTCTGGTTGCCGGAATACCGCGAATACCGCCGGATTGCCGCTCGCGCGCGCTAGCGGTTTTCCCCGGTCAGATAAGCCAGTAGCAATTGCAGCAGCTCCTCTCTGAAGGCCGGTTCGGCCAGCAGGGAAGGCTGCTGGCTCAGGGCCTGGCGCAGATTGCCCTGCAGCGTTTGCCTGACGAGCAGGCTGCGCAGTGCGGGATTCCCGTGGCAGCATTTGCCGGATAACCACTGTTCCAGCCATTCCTCCCAGGACGGATTGTTCAGCGCCTGCGTGAGACGGTTCACGCGCTGGTGGATATCAAAGCTGTGCTGATACTCCCGGAAAAATTCCGGATCGAGCTTCTGCAGGGCCAGCAGTTGCTCGCATTCCAGCGCGATAATCGCCGCCAGCGTGTCCCGAACAGAGCAACTCGACAGGGCCTGAATATCGCGAAAACGTCGCCGGGCATTCTCTGCCAGCTCTTCCAGCAATGCGTCGTAAACCTCGCTGAGAATCGCCTCTTTGCTGGGGAAGTACTGGTACAGCGAGGCGATATTTACGCCGGCCACATCGGCGATATGCTGGGTCGTCAGGCGCTCGGCGCCCTCTTTCTCCAGAATTTTCAGACAGGCCTGCTGAATGGCTTCCACGGTCATCAGCGAGCGGCTCTGTTTGGGGCGTTTGCGTGGGCGGGGTGGCGTGTTTGGCGGCATGGTGGCTCGTAAAATGTAAGGGCGCGGTTGCCCGGCGTGTTGTTGTTATAAAAAACTATTTTTTATCAATGGCTTAGCTACTTATGCGGATGGCGGTAATGCCAGTTGTCGCGCTGCATTCCTGTGCCTAGGCTACAGAGCATCCTACTGTGACGGGAGTGCTTTGTGTACGTCGATATCGAAACTTATCTGAAAGTGTTGCGCCATGTCTGGTCGCTGCGCGGTTGGCCGGGGCGGCGCAAGATGCTGCTGCGACTGTTGATTGTCGTACCGGTGCTGACGCTGTTCAACAGCCTGTGCTTCCTGCTGGATTATCTGCTGTTTCCCCGTTTGTGGTGGCAGCGCGTCGAGCGCCCGGTCTTTATCGTGGGGCATGCCCGCAGCGGAACCACGTTGGCGCACCGCCTGCTGGCTGCTGACGGCGATAACTTCAGCTACTTCCTCTACTGGGAGCTGTTTTTCCCTTCGCTGCTGCAAAAGCGGGTGATCCGCTGGCTGGGCAAGCTGGATCGGGCGATGGGTGGCCCCTGTATTCGTCGCCTGCGGGCTTGGGACGACCGCACTTTCGGCCGCTTCCGCCATATCCATGACATGAGCCTGTGGAATGCGGAAGAGGATCAGTTCGTTATGCAGGCGGCGTTTTTGTCGCAGCAATGGGCATTGGACGTGCCGATGATGGATCAGGTCGACCTGTTTCACGTCGATCAAATGCCGGCAAAAAAGCGTCGGCGCTGGCTGCACCACTACCGCGAATGTGTGAAACGGCAGTTGCTGCTCAACGGCGGCGACCGCATCCACCTCAGCAAAAATCCGCTGATGAGCGGTTGGGTCGAGGCGCTGATTGAAACCTTCCCCGATGCCCGCATCGCGGTCATGGTGCGCAACCCCACGCAGTGTATTCCCAGCACCCTGAAACTGCTGGAACTGACCTGGAAGGGCAAGGGCTGGACGCCCGAGCAGTACGGCCCCTCCCTGCAGGCGATGACTGAAATTTCCTTCGACTCGCTGCTGTGGCCCCGACAGGCGCTGGCGAAGCACAAGGCGACCCCGCAGATCTTTGTGGATTATCGTGATATCACCCGCCAGCCCCGGGAAACCGTCCACCGCATCTACGCCGCATTGGGCATGTCGGTATCACCCAGTTACGAGCAGTGGTTAGTCGACCAGGAAGATCGAGAGCGCGGGCACGCGACTCATTTTGAATACAGCATCGACGACTACGATTTGGCAGTGGAAGACATCGAGTCGCGACTCGCGCCCCTGTTCGAGCAATACCAGTGGCCGCGTGTGAGCGAGGCAACGCTTGAGGGACAGCAGGCATGAATCGACTGGAGGGAAAAACCGCGCTGATTACCGGCGCCAGTCGCGGCATCGGTCTGGCGATGGCGCAGCGCTTTGCCGCCGAAGGTGCACGACTTATCTTGGTCGCGTCGCGCATGGGGAGTCATGGCCGCCTGCCGGGCACGCTTGAATCGGCGGTTGAGGGGATTCGGCGCGCAGGCGGTGAAGCCCACGCCGTCGTCTGCAATTTGAGCGACGCCGACGCTCGCGCCGACCTGATTACGCGGGCTCAGCAGCAAGTCGGTCCGCTGGACATTCTGGTGAACAATGCGGCGGGCGCCAAAATGGGGCTGCCCAGTCAGGTGAGCGCGGACGACCGTCGCTGGATGATGGAGCTGAACCTGAATGCCCCTATCGATCTGGCGCAACAGGCGCTACCGGGGATGCGTGAACGCGGGGCAGGTTGGATTCTCAACATCAGTTCGGCGACCAGCGAGCAGCCGTTGGTGCCCTATCGCGACTCGGCGGTGGCGGCCCATGTGATTGCCGCCTACGGGGCGACCAAGGCGGCACTCAATCGCTATACCGAGGGCCTGGCCCATGAAGTGGCCGGCGAGGGGGTGTGGGTGAACAGTCTGGCACCGGAGAGCATTGTGCTCACGCCGGGTGCCGAGCAGGTCCGCGATATTGCGCGCCGTCATCCCGATATGGCGGAGCCGGTCGAGGTCATGATCGAGGCGGCGCTGCTGCTGTGTACGGGGCGTTATGTCGGGCAAATCGCCTACAGTCGCCGCCTGCTGCACGCCACTGGGCAAGATGTTTACAGCCTGGATGGCAGCACGCGGCTGGGGGATGCCCTGATGCCCGCCGAGATCGATGCCGACCGCAATACGACTGATAAGGAGTCCGAGCAATGAGTACCGAGCAGTTGCCACCCGAACAGGCCGCCGACACCCTGCGCGCGGCTTGGGACGACATGATCGCCAGCCTGCAGCAGGCGCGGGATGTGATCGACCAGCCCCAATACGCGCCGCCGGAGGCCAGCGACCGGGTACTGGCCGAGGGCTATCGTTACCTGTCAGGTTTTATGCACCATGCGGTGGAGCGCGCCTTCCACGAAGATCCCGACAGACCGGCGTTTCGCAACGCCCTGTCGGTGTACAACAAGGCCACTATCGACAACGCGGATGCGATTTATTTCTACGCGCCCATCGATGGCCGCAAGCGCTACAAAGTCACCGCGACGCTGCCCGACTGCCGCCACTGGCAGGGACAGGCGAGGGCAGAGCAGGGGCCGCTGGCACCGCAGTACTTGATTTTTGAAGTGACGGGCGGCCCGATTGCCGGTGATACCGGCGATCTGCGCGAGTTGATGCCCGGCGGCCGCACCGGCTTTGGCGCGCTGGATATCAGTCAGTTGCAAATTGGCGATGACAATACGCTGGAAATCCTGCTCGCACCCGAGCGCCCGGAGGGCTATACCGGCAACTTTTTCGCCACCCGCAAGCCGCCGTCGTCGCGTGCTCCGGAGAGCGGTGACCGCTACGCCACCTACATCAGCGGTCGTCAGCTGTTCTACGACTGGGCGCGAGAAGTCCCCGTGCCGCTGACGATTACCGCACTGGACGACGAGGGGCTGCCGCCTGCGCCGCTGGATAGCGAGCACGCTGCCGTAAAGCTGCGTCGCATGGGTGAAATTGTCAGTGGTCAGATGCGCTTCTGGCAGTCGTTTTACGACCGCGTGCTCAACTGTCATCAGCGCCATGACGACGGCGGGCGCTATTACATGCCGGTGAATGCCTACAACCAGCCCAATGCGGCGTCGGGAGATACCGGCGGCGGAATGAGCACCAATATCTATGCGGGCGGCATGTTCGATCTGGCCGAGGATGAGGCGCTGTACATCGAAGCGCGTTACCACGGTGAACCGGTGTACAGCGGCCTGCATCTCGGCAATCTCTGGGGCGAGTCGCCGGACTATGCCAATCATCAGAGCAGCCTGAATGGCTTTCAGATGCATGACGATGGCGACGGCGTGCAGCGCTGGGTGGTGGCGCATCGTGACCCCGGCGTGCCCAACTGGATTGATACCACAGGGCTGCCGCAGGGTTACCTGTCGAATCGCTGGGCCTACTCCACCTTGCCGCCTAAAGCGCAGTGGCCGACGATTCAGGCGACCAAGATCGCCTTCAGCGAGATTGTGGCAATGTTTCCCGAGGGCACGCCGCAGATCAGCCCTGAGCAGCGCCGTCAGCAGATTGCCATCCGTCAGCAGCATGTGCAAAGACGCTTCCGGGTGTTTTAATCTCTGCCCTCAATATCGCTGCGTCAGCCGCCGCAGCGAGGGCAATGATGGATAAGGGAGTTCTTCTTCTTGGCACACACTACGTTGGAAACGCTGCTCGCCGAACGCGACATTCAACAGCAATTGATCCGCTTTGCGCGGGCGATGGATGCGCGCGACTGGGCCGCCATGGCGGCGATTCTCAGCGACGATGCCGTGGCCGATTTTGGTCTCGGGCCGGTGGTCGGCAGAGACGAAGTCGTTGCGTCGATTCGCCCCTATCTCGAAGCCTGTGGTCCCAGCCAGCATTTACTGGGTAACTTCCTCATCGAGGTGCGTGGCGACAGCGCTTACAGTGAGACCTACGTCGCCGATCTGCATCTGAGCAAAGACCCCGCCAGCGAACTGAGCTTCCGCACATTGGGCAATTACTCCGACCGCTGGGTGCGGCGCGACGGCGTCTGGCTGCTGTGCTCTCGCCACAAAGACAATCGCGCCACGGTCGGCAGCATGGACGTCTTCAAGCCCTAGCGTATGTCGACGCAGGCTTAAAAAAATGCTGTGAGAGGCTTTACATGTGTATATACACGGTTTAGTCTCTCAGCCATGAATAACGACGACCTGCAAAAAGTCTACGGCCATTGCGCCGCCTACCGTGCTCGCGCGGCGGCCCGCCGTATTACCCGCGACTATGACGACGCCCTCAAGCCTTTCGGCCTGAAAGTCACTCAATTCACCGTGCTCGCCGCCATTGCCGGACTGAATCCCAGCTCGACGTCCAAGCTCGCCAAAGGGCTCGCCATGGAGCGGACCTCACTGGTGCGCACGCTGGAACTGATGCAAAAGAATGGCTGGTTGCGCCTGGGGCCGGAGGGCTATCGCCGGGAGCAGAGAATGTCGCTGACGGCTGATGGCGAGGCCTTGTTGGCGCGCGCGCTGCCCGCCTGGGCAGCCGTGCAAGAACGCTTCGAGCGCCGGGTGGGCAAGCAACGCTGGGAAGAGAATAAAGACTGGTTGCTCGATATCGCTTTTGGTGACGACGGCTAAAAAAATTTGGCCCGTAACGTGTATATACACTACATGGCGGCGCCGACTTTGGGCGGCGCTAAATGAGAAGGAGAACACCATGAATGCAGAAGGGGTATTCAAACAGCTTCTCCAGTGGCGCTGGGCGCTGCTGGGGCTGTCAATCGCGCTGTTTCTGGGGCTGGCGGCGCAGGCGCCCGGCCTGAACAAGGACACCAGTTCCGATGCCTTTATCGATCCGCAGGACGCGGCGCTGCTCAACCGAGATCGCGTAGAAGAAATTTTTGGTCTGTCCGATCCCATCGTGGTGGCGGTGGTGAACAAGGGAGACGCGGGCATCTACAACCCCGGTTCGATGAAGCTGCTGGCCTGGCTGACCGAGCGCCTGCAACACACGCCGAATATCGATCCCGACCGGGTGACATCGCTGGCCACCGAATCCTTTATCACCGGCACAGACGAGGGAATGGAGCTGGAGGATTTCTTCGACCCGCTGCCGGAAAGCGCCGAGCAACTCGCCCGCATTCGGGCGGGGGTGGACAGCTTCCCCCTGTTTCAGGGCGCGTTGGTGGCGCGCAACGGTCAGGCCACGCTGGTAGTGGCCGAGCTGATTAATCCCGATCAGGCTACCGAGACCTACGACGCCATTGTCAGCGCCTTGGATGAAGCCCCGCTGTCGCCCGGCGACCGTCTCCATGTGACCGGCGAGGGCGCAGTGGCGGCCTATCTGTCCAGCTATGTGGACCGCGACGCCCAGCGCCTGAACCCACTGGCGGCGGTGGTCATTACGCTGGTGTTGTTGCTGGCCTTTCGCAGCCTGCGCAGCGCCATTTTGCCGAATCTGATTGTGTTGATGACCGTCGCCACCACCGTCGGCAGTATGGCCGCTGCCGGGGTGAGTTTCTACGTGATTACCAACGGCCTGATGGTGTGCATGATCGGCATTGCGGTGGCTGACTCTGTGCATATTTTCAGCCAGTACTATGAGGAAATCCGCCGCGATCCCGATGCCGATGGCCGCACGATTGTGGCGCGCAGTATGGCGGCCATGTGGCGTCCCATCACGCTGACTTCGCTGACCACCATCGCAGGGTTTGCGGCGCTGGCGCTGACCACCACTATGCCGCCGATTTTCTACTTTGGGGTATTCGGCGCGCTGGCCGTGGCACTGGCCTGGCTGTTTTCCATGACCACCTTGCCCAGCCTGCTGTCGCTATTGCGGCCCAAAGCCAGTCGCAGTTTTGCGGTCGGCCAGCAGCCGCTGGCACAGAGCAATGCCTCGGCGCGGGCAATGGACCGGCTGGGCCGCGTCGTGCTGGCGCGCCCCGGAAGAGCGGCGACGGTCATTTTGCTCGCGGCGCTGCTCGGCGGTGTCGGCTCGGTTTGGGTGGAGGCGAATGAAGAACGTATTGCCAGCTTTCAGTCCTCCGAGCCTATCTTTATAGCCGACCGGGAAATCAATCGCTTGATGGACGGCACCTACTACCTGGATGTGGTGATCGAAGCTGACCAGCCCGAGGGGATTTATTCCCCTGATGTACTGCTGCGCATGGAGCAAACCCAGCGCTATCTGGAAAGCCTGCCCGGCGTCGGCGGCACCACCTCCATCGTCGATTACATCAAGCGCATGTATCAGGCCGTCAACGAGGATGATCCGGCCTATTTCCGCATCCCCGATGACAAGACGCTGATCGCCCAGCTGTTTCTGCTGTACTCCGCCTCCGGTGACCCGGCGGACTTCGAGGAGGAAATCGACGGTGAGCGGCGGCTGGCGTTGATTCGCGCCAATGTGTCGGCCAACCGCTATCAGGACAATGTTCGCTTGGTGGAAGCGGCCGAGCACTGGCTGCAGCAGCACTATCCCGATGCCGGGGCGACGGCCACCCTGACCGGCGATTTGAACGTCGATTATCACTGGATTCGCGGCATTGTACGCGCCAACCTGCTCAGCATTGTGTTTTGTCTGGGCGCCGTGTGGCTGATGGCCTCACTGCTGTTCCGCTCGGTGGTCGCCGGGGTTTTTGCCGTATTGCCGGTCGCGGTGGCAGTGCTGTTTGTCTACGCGGTGATGGGGGTGTTTGGCATCTGGTTGGGCGTGAGCACCTCCATGTTTGCCTCCATTGCCATTGGTCTGGGCGTGGACTTTTCCATTCATACCCTGCACAGCCTGCGCGAGCGTCTGTCGTCACAACAGGGTGACTGGCGAGACGCGCTGAGTGGCGTCTATGCCTCCACGGGGCGCGCCCAGTTTTTCAACTTCCTCGCCATTGCGCTGGGTTTTGCGGTGTTGACCACTTCGACCGTGCCGCCACTGGTGAAATTCGGTGCGCTGGTCGGCGTCGCTGTCGCCTCGGCCTTTCTTGCCGCCATGATCCTGTTGCCGGCACTGGCCTTGTTATTCAAACCCCGTTTTCTGAACAGGAGTGCCTTGTGATGCGTATTTTCCCCCGCGTGTTTTTCAGTGTGTGTTGCCTGTCCATCTCCCTGTCGGCCCTGGCCGACAATCGCGCCCGCGAGGTGATGGCGGCGGTCAATGCCCGCGATGACGGCCAACAGCTCAGTCGTACGATGACGCTGGAATTGACCGACCGGCGCGGCATTGCCCGCGTCGAAAAGACTATCGGCTACCGTCGCTATTTCGGCGACGACAAGAAGACGGTGATCTTCTACACCGAGCCCGGCAATGTGCGCGGCACCGGCTTTCTCACCTGGGATTACGCCGATGCGACGGTCGATGACGATCAGTGGTTGTTTCTGCCCGCCCTGCGCAAAGTCCGGCGGGTGTCGGCCTCGGATCGCGGCGACTACTTCCTCGGCACCGACCTCAGCTACGAGGAAGTGAAAAAAGAAAACAAAATTGAGCTGGCGGATTACCACTACCGCTGGCTGGGCGAGGTAGAGCACGAGGGGCGCAGGCTCACCGAAGTTGAAGCCACGCCGGTCAACGATACGATTCTTCGTGAGATCGGCTACTCAAAAGTGGTGTACGGCATCGATACGGCGATTGCCATGCCGCGCCGCATCGACACCTGGGATATTGCCGGCAACCCGCTGAAGACGATTCGCAATCAACAGATTG
The DNA here is from genome assembly GCF_000420325.1 of Spongiibacter tropicus DSM 19543. Classification (NCBI taxonomy): domain Bacteria; kingdom Pseudomonadati; phylum Pseudomonadota; class Gammaproteobacteria; order Cellvibrionales; family Spongiibacteraceae; genus Spongiibacter; species Spongiibacter tropicus. Next base: position 1,215,534 of record NZ_ATUS01000001.1, on the reverse strand, counting down.
AGCAGATCGACGGCATCTGGACCGCCACCGAGGTGCTGGTGGTCAATCACAAAACCGGCCATCGCACCCGCCTGCAGTTCAGCGATATCGACTACCAGACGGCGATTGCCGACCGCGTGTTTACCCGCCAGACCCTCGAGCGGGGGCTGAGATGAATGGGCGGCACGGGGCCCGCGCTCTGCTGTGGCTGTGTGCCGCGAGCTTTGCCGCGCCGCTGGCCGAGGCCGAAGGGCGGGGCAGTTATCGCCTGCGCGTCATTCAAGACCTCGACCACAGCGAGGCACCGCTGCTGGAGCAGCGTTTCGACTACCAGCATACCCAGTACCTTGGCGAGAGTGCGCGGCTGTTTTTCCACGGCCGTCTGCGCAACGAAGACCGCGACCGGCTGGAGCCGGACACGCCCGAGGAACGCCAGTACCGCAGCGCTCTGTCGCGCCGCTATTTTATGGGCACGCGCAGCGAGGCCGAGGTCTATGAGCTGTACGTCGATGGCTACCTTGGCGATACCTTCTATCGTCTGGGCAAGCAGTCGATTGTCTGGGGCACGGCCTTTGGGCTGACGGTATTGGATCTGGTGAACCCGTCCACCTGGCGGGAATTTATTTTGCCCGATCAGGACGAGCGGCGCATTCCGCTGTGGAGTGTGAATATCGAGCGCACGCTGGGCGATTGGGCGGCGCAGTTAATCTGGGTGCCCGATCCGACCTATCGGCAATTGCCGGAGGAAAACGCCCTGTTTGCGCTGCGCGGCTACCGCGATGCCCTGCTCCGGCAGAGCGAGAAGCCCGACGACCCGATCCGCGATGCCGACAGCGGCCTGCGGCTGACGACCTTTGCCGGTGGCTGGGACATCACCCTGAATTACCTCTATCACTACGACGACACGCCGGTAGTCGAGCCGCATGTGATTGATGGCCGTCTTAGCCTTAAGCCACGGTACTACCGCATGCAGACCTTCGGCAGCGCCCTGTCCAATGCCTTTGGCGCGTTCACCCTGCGGGCCGAGCTGGGTTTACATCGCGACCGGCGCTTCACGCCGCAGTTATCTGGCTCTGCCGCCGTCGCGCCGAAGTCGGACGAAGTCAGCGCCGTGCTCGGGGTGGATTACAGCGGCATTCGCGACCTGCTGATCAGCGCCCAGCTTTTTCACAGCCAGGTTATGGATGACCCGCCCGATATCGCCCGCGCGCGTCAGCAGCAGCGAGCCACGTTGCAACTGCGTCGGGACTATCTGAACGACACGCTGCACAGCGAGTTGCAGTGGATACACGACCTCGACCGGCACGACGGTCTCGCCAAGCTGTTTCTGGATTACCAGTTCAGCGCGCGCACAACGGTGAAGTTGGGTGTGGATGTGCTCTACGGCCAAGGCGATGGCGACTTTGGTCAATTCGCCGATAGAGATCGGGCCTACGTCGATATCGAGTATCAATTTTAGCCTTGGCGTTTTCCGTCGCCGCGTTGGAGAATGACGGCTGTTAGTGGATTGTCTTCAGGCTGTCTCGATGCTCAAGAAATTCTCTTTGCCGCTGGTGTTACTGGTGCTCGCCTATGGACTGTGGCGCAGTGCCGACTTTGTCGATATCGCCGCCGGGGTGGCGCTGTTTATGTTCGGCATGGTGCTGCTGGAGCAGGGCTTTAAAACCTTTGCCGGTGGCGCACTGGAAGCGCTGTTGCAGCGCATTACCGACGGCTTCGGCAAGTCCCTGCTGGTGGGGGCGGTCAGCACCACGCTGATGCAGTCCAGCTCGCTGGTGTCACTGCTTACCATCTCCTTTGTCAGCGCCGAGATGATCAGTCTGGCGGCGGGTATCGGCATTATCATGGGCGCCAATATCGGCACCACCACCGGTGCCTGGCTCATTGCCGGTCCCGGTCTGTCGCTGGATATCGGCAGCTATGCCATGCCCATGCTGGTGTTTGGCATGGTGTTTATGATGCAGCGGGGGCGCGGGTTGCGTGCGGCCGGTAATTTACTGCTGGGCGTGGCCTTCCTGTTCCTCGGTATTCACTACATGAAACTGGGATTCGCCGGGTTTCAGGAGGGGGTGGACCTCTCGGCCTACGCCATGACAGGGCTCAAAGGCGTGCTGCTGTACACGCTTATCGGCATGTTGGTTACGGTCATTATGCAGTCCAGCCACGCCACGTTGCTGATTGTGATTACCGCGCTGTCGGCGGGGCAGGTCAGTTACGAGAACGCGTTGGCGCTGGCGATCGGCGCCAACCTCGGCAGCACGGTGACCATTGTGCTGGGCAGTCTCACCTCGAACCTTGCGGGTAAGCGCCTGGCCGGTTCCCACGTGTTATTTAACGTGATCACCGCGACGGTGGCGATTGCGATTCTCCAGCCACTGGCCGAACTGGTGGACATGCTGGCCCGCTTGATCGGTCTGGCGCCCGACAATTACCTGCTGCGGCTGGCGCTGTTTCATACCCTGTTCAACATTCTCGGTGTCCTGTTGCTGGCGCCCTTTGTTGGTCTGCTTGAGCGGGTATTACTGCGCTATGTGCGCAGCAGCGACAAGGGTACTGAACAGCCTCTGTACCTCAATCCCCACGCGCTGGAAACGCCGGCGACCATCGTCAATGCCCTGCGCCTGGAAGTGCTGCATCTTTTCGAAAACGCCTACGGCTTGCTGGCACATGGTTTGAGCTTGAGCCGCAAAACCATCGACTCCGACGAGCCCTTGCATATGGCGGTGGCAAACACCCGGCGCATTATTGCGCTGGATGTGGAAGACGCCTATGAGGGAAAAATCAAACGCCTGCACGGGGACATTGTGGCCTTTATTGTTGCCGCACAAAGTCAGGAGACCACCCGCAGTGTGGCAGAACAGATTTATCTGCTGCGCCAAGCCAGCCGAGCGATTGTGGAAGCGGTGCGCGGCATGAAACACCTGCACCAGCATCTGTCGCGCTACGCCTTGTCGCCGAACCCGGTGGTAAGGGCGCGCTACGACCAGTTGCGCCTGCAGTTGGCCGAGTTGCTGCGTGCCCTGCGCAAGGTGCAGCATGACGGGCCGCCAGAGTCGGGGCTGGAGCCCTTGTTGCAAGACTTGCGTGCGTCAGCAGACTTCGCCAGTCGCTGCCTGATCGACGACCTCGACGAACGGCTGGTTCGCCACGAAATCAGCGCGACCGTGGCCGCAGCCATTATGAACGATCAGGCGGATCTGGAGGCGATTTGCGAAGCCCTGTTACTGGCCTCGGCCACCTTGTTCGGCGCGCCGAAAATAAGTGACGACGACGTGGCTGACTCGGAAACCTTAGAGATGAGTGTCGAGCAATAAACCAAACTTCTGATGCTGTGTTATTGTCGGGCCTATAATCATAATAGGAATACGCCCATGTTGTTACGCCGCCGAAACGGCTCTCGGTCTCTCTCTGTTTTTCTTTTTCTACCGCTCGTCGCGCTGCTCTCGGCCTGCGGCGGATCGTCCAGTTCATCCGGCAGCAGTGGCAGTGGCGGTGGCGGGGCCGCGCTGGCGGAACCGACCTTCGAAACCGAACTGGCCACGCTCAACCAGTCGTTGGTCTGCAATCCCTTTACCGAAACCGGGCCGGTAGTGCTGCTGGTTCACGGCACCTTTACCCACGGTGAAGAGCAGTGGAGCTGGAATTACGAGCCGCTGCTGCTGGAACAGGGCTACGATGTTTGTATTGTCACCTACCCGGATCGCGGTCTGGGCGACGCGCAGATTTCTGCCGAGTACATCGTCAATGCCATCGACCAAATCGCCGACACCGGACGCAAAGTGTCGATCATCGGCCACAGCCAGGGCGGCATGGGTCCGCGCTGGGCTGTGCGCTGGTGGCCCAGTCTGCGCGACAAAATCGACGATATGATCCTGCTGGCCTCACCCAACCACGGCATCGATATTGCCGCGCTGAGCGACCTCGGCTTGCCGGTGCCTGCGGTGTTCTTTCAGTTCCGGTCAGATTCCAACTATATGCAGGCGCTCAACAGTGAAGACGAAACACCGGGAGAGATCGACTACAGCAATATCTACACGCAGTTTGATGAACTTGTGCAACCCGTCTCGCCTGTGCCCACAGCCGCGCTGGACTGGCAGCAGGGCAACCCCAAGGTCGCCAATATTCTGATTCAGGACGTGTGCCCCGGCCGCATTGTGGAGCATGCCACCATTGGTTTGACGGATCGCGCTACCTTCGAACTGGTGCTCGATGCGCTGGCGAATCCCGGTCCGGCCAGCCCCGAACGCGCCGGTGGTGAAATCTGTGGTCTGCTGCCGTTTCTACCCGAGCCCGCCTTGTCGCCCAGCCTGTTGACTGACTTCCTCGACGTGTTCGCCAGCGAGGGCGCGCAGGGCTTTCCCGACTTATCTTTAGCGACGGAAGAACCGCCGCTGAAGTCCTACGCCCAGTCGGCCGCGGTGACCGAGTGAGCGCCTAGCTTCCCCGCGCCACCCGCTTTTTCGCCAGCCGCCGTTCGGTGACGGTGTGGCGAACAAAGGGGGTGATCAGTCCGGGTTTTGGGCGCGGGGTTTTGCCTTCGCTCAAGGCAATAATCTGTTGGTAATACCACTGGGTGGCCAGCCCGAAATTGAGGGTGCGCAGGCTGCGGTTGGGGCTGCGCGGGCCCAGCCAGCCGGGGCCGATGCGGAGTTCTTTTTCCCAGCTTGGGAAGGCGTCCTGTTCGCCACTGAGCAGGTCGCGCACGTCGGGTTGCAGGCACAGGGGGCGGGCAAGGCCGATAACATCCAGAGCGCCGCTGTCCAGAGCGTCCTGCATGGCACTGCGGCTGCGGAAGCCGCCGGTCACCGCCAACGGCACCTTGCAGACCTCGCGGATGCCCGCCGCATAGTCGAGGAAGTAGGCTTCGCGGGCGCGGCTCGCCTTGGCTAGCTTCTCGTCGCGGTCACCCATCAGCGCCAGCTTTTCATAGGTGCCGCCAGAAATTTCCAGCAGGTCGATACCCGCGTCGCTCACCCAGCTTGCCACCTGCAGGCTGTCCTCATGACTGAAGCCGCCCTGAGAGAAATCGGCAGAATTCAGTTTGAGTGCAATCGGGAAGTCGGGGCCTACCGTCTCGCGGCATCGACGAATCACAGTGAGAAGAAAACGGGCGCGGTTTTCCAGACTGCCACCCCAGTCGTCGTCGCGGCGATTCGCCAAGGGCGACAGGAACTGGCTGATCAAATAGCCGTGTGCGGCGTGAATCTGAATACCGCTGAAACCGGTGGCTTTGGCGACGCCCGCCACCCGGGCAAAGCCGCTGATGGCGCGTTGAATATCATCTTCAGTCATGGCGCGCGGACGGCCGAACAGTCCCACGAGCTTGATGCCCACGTCGGAGGGCGCCAGCGGTTGCGACGACACCACTTTCTGGCACTGGCGGCCGGGGTGATTGATTTGCATCCACAGTTGATTGCCGGCGCGCTGACCGGCCATCGCCCAGTGACTGAGCTGAGCTTCGCCGCCGTTGTGGTCGATAACTACATTGCCGGGTCGCTCCAGAAAGCGCCGGTCGATCATCACATTGCCGGTAATCAGTGTGCCCGTGCCGCCTTCTGACCAGCGCTCATACAGTCGCGCCAGGCGGCCGGTGGCGTGGTCCTGTTCGTCGGCCAGCCCTTCGGTCATCGCCGATTTCAGCAGACGGTTGGGCAGTGTTGCGCCGCAGGGCAGGGTAAGCGGATCGGTGAGTAGCGGCATGGTAGTTCCCCAGCTTTTATTATTGTGCAGCTCTCCATTCTGCACAGCCGACCGCGATCAGGCAAACACCGCTCACGGGGCGGCGTTCAGCAGATCAGTACTGCCACAGAAAGGCGCTGCTGAGTTCGCCCATCACCTCGTCGAAGAAAATCCGCGTGGCGGGCCCCGTCGCCATGCCCGCACATACCTGCAGTGGCAGTAAGTGTTCGGCGCGGGGGTGGCAGTGCAGCCCGCCCGGTGCCTGCGGCCAGTTGGCGAGGGCGGTCTGGCGCTGGTCGTCGCTCAGGCCATCATCACAGCAGCGGGCGTCCAGCCAGTCCTCAAACGCCAAGTGAGCGTTGCGGTCCATGCGGCCGCTGAAGTAGGCCTGAAGATTGTGATACGTAGCGCCGGAACCCAGCACCAGCAGGCGTCGATCGCGCAGCGGCGCCAGCGCCCGGCCCATCTCAATATGGGCGGTGCCGTCCAGGCTGCTCAGCAGCGACAGTTGTACCACGGGAATATCCGCCTCGGGGTACATCAGCTTCAGCGGCACGAACATGCCGTGGTCAAAGCCGCGGCTGTTATCGAGGTGCGCAGGAAGCCCCGCACCGACCAGGGCGCGTTGCACATCACAGGCCAGGGTGGGCTGGCCGGGTGCCGGATAGGTAATGTGGTAGGACTCCTCCGGAAAGCCGCTGTAGTCATAGATCAGCTCCGGGCGGGCGGCGCCGGTAATGCGCGCTTCGCTGGCTTCCCAGTGGGCGCTGATCAGCAAAATGGCCTCGGGGCGCGGCAGCTGTTTTCCCAGGTCGCGCAGAAACTGGCTGAGCCGGGCATGACCGGGGTCATCCAGCAGCGGCAGGGGACCGCCACCGTGGGGAATAAACAGAATACTTGCGCCGCGTGCATCACTCATTGAGAGCTCCTTATTCATTGCTCGGCCATGGTACGGAATTCCGTATGCGCTGTCTGGCGCAAAAAATTGCCCAAACTGCGCAGAAAAGCTGATCACTCGGGAGGGCTGCTGTGTTGAATCAGCCCGGAAAATGGCGATAATGGAGCGCAAAAATGCGAAAGCAAAACGAAGAAAGTAGAAGCAACGCCGTTCCACTCCGCCCTGTCAGGGCATCAGTGACCGCCCCGTTTTCCGTCGCGCAAACAGAATGGCCCGCCCCGATTAACTCCGTTCATCGCGGTTGATGAACGCTCGCTATAGGATCTTATGCCCAAGGCTGCCACGCATGTCTCGTCTAATCCGTCGCGACTGGTCCACACTCTCAGTGGGCTGGGTGTGGCGGCGACGGCTGCGCCGCGCAAAGGCTTTGCCGACAAATTGGCCGAACTGATCGACCTGTCTGGCGCCATTGCCCTGTCGGAATCACTCCGTGGCCTGAAGCGTATAAAGGCAGTGGAAACTGAAGCGCAGGGCGATGCGCAAGCCCTGTTTATGGATCGCCGCGCCGAGATGATCGAGGCGATCTCGGCCAGTTTCACGCTTGATCCCGACGCCATGAGCAGCAGCCCGGCGGGCTTTATTCTACCGTCGCCCAATGCCGATACCTTTGGCGATGATGCCGCCGGTTACGCGCCGTATCAGCGGTTTTATGCCCTGCATCAAAGCGAAATGGACCACCGCGTCATCAGCCTGCGCGGCCTGCTGCGCAAACAACTGGCGGCGCGCTCCGAGGCGCTGGCGCAACTGGCCGCGCTCGATACCATGATGGAAACCACGCTCTCCGACTACAGCCGACGCAGTCTGGCGGCACTGCCAAAGCTGCTGGCACAGCACTTTTTTGCTCTGCGCCGGGCTCAGCAGGCGGCCGATGCCGACGCGGGGCAGCCCAGCAATGCCGAACACTGGCTGGCCGATGGCGGTTGGCTCCATCTATTTCATCAGGACATGCAGACACTTCTGCTTGCCGAACTCGCGCTGCGTTTGCAGCCGCTACAGGGCCTGTTGGAAGCCCTGAACTCCGAACACGAGGACACTCCATGACACGATTGCTTTCCCTGGCGGCCTTTGCCATTGGCGCACTGGTTATTCTGTGGATGGGCGTGGCGGTTGCCGCCGGGCATCTGCTGGCGTCGGTGGTGATGTTGCTCATTGCGCTGGCGTACTTCACTGGCGGGGCGGAATTACTGCGCTATCAGCAGGCCACCGGTGCCCTGCACGAGGCGCTGAATCAGCGTGGTGATGTGGAATTGAATCGCTGGCTGGATGCGCTGCCCGACTCACTGCGCAACCCGGTGCGCCAGCGTATCGAGGGCGAATACGTCGGCCTGCCGGTGCCGGTGCTCACCCCGTATCTGGTTGGCTTGCTGGTCATGCTGGGTTTGATGGGCACCTTTGTCGGTATGGTCGAAACCCTGGGCGGCGCCGTGCAGGCGCTGGAGGGCAGTACCGAACTCAGCGCCATCCGCGATGGCCTCACCACGCCGATTAAAGGTCTGGGGATGGCATTTGGCACCTCGGTGGCCGGGGTGGCCGCGTCGGCGATGCTGGGCTTTATTGCCACGCTTAGCCGCCGTGAGCGCATTGCCGTGTCCCGTGAGCTGGACCAGCAGCGCGACAGTCGCTTCCGGGATTATTCGCTCAGTCATCAGCGCCAACAAACCTATTCCGCTCTGCAACAACAGGCCGATGCGCTGCCTGCGGTCGCCAGTCAGCTCACCGCACTGAGCGAGCGTCTGGGAACGATGGGCGAGCAGCTCCGCCAGCAGTTGGTCGATAACCAGCAACAGTTCCAACAGCGCGTGCAGGACGATTTTCAGGCGCTGGCCAGCTCTGTGGCCGAATCACTGAACCGCAGTCTGGCCGACAGCGGTCGTCAGGCTGGCGAAACCATCAAGCCCGTCGTGGAAGGCTTGCTGGCCGGATTGGAGCGCGACCTGCAACAGCGTCACCAGCAGTTTGATGATGCTGCCCAGGCCCGTCTTGAAGCCATGTCCAGCCAGCTTGAGCACAGCGCAGCCACTATTAATACCGCTTGGCAAAAAGGACTGGAAAGCCAGCAGAGCGCCAACCGTGAACTTGCCGATGCGGTGGGCCAAGGCCTCAGCCGCAGCGCCGAGCAGATGGCGGCCGACAGTCGCCAATTGCTGGAGGATGCCGCCCAGCGCAGCGCCGAGGCCCTGCAGGCACAGCGCGATGCCGAAGCCGAGCGTCTGCAACAGTGGCAGGCAGCCTTTGCCAATGCCGAAACCATGCTGTCGGCGGTGGCCCGCTCGTTGGGAGAAGATGCCGAGACCCGCAACGCCGCCCTGAACAGCGTCAACCAGCAGTTGCTTGAACAACAGCGTCAGCAGCTTGAAGAACAGCAGGCCGCCGAACAGCGTTGGCAGGAAAGTGTGGCGGCTCGCAGCACCCAGCTTATCGATGCCCTGCAAGGCCAATTGCAGCAATTGCGTGATGAAGAAGGTCAGCGCGGCGATGCCGCGGTGAGCCGTCTGGAAACCCTGCAGGCAGCCATTGCCGAGCAACTGAGCCAGCAACAGGCTGCCGAGCAGCGCTGGCAGGAAAATGTTTCCGAGCGCAGCGGCGCACTGATTGACGCGCTGCAATCGCAGTTGCAGCAGTTGCGTGACGAGGAAGCCCAGCGTGGCGATGCCGCCGTCAGCCGTCTGGAAACCCTGCAAGCCGCCGTCGCCAGCCAACTGGCTGAACTGGGCAACTCACTGGAAGCGCCGCTGGCCAATCTGATTGAATCCGCCTCAGAGGCGCCCCGTGTCGCGGCTGAGCTGATGGAACAGTTGCGGGGTGAAATCACCAAGAATATCGAGCGCGACAACAGCCTGCTGGATGAGCGCCGCACCTTGATGGAAGAACTGGCCAAACTCACCGATGGCCTGCGCGACAACAGTCAGGCCCAGCGCGAGGCGGTCGAGCAGTTATTGGCCAACAGCGGCGATACGCTCAAGCAACTGGGCGAGCGTTTGGGCGACAGCATCGAACAGCGCGCCAGCCAACTTGCCGAACTCGGAGACCAACTGGCAGGCAGTGCGCTGGAGCTGTCGGGTGTGGGCGAAACCTTCGCTGCCGCCGTGCAGCAGTTTGGCGACAGCAACGGCGAACTATTGGCCGCGCTGGCCAGCGTCGAACACACCCTCAAAGAGAGCGGCGAACGCAGCGACGAACAGATGAGCTACTACGTGGCGCAGGCGCGGGAAATTATCGACCACAACCTGCTCACCCATCAGGATATTCTGGCGCGACTGCAAGCGCTCACCGACAGCGCCGAGCAGCTTGAGCTGAATATGAACACCGAAGGGGCCGACGCGTGAGCCGGGAACTCGACGATGGCCTGAGTCAGGAACCGCCGATCTGGGCGATTTTTGGCGACCTGATGACCGGCATGGTCGGCGTGTTTGTACTGCTGCTGATCTGGGCGCTGGGTTTTCAGTTGGAACTGGCAAAAAGCCTGGAGAAAGAAGTCGCCCAGCGCGAAGTGGAGCAGCAGCGCCGCGCCGTGCTTGAAGAAGCGCTCGCAGCGCCGCTGGCCAGTGGCCGCGTGACCCTGCGCGATGGCCGCATTGGTATCAGCGGCAGCGTACTGTTTTCACTCAACTCCGCCGAATTGCAGGATGAAGGCCGGGCCTTGCTGCGCAGCCTGATTCTCCCCCTCAAACTTTATGTGCAGGAAAACGACCAGTTGTTGATGGTCAGTGGCTTTACCGACGACCTGCCGATTCAGCAGGGTAATCTGCAATTCTCTGATAACTGGGAATTGTCAGCCCAGCGGGCCTTGACCGTCACCCGTGCACTGATTGACGAAGGCATGCCCGCCGATCGCGTGTTTGCCGCCGCCTTTGGCGACCAGCAGCCAGTGGCTGCCAATACCGACGAAGACAGCCGCGCCCGCAACCGCCGCGTGGAAATGGCGCCGGTCCCTCGCGTGAAACAGGAGGGAGAGTGAGTCAGTCTTCACTAACGCCGCTGCCCGCGCTGAAAGAGACCTTGGCGGCCTTGAAGGCGGACTATCCGCACGTCGATCCGCCGCGTCTGCACGGCGCAGAAACGCTGCTGGCGAGGGCGGAACAGCAACGCCCCTCAGTGCAAGCTCCACTGCTTCGCCGCGCTTCAGCGCTGTTGAATGATTACCGGCAAGCCTGTGAAAACAGCGGCGACGGTGAAGGCCGGCTGGCGACAATCGTATCAACGCGTCGTCAGCAACTGGCGCAGCGGCGCAGCGGCGCGGCATCGGCACTGCGCGCGCTGCAACGTCAGCTCAATAGCGAAACGATGACGCCTTCTGAGAGCGCGGAAGGCCGCTCCCCCATCAGCGCCTTACTCCGTCAGCAGGAACTGTCCCTGCTGGGCGGCGCGGCCGACAGCAATGCCGAACCCCGCAGTTCAGAACCGCCGCGAGAACTTCGCGCCCTGCGTCTGCTGCGCAGCCGCCAGCGTCACCAAGACATTGAACAGCGCATCGATCAAGCCATTCAAAACGCGCCGGAAGACCCCGGCCCCCTGAACCCCCAGATGCTCGCCATTCGCGCTCTCAGCAACATGCGCGAACGCTCGCCCGCCTATCTCAAACAGTTTGTCGGCTACCTCGACACCCTGATGTGGCTCGACGCGCAGTCACAGGGTGACGACAGCGGAAAAACCAAAGCCCGCAATCAAAGCCGACGCAAAGCACACTGAACTCTCCTCAAACCATCTGTTTGAACTTGGCTTCCAATGTTCGCTGAAATTGCTATAGTCAAAGAACGATGAAATCCAAAGACGGATTTCCACGGTGAATATGGCACGCTTTTCCAACCCCTCCCCGGAAAAGCCCAATCAAAACAGGCGCATAGGGACATGATGCCAGGACATACAAGACCCCCTCGTTATCCTAATTACCGTGCGCGCACGGTGAATTTTCTGTGGGAAGTGATTCAGAAGAGTAAATGCCCAATTAATTCAATAGCTTGGAGATGCGAAGGGCGAGGCGTGTTCAGGACAAACCGAGCGTGCTTGTTATTAAGATGTTATGAGGCTGGCCGTGTCTGAGCTGAATCGCTTTATTGGTGAGAAGTTGCTTAGACTTTCCCAAGAGAATGGTGAGCTATTTGCCTGCTTTGGATGCGGCAATCTCGGGGTGTTTACGAAGGTTTCGTTTACCCTGCCTATGAATGAAATGATAGGCAAGGTAGTCCAATCAATAGAATTTGAAGAAGCTGAGGTATTCATCATAAATCTGAGTGGTGGAGCTACTATAGCTGTATCATTAAAACCAAAAGACTATTCCGGGCCGGAGGCATTTTGTGCAACTTTCAATGATGGAGCAATTGTAGTTGAGTAAGCCTCATAACAAGGTGCAGCACTTAAGCCGCTGCGCGGCTCGGACAGCCAAAAGCTGCGCTTTTGCCTGCCCGTGTGCACGGCGTTAAAAGTCAAAGGGTGTTGACTGAGAGAAATCGGTATGGATACACTTGATTCAGTTTTCAACTTCACACGCCACGGAGGCGTGTACGGGCGTCATGGAGGACGGCTATCTGTCATAATGGGGGCAGCCGTGACTCTTAAAGACCACCTTTCTTTCGCTATCCTTGTAGTATTCCTTTTCAGCTTTATTTGCTTTGGCTCTGCGCTGTGGTTGAGTTGGTCGGCCAAGCCGAATGTACCTTACTTTCTTGTTGCAGCAATAGTCCTTGCCACCTTGGGGTCAATACTCTGCACACGGAAGGAAATTTCCCTATCGGAAGCAGTATCAGCAATCAAGTTGGTGCTCAAGAAATGAAAAATTTTAACAAAGTGCTCAAAAATGTTCGCTTCGCTCACTGGGACCACCGCAGCTACGCTGCTCCGGCCCTTTAGCACTGCGTTATGAGTTTGCCAATGAATAAGCTATGCCTTTTGCTTCTAAGCATATTTTCTATTGGATTATGCGATGCAACATCAATAGATAAGCGGGAGGTTTTGGCGACACCCGCGAACTTAAAAGAGCTTGGTATAAGTGTTGGTATATATCCTGAACCCTTGTGTGCAGAGGCCAGTGGCATAGAAGTTTCGATACCTGCCAATCACAACGGAGCTTCGTTCAGTGGAGGCATACTGGAAGTCGAAAAAGAAGGAGAGGTCATGCTTTCTGCTGAGCTTACTCTGATCGAGGTTCCTAATACCATATACTCAGAAAATCCATTTCATGGCGTTTCTTTCTGCCTGCATCCGAATCTATTTAATTCGGCATCGGTCCGGCTCTTTTACAATAAAGGTGAATTGACAACTGATAGTATTTTGCTAAAGGAGTTTGGTGGGTATGCTAACCCTTAAAACTCATAACAAGGGCGCGCAGTTAGCCGCTGAAAAGCGCGGCGGGACAGCCAAAACGCTGCGCTTATTTGGCCGCCCCTGGCGCAGGCGTTATGTGACAAGGAGGCGCAGAGGTGTTTGAGAGGCTTTTTGACGTGTTTTCGCGGCGAGAGCAGCCCGCTGCTGACAAACCAAAGCCGCTGACCAACGAATTTCGCAATCGCGTACTGATGCTCATGCGAGACGAGCTTGGGGGAGATTTCGGCGCCTTCTTGAACGACCTCCATAAGCAAGTTGCCTACTTAGAAGGCACGTTCGAGCTATCTGGGTCGAATCACCGGCGACAAGCTGCCGATGATCTGTTCGAGTTCATGCTCACTTGCGAGGATGAGCAATTCCTGAATGTTTTAGAACTAGTCTTTCGTTCGAATCTTCCAGGCATTACCTGGCCGGACAATTCACTCATTCCTGGAATTAATAACTTCTTTCGGGTTGACGCCCTTCCGTACCATTTAACAGCATACGGAATTGAAGAAGTGCAATCGTCCCTTTTTGGCACCCCGGCCATGGCCACGCAGATCTGTGAGTACCCGAGGGTAATTCGTAAAGATAGTGCGCTGCTACACAATTCCGCGATGCAGCCTGCGCTTACTCTTCTCGCAGCGCCGGAGTTCAAACACGCAAATGACGAATTTCTACAAGCGCTCGAGGATCAAAGAAAGGGAGACTACAGGGATTGCTTGACGAAATGTGGAAGCTCCTTCGAAAGTGTGATGAAGGTTCTTTGTGCGAAAAAATCAATCCCGTTTAAGGAAACGGACACGGCATCGGCTCTGCTGAGCGCATTGCTCACTAATAGCCAGTTGGACCGGTACTGGGAGCAACCTCTAACGCTGATTGCTACCCTTCGAAATCGTCTTAGCTCTTCGCATGGCGCGGGCACTCAAGCTAAGCAAATTCCTGAGCACGTTGCGGCGTACATCGTCAATGCCACGGCATCTGCAATACTGCTACTGTGCGGCGAGCATGCATAAGAAGTTGTCACATAACAACACGTTGCAGGTGACGTTTGACCCGCTGCCCACTTTTGCTGCCGCAAAAGCGGTCATCGCCTCAAAAGCACCTGAGCGTGGGCGTTAGGGCCAAAAACAAGGAGAGTATGCTTGGCAACAAACTATGTTTTGATAGATTTTGAGAACGTGCAGCCGAGTAACCTGGAGGTTCTCAAGCAGCACCCTTTCAAAGTGGTGGTTTTCGTTGGTGCAAACCAAGTAAAGATACCGTTCGATTTGGCAGCAGCGATGCAGAGCCTTGGGGATGCTGGGCGGTATATCAAAATTACCGGCACCGGCAAAAACGCTCTAGATTTCCACATTGCCTATTACATTGGTGAGTTAGCAGTCAAGGACTCAGGCGCCTACTTCCACATCATTTCCCGCGACACTGGTTTTGACACGCTGATAAAACATCTCAAATCGCGTGGCATCAAAATTCAGCGTGAGCGAGACCTGGCGGAAATTCCCGTAGTAAGAATGTCCACGGCTACCTCTACCGACGATATGGTATCCGCTATAGTGAAAAACCTGGCAGGCAGGGGCCAGTCTCGGCCTCGCAAGGTGAAGACGCTCTCCAATACCATCAATTCTCTGTTCACAGAGAAGCTGTCTGAACAGCAGTTAAGCTCAATTGTGAAAGACCTTGAGCAGCGAAAGTATATAAAGGTGAACAACGGCAATGTCTCTTACCAATTGCCGCACTAGCCCTAACAAGGCCAGACAGGCGACGCTGATATTTCCCCGATAAAATGGGCACCAAAGTCAAGCTGATGGAGTTCCCCGAGTAATGTAGGCAGGGAAGTCCAAGAATCGGAATCACCAACGCTCGCAGTTAGGCTGGTTTTTGACAGTATTTTTAATAAACAAGGAGGTTCAATGGAAACAATCTCGGTTAAGAAAGTAAGTGCTGGAACGGTATTTAAACTCATTGCTATAGGTCTTATCTGCGGGTTTATGCCGATATTCGCTCTCTTTGGGGTTATGGGGGCATTTGGAATGGAAAACCTTACCTGGAATTCACAGGCGGTTACTGGAGTGAAGGCGATTTTTGCGGGTCCGCTAATGGGTATCTTTATCGCTCTACTATTCACGGCAAGTATTGGCAGCGTTGTTGCGTTCGGGTTATGGATATTTTCATTTTTCAAACCAATAAAAATTGAATACATTTCCGAATAGAATTCTGCGGGTAAGTGCCGCGGGAATGTCATGGCGATAACGGTTCCAGTGTGCCCACACTTGAAGGTGATCGGAGTTTTTGGCTGAGTTTAGGGGGATATCATTGGTCGATTATGAGTGGAGGTGTAAGGCTTGTGATGTGGCGAACTCTGCGGGAAATCAATGTTGTGAGAATTGTGGTTGCGCAGGGGAGGCAAATGCTCATGAAGTCGATTTGCACGAAAGATTGCTTGAAAGTTGTTCGCTAGAAGGTGTGGTTGCATGCCCTGTATGTGGCGCGAATGAAGTAACCGCTAACTATGATCAAGATTACAAACAGTATTATTACACGCTCCTTCGACGTCGCGCTTGGATTTTCAGGACTCTAGAGATACATATTTCTTGTACGAAATGTGAGTACAGAAAGGTTATAGAGCACGAAGTGCCGATTGTTAGAAGGTTGTATAGAGTTATAGTGAGAGGAGATGTTAAGTCCGACTTTTTGAAAAGGATATAGATAGTTTTTCAGTTCAGTTTGATTTTATCTCCCCTGAATGGCTTTGGCCTGATACTGATGGATGTTGTTTGGTAAAACATCACTGGATGTGGCGAGGTGGTATGCCGGTCATTGAAGTAGCGGTGGAGTGGCTAGGAGGAATACTTAGGCTACTCGTGCATATAGTTGTAGAAGCCGTCTTGGAATTTCTTGTCAAAGGACTCGGCTATTTCGTATGCCGCCTTTTCTCCAAGTCTGCAGACCGTGACGGTTTTGTGGTGGTAATAGTGGGAGTGGTTTCATGGTCTGTGGTTGGCGTTCTATTTTACGTAGCCTCTGAGTATTTTTCGGCGCAAGCGGCCATTGATCGTTGCTTAGACTCATCTGGTAGCTTCAAAGATAGCTTACAGGCTTGCCCCGACCCCGATGTATCGCGAGACTGACGTGCCGTTCTCCCAAGTAGGAGAGTTATCCCCGTTCTACGCTGTATGTGACTGACATCCCCCCCACACAGCCCGTCTAGTTCAATCATCTTTTGCCCACTGCCGCACTCCCGGTCTTGTCCTTCTCTGAATAATCAATTATTGTCATACAATACTACAATTTGTATGAGTCGGACTATGAGCGGGAAGAAGGGTTTTGTGTTGGGAGTTGTGTCGAATGGGCGGTGAGTTGACAGTGTGGATTCCTATTTTGCTGGCGCTCGTGCTGACCGGGGTTTGTGCCGGTGTGCTGGCAGGGCTGCTCGGTGTGGGTGGCGGGATTGTTATTGTGCCGGTGCTGTATTTCCTGTTTCAGCAGTTTGGCATGAGCGAGGCCAACGCGATGTTGGTGGCGACGGGGACGTCGTTGTCGACGATTATTCCGACTTCGATCTCGTCGATTAATGCTCACCACCGCAAGGGGAATGTGGATTGGGCAATTCTTCGGCGCTGGGCGCCACTGATATGTCTGGGCGTGCTGGCGGGTAGCTGGTTGCTCACGGGGTTTAACGGCAAGTATTTCGTGGCGTTGTTTGGGGTGATTGCACTGCTGGTGGCGGTCAATATGTTGTTTCGTGCCTCGGCGCCCGCTCTGTTTGAGGACTTGCCGGTTGCTGGTGTGCAACGGCTACTGGCAGCCATCATCGGCTTTTTGTCGGTGATGATAGGGATTGGCGGCGGAACGCTCGGGGTGCCGACGCTGACAGCGTTTAATGTCGCGGCTCACCGCGCGGTGGGTACCGCGGCGGCCTTCGGGCTGGTGATTGCGGTACCCGGGGCGCTGAGCCTGTTGATTGCGGGGGACGCGCCGGCAGATGCCCCGGTTGGTACATGGGGTTTGGTGAATCTGGTGGGTTTTGCCGCGATTGTGCCGATGACGGTGCTTTTTGCGCCGGTTGGCGCAACGCTGGGTGCGAAGCTGGATGCGGGGCGGTTGAAGAAGGTGTTTGCGATCGTGCTGGCGATAACCGGGCTGAGAATGTTGCTGCAAGCAGTGGGTTGGTGAACCGATGAACGAGGCCGTCCCATGGTGAGACGGCCTTGTTACGGAGGGCCATGGTATGAGGCCAAGGTATCAGGCGTTGAGCGCGCCGCTCTCGTCGCCGTCGAGGCTTTGTTCTTCCTCTTTGAGGGTGGCGACCACGGCCTGTTTGGCATTTTCCAGGTGGTCGGCCATCAGCTTGGCGGCCAGTTTGCCTTTGCCGCTGGTGATCGCTTCTACCAGACTGTCCCATTCGCGCAGCCCGTCATCCAGACGGCCCGGTGCCGACATGGAGCGGAAGCGCAGATACTGCACTCGGGCCAGTAGCTGTTTGGCAACGTCATAGATTACTTTGCTTCCGCAACCGGCAAGGATGGTTTCGTAGAATTCCCCGGCCAGCTGGCAGAGCTGCTGAATATCGCCCTTGTGAAGCTGCTTGGACATGGCCTTGCGAATCTGCACCAGATTCTTTATGGCTTCTTTGTCGGCTAATTCTACAAAGCGGCGAACCGCTTCCGTTTCCAGTTGGATACGGATGAAGTAGAGGTCGGCGGCTTCGTCGGAGCTGACGATGGCCACGCGGATGTTCCGTCGCTGGCCAACTTCAATCAGGCTTTCGGACTGCAATTGGCGCAGGGCTTCGCGGACTGACGTTCGGCTCACACCGAGGGCTTCGCACAATTCGCGCTCAATCAGGCGCGTGCCGGGAGGGTAGAGGCCAGTACAAATCGCATTGCGTAACTTGTCGACGGCGTGGTCGCGAACCAATGCCGGGTTCACGGTAATTTTCAGGTCCTGGTATTTCAAGGGCGTCCTCGTCTGTTATTGGTCCGGCATCAATGCCCGACGCTATTACAAGATTATTGTTCTACAGCATGCGGTTCGCAATGGCCATTATATACCTCTGCGGCGTTAACGGCTTACAAGCTGACGAATTGGCAGTCCGTTACCCAGTCTGGCGCATTGCAACAGACTGTATGCGGTCAGCAGCGATGTTTTCGGATTGTCCGGACTGGCAAGCCCCAGAATTTCAAACCGGAAGTGACCGAAGGCGCCTTCGGCTTCGATAACTCCCAGCGGATCGGCAACCCGGTTGGAGGAAACGAGGCGCGCGTCGGTGTCATCGAGTCCCAGGCTCGCCAGAGCGACGGCAACCGCGACATTGGCGTTTTTAGGGTAGCCCCGCGCTGCGTCACGCGCGCTGCCCTCGAAAAAGACTTCTTCTTCTGTTTTATGGTCGAGATCCAGCAGGGTTTCGGCCGGGGTGCCACGCCAAGCGTGGGGCGGTTTGTAGGAGGTGTAACAGACGCGATCAATCCCGGCGAGTTGCGCAGCCACCAGTCCATCCAGTCCAGCGATTGCGCCGGGCGGCAGTAATAGCTGGCTGTTGCCTTGTTCGGCGGCCGTTATCAGTCGCTCGCTGATGGCCGGATCTGCCAGACAGCCAACGGATGACACCAGTAGATCGATCCCGGCTTCAAGCAGGGCGGCACCGTATTCTTCAACCGCACTGTGTCCAGCACATTCCATAACGATGTCGGGGGAGGATTGTATCAGCGCGTCGAGGCTGTGCAGGGCCTTTGGCGCCGACCTGCCCGGTCGCACCAGCGTTCCGCACAGTTGATCTGCTTCGCCCAGTTTCTCCAGCGCGCCGTATATCTCGCTGCCAATAGCGCCGTAGCCAATAAGTCCTAGCTTCATAGAATGCTCTTTTGTATGACAAACTTATTGTATGGTAAGTGTCTGGCGGCAGATTAACAAGTCAGTCCCGGCTTAATGCAGGACTGACTGATCCAGATCAAATTTCATTCCGGCGGGGTGGCGCGTCAGGCTTGTGAGACGGTTTCAGCCGTCGGTTCTGTCGGCGTTTTCCTCGGTGACATCAAAATACACATAAAGCTGATCGATAAAGGTTTCGATGGCTCTGGCCGCCGCATGCTGGTCGCGCTGTTTGATGGCTTGCAGCAGCTCTTTGTCGCAGTGCAGCGTCATTTCCCGGTTTTCGCCCGACTCGTGAATTTGATTGCGTGCCAACTGAAAGCTGTCGTCGACCATGGTGGCACAGCGATTCAATAGCTCATTGCGCGACATGGCGCGCAGGGTGTCGCGAAAGGCGTGGTGGGCATCGACAAACTGTTTCAGCCGACCCTTCTCGTGTGCACTGACTTCGCTCGCATAGTGCTTTTCCAGTGCCTGAATTTCATTGTCGTCACCGAAGCGCACGGCCCGGCGTGCGACCTGGGCATCTAGCAGTCTGCGTGTTTCCAGGCGGTCGAGGACATCGCGCTGGGTGTCCAGTGGCACCAGATAGCCCCGTTCATTGTTATTGAGCAGGCCCTCTCTGCTGAGGCGGGCCATGGCTTCGCGCACCGGGGTGCGTGAAACGCTGTAGCGTTCGGCCAGTTCAAGCTCAACGATCCGCTGTCCCGGCTTGAACACATCGGCCAGCAGATCTTCCTTCAGTAATTCGTAAACCTGATCGCGAAGACGCGGCGGCTGAACGACTGCTCGGCTGGTTTTTTTCATTACTTATATTGCTCCATAAATGCTGCTGGAGGCCTTTAAATTGCTGGGCCTTATTGTATACTGTATACAGTGTTTTGGCCGCGGTCAGGCTGCAGTCCCAGCCGCGATTTTCTCGATGTTCCAGTATTACGGGTTGTCTTATGTCATATGAAACCATTACTGCGGAGCCATTAACTCCCTGTCTCGGCGCTATTGTATCCGGGGTTGATCTCACCCGGCCATTGGCGGAGGAAGAGGTACAACAGCTACGCCAGGCGATAGCAGATTATCAGGTTATCTTCTTTCGTGATCAGCGGCTGGACCCCGCGTCGCTGAAGCGCGTTGGGCGTTACTTCGGTAACCTGCAGATCCACGCACTCAAAGGGCTGTCTGCCGAGCACCCGGAGGTTCGCAAGTTACATGCCGATGAGTCCTCCAAGCACGTGGCCGGCGAAGAGTGGCACTCGGACATGACCTGCGCAGAAATTCCGCCGATGGGCAGTATCCTGTATTTGCATACCTTGCCGACTCTGGGTGGCGATACCATGTTTGCCAGCATGTATGCCGCCTACGACGCCCTGTCGGATCGGATGAAAGACTATCTGGAAGGCCTGACCGCAACGCACGATGGCAAACTCGCATTCGGGCGCTTTGATCCAACCGGGCAATATCCTGTGGCGGTTCATCCGGTTATCCGTCGCCATCCGGTCACCGGCAAGAAAGCCCTGTTTGTTAACCGCGGCTTTACCTCGCACATTAACGAGCTGTCCAAGCAGGAAAGCGATGCCATTCTGAACTATCTGTATCTCCACTGTGAAAATCCCTTGTTCCAGGCCCGCTTCCGTTGGGAGCCGCACTCTGTTGCCTTCTGGGATAACCGTTGCACACAGCATCTGGCGATTTGGGATTACTATCCGCAGGTCCGCTCGGGATACCGCGTGCAGATCGAAGACGATTCTCCGGTGCTTGCCTGAGCCAGCCGATGTAAGATGATCCCTAGGGGCCTTGTATCAAGGCCCTTTTTTTTACGCTGAAAATAACTGAATACCTCTGCGTGGGGACTCTAGCTGGTAAGCCAGAGCGCATGCCTACAATCCCTGTCTCCACGACCGACCGTCGTGCATTGTTCTGAAGGCCACTCCTCCCCGAGCGGATACAAAAAAACACAGACCCATTGCTGAGCCTGTGTTGATTGCCGTGTGATGAACGGTTCGTCAGGTGCTGGAGATTGGCGCGCCCCGCTTGCGTTCTCCGTAAGGACGAAGGAGCAGCAACAGCAGCACCGCGACAATGCAGATGGGAATACCCAGCAGCATCACGGCCTGATACGAGCCGGTACTGTCAAAGACGATGCCGAAGACCAGCGGCCCAAGGCTCATCGCCAGCATGACGGCAGAAAACAGCACGCCGAAAATTTCGGCAAAGCACTTCAGGCCAAAGTAGCGGCTGGTGAGATAGGCCAGCATGTCCACTTCGGCACCCAGGCTGCCGCCCAGCAGCACGGCCGCTACCACCAGCACCCAGTAGGGCAGGGACAAGACAAAAATTCCCAAGCCGACCGCCGACAGTGAGAAAAAGACAAAGGCGATGAATCGCGCGTCGTATTTGTCGATTAAAAAGCCGATCAACAGCCTGCCTGCAAATGCCGACGCGCCAAACAGCGAGGCCAGTTGCGCCGCCTTGGCGGGCGTAATGCCGCGGTCGGTGAGCATGGGGACCAAATGCGGGATCAGGCCGTACAGCACAAAGGCCAGCGACATGAAGATCAGCGTCAGGCTCCAGAAGTCCCGGCGACGCAGTGCCTGCTTTAATGAATCGCCGTGGCTGTCATCAATGCTGGGGCGCTGCTCGTGGCTTTTCAGTTTGAGGCCGTCGGGCGCCAGTCCCATTTCTTCCGGTGTTTCCTTCAATACCAGCAAGGCGAGAGGCAGAGTGACAAGCAGTTGAATCAGCCCGAGGCCGATATAGCCGCCGCGCCAGCCAAACTCGGAAACCAGCGCTTCAGTGACCATGGGCACATAGGCGAAGCCCAGTCCTGTGCCGCTGCCGGCAATACCGATCGCCAGTCCCCGCGAGCGATCGAACCAGGCGGACAGAATGCGCATATACGGCACGCTGTTCGTGCCCACGGCAATCGTGCCGATGGCGACATAGACCGCAATGAACTGCCAGTAGCTTTGCATCAGCGGCGCGGCTAAAAAGCACAGTGAGAGGATCAATATCGACGGAATCAGAATGGTCTTCACGCCAAAGCGGTCAGCAAATCGCCCAATGATCGGCAGCGACATGGCGGTGCAGAGCATCATGACCGAAATGGCAAGGCTGATGGCCGTCCGTTTCCAGCCGAATTCGATGGCCAGGGGCTCCGCCAGAATGCCAATGGAGGCCAGACAAAACGCCGCCGGGCCGGTGGAAATGCCGATCAGGCAGGTGGCGACGACTACCCAGCCGTAAACACTGCGCTTGGGTGGCTCGCTGGCAGAAAAAGAAATAGCCGCATTGTCTGCGGCTATTTCTGATTGGCTTGCTGTTGCATTGAGTTGCATATTTTCATCAGTCATCGCAGTACGCTTGCCTTAATATCTGTATGCATAGCTCAGGCCAATTGTGCGGGGGCGGGTGGTGTAAACCCGGTAACCGTCACCCGTAACGCGCAGGCCAATTTCAGGGGCTTGATTGGTGACATTGTCGACGAACAGATTGACGTCCCAGTTGGCTTGACGGACGCCTGCCCGCAGACCGAACAGTGAGTAACCGTCCAGCTTCTGGTAGTTGGGATCTTCGTCGTTGAAGCCGGTATAGGAGTCACTGCGGTAGTTGAAGTTGGCGTTAACATAGCCATCGCCGCTGACCTTGCCGAAGTCGACCGGAAGTTCATACTCCAGTTGCCCGGCAATACTCCAGCGTGCGGAATAGGGCAGGCGGTCGCCGTCATAGCCGCTGGTTTCGGCGGTGTCGGGCATGTCTTCAGCCAGCTTTGAGTCGGTGTACGTGATGCCGATATTGCCGCTCAGTCCGTTATCGAAACTGGCGTTTACCATGGCTTCGATGCCGCTTACCGCGCTCTTGCCGGTGTTGGAGATGTAGACAAAGGTGCCACCGGGGTCGGTCACCGAGATTTGCTGCCGCGACCAGTCAATGTGGTAGAGGGTCAGTTCGGTGTAGATCTTCTTGTCTAACAGGTAGCTTTTGGCGCCAATTTCGTAGTTCCACAGCTCGTCAGACTCATAGCGTTCCGGAACGGTAACACCGTAGTCCGCTGCATTATCGGCGTTGTTCACGCCACCGGGACGAAAGCCGGAAGCGGCACGCGCATACAGCGTGGTGTTTTCGGTTGCCGCGTACGACAGCGCCACGTTATAGCTGAACTCGTCTTCAGAGATCGACTCGTCGAGGACGACTTCATCGTCGGTTTGCACCGGCGATGTGGGGAAGCGCAGGCCCTGGGTGGTTACCTGACGGTCTTCAATGTCTGCCTCGTAATAGCGAACGCCGAGTGTCGCGGTCCAGTAGGGACTCAATTCGATATTGGTCTCAAGGAAGGCGGCTAGCTGCTCGATGGTGTTCACATTGTTGGCCGAGTTGATGTCGGCTTCGGCGTTGCCGCTGCTCACACAATCGGCGTGAAAGTCACAGGGTGCCACCATGCTGTCGGGGTCGGCGACCAGCGCCGCGTTTTGCGAGTCCGATTCCTGATCGGCATAGAACAAGCCGGTGACCAGTTGTACGGGGCCGGAGAAGTCAGAGGCAAAGCGCAGCTCTGAGGAGAAAATGGAGTAGTCCTGACTCTGGTGGTAAGCCAGTAATGCCGGAATACCGAAACGGATTGCGGTCGGCGTGCTGTCTCGGGACAGGAACATATCCCGTTCCATATAGGATGCGGTAGCCGTTACCGTGCCCGCCGACAGATCGTAGGCCGCCAGCAGACTGAACAGGTCGATCTCGGCTTCGAACGGTTCGGCGGTGGGGGATACATTGTTGTATTCGCCTTCGTCGAATTCAAAGTATTGAGAGTCGTCGACTTCGGATTTCTGGTGCAGGCCGCTGAACTCGATATTGAGCGCGTCGGTGGGCTGCCAGCCAAAGCTGAGCTTGGCACCGTTGACCTTCACGTCGTTCACATTTTTGAGGTCTTTACCGTTACCCGGCTTTTTGTCGATGTAGCCGCCGCCGTTGTCGGACCAGATCACCGCGCGGGCGGCCAGGGTGTTTTCGATCAGCGGGACGTTCAACACGCCCTCGCCACGGAAAAGGCCGTTGCCGCCGTAAACACTGCCAGCAGACAGCTTCAGGCTGCCTTCCATCTCGTCCAGATTCGGCGAGTTGGTAATAACGCGCATGGTGCCGCTCATGGAGTTGGCGCCGAACAGCGTTCCCTGCGGCCCTTTCAGAATTTCCACACGCTGCACATCGTGCATGCCGATATTGGGCTGGTTGTCACTGCCGCCGTCGAGGCCGAGGCCGGTGATTACCGCTTCATCGTAGTAAATGCCCACGGTGGGTTTACCCGCCGACGAGATGCCGCGAATGATGATCTGGTTGTCGCCCACACCCCGGTTGTTGACCTGAATGGCCGGGTCCAGTCGGGCAAAACTTTCAATGTCGTAGGTCTGGCTTTTTTCCAGCGATTCGCCGGTCACCGCGCTGATGGCTACCGGGATGTCCTGCATGGATGTTTCCCGTTTGGTCGCCGTAACCATGACTTCCTCAATCGGCCGGCTTGATGGTGCGCTCTCTGCGTCCTGGGCCATGGTGGAGTCGACCATGGCGGCGTATGAGCACAGTGCGAGCCCGATGGTCAGTGATGTGCGACGCGGGCTTTTCAGGGGACGAATGACTCGGTGTTGTCTCATGCTGACTGCTAACCCTCTCTCGTGGATTTTTGTATACAGAATACAGAGCAACAGCTGTGCCAAGTCGTCAGGATAAATTGTTGGTCATATATAATTATGTATGACAATAATAGTATATGACGTTTACAGGCCGGAGGTAGATCATGAAATGCGTCGTAACTGCGAGGCGAGCGCCTCAGAAATATTCCAAAAAGGCTGCGAAATGGTGCATCGATTCCCATTTGTGCACAGAGACGGTTCAAGTGTGGTGGAGGCGAATGCGAGGAGCCGGGCGCAATTTCGCGTTTATCGCCGGTGTTGCTGTGGCGTCGTCGGCTTCCTGGGCGGCGCCAGATAAGGTGGCGCCGCTGGATGCCTCGCTCTCTGCGATTCGTGGATGCGAGCAGCTAATGAAGGAAGACTTTACGCGCCTTCCCGGCGCACCGACGGCACTGCTGAGTGCGGAGCCGGTTGATGATGCTGGCAGTCTGCCCGCTTACTGCGAGGTAAAAGGTTATGTTCAGCCCGCCATTCAATTTACCGTCAGGCTGCCGACCAAGGGCTGGAATGGTCGTTACTTTCAAGCCGGTTGCGGTGGATTCTGCGGGATAGTGCGCATTGATGACTGCAATGATGTCTTGCCCTCGGGCTTTGTGACCGCGGCGCATAACATGGGCCACGTCGGGCATCCGATCAAAGATCCGGTGTGGGGCAGCAGTCCCGCATTGCGTGAGGATTACGCCGGGCGCTCAAGTCACCTGGTGTCACTTGTCGCCAAGGCCATTGCGGAGCGCTTCTACGGCAGCAAGCCTGCGAAGTCTTACTTTCGTGGCTGCTCGACGGGCGGTCGAGAGGGGCTGACGCTGGCGCAGCACTATCCGCAAGACTTTGATGGCATTATCGCGGGCGATCCGGCATTTGCCGGACGACTGGGTGCCATTGCCAATAACTGGGATGCCCAGCAGCTTCTCGATGACGAGGGGCGTGAAGTGTTTGATCGGCAGGCCCTGCAACTCCTTAATAAAGCGGTGCTGGATGAGTGCGATGCGCTGGATGGTCTGCGTGACGGCATCCTGATGGACCCTCGCGCATGTGGTTTTGATCCCGAGCGCCTGCGTTGTCAGCAAGGTGCCCCGGCAGCGGCCGCGTGCCTCAGCGAGAGGCAGGTACAGGCGGCTAAAAATCTCTACAGTGGTCCGGTTAACAGTCAAGGTGAGGCGCTTATGCCCGGTGCGGCGCCTTACGGCAGCGAGCTGTCGTGGAGTGGTCGCGGTCGACGGTCACTGGCTGAGGGGTATTTGCGCTATCTGGCGTTTCAGAAAAATCCCCCGGCGGATTACAACTACCGAGATTTTGATTTCGACACCGATATTGCGAAGGTTGAGGCCAGTGCGCGCCAGTTTGACCCGGTGGCGCCCTACCAGGCACCCGACCTCCGGGCGTTTGCGAGCCGAGGTGGCAAGCTGATTGTGTATCACGGCTGGGCCGATGCCGGTGTCTCTCCTGTTGCGCAGCTGGATTACTATGCTCAAGTTACGCAGCGTCAGGGCGGGATCGCGGAGGTCCGCCAGTGGTTCAGGCAGTTTATGATTCCCGGCATGTTCCACTGTCGCGGCGGTAATGCCCCCAACACCTTTGATTTCGTCCCGCATATCATTCGCTGGGTTGAAGAAGAGCAGGCACCGCAGCGGGTGCTGGCGACCCAGTACGAGGGTGAAAAACGGGTGCGCACTCGTCCAGTCTTTCCCTATCCGGATTTCGCTGCATATAAGGGCAAGGGCGACCCCGACGACGCGGCAAACTGGACGGCAAAGACGCCGGATGTGATGCCGGACGATCGCCAGTCATGGCTCTGGGCGCCGGTTGAGGATCAGGCGGTATACGAATAGTGGAATGGACGACAAGCGGCTCGGGTCTCGGGCCGTTTGTTCCGCGTGATAGGGAGTACAAAAAAAGGGTGATACCCCTGAAGGTATCACCCAAATCAGTCACTGAAGATCGACTGAGGGAGACTCTGGGACGAGCTCGTTAAACACAGGACAGTGAGAGGCCACCCATGCCGGTAGCCCATTCTGGAATTGCTTCGTAGAACAGCACTTCACCGCGCAAGGCAGGGGTTGCACCCGCGAGGGCAATCCAGGCGTTAATTTCCAATCCGCCACTGCCGCCTTTGTGGAGTATTTCTTCGTTACTCCACTGCTCGAATTCGGGGGCTTCATCGCCAACTAACTGCGCCATAAAGTGGCGATCCCAGGCTTCATTCACCTGTCCTTCCTCCGGGGCGCCGGGCCAGTGCGACAGGCCGCCACAGGCCAGCAGCGCGACGCGCTCGGTGTCAGGCCGCTCCTGTTCGATAAACCGGCGCAGCATCTGACCCAGTTGCCAGCACTCGGCGCTGCTGGGGGCGGGGTCAAAAACCGTATTGATGTACAGCGGCACAATGGCAAGCTGGCGTTGGGGGTCGCTGATCGCCACGGGAATCATTACCCCGTGATCCGGACGCACATGCTCAACCTCGGCCAGTGGAATCTGCTGCTGTGTGGCGTACTGCTGCAGTTGCCGTGCGAAGGCGCTGTTTCCCTTGATGGGGTCGGTGGGTATACCCATGTCGCCGTAAGGGGTAAAGCTGTCATCGGTGGCAACGGCCAGCGGCGCCGGGTGTTCCAGGCTGAAATTATTCAGGTGGTCACTGGTGAGAATCACCACTACATCGGGCTGCGTATCGCGCAGTCGGCGACCGACTTCCCGCATGCCCTGAAAGACTCGCTCGGCCTGCGGCTCAATGCCGTCGGGAGCACCGAGTGTGTGTGACATGGCAAAGCTGCCGACAATCTGACCCATGGTATTAGCGCCTGTCGAAGTAGTAACTGATCGGGAAAAACGCCATGGTCGGGCGCCCACTCCAGATCAGCCACTTGATAACAAAATTGGGGTGTACCCCCAGTGCGTAGAGTTCGTCCCGGTCGCTGCGGAGCAGGGCTTCACGCTGTGCCTTGGGAATATCAAAGCGCTCGAACAGTGATTCGGGGCCGCTTTTCAACAGTTGGCGGTCATGCGGCGTCGCGACCAGGTGTTCCACCAGCCGGTGGATAGCCTGCGGCGCAGGGGGACGTTGCTCAGCCTGTGTCACGATGCAAGCTCCATCGCGGCGAATCGCAGGACGATGTCGCAGAAGTCGTCGGTATGTTCGATCATGGCCCAGTGGCCACAGTGAGGCACGATATAGCCCCAACTGTTATCAAACAGCTCCAGAAACCGCACGGCGCGCGCAACGGGCGATACGCCGTCGTCCTTGCCATTCACCACCAGCACCGGCTGCTTGATGGTGGTCAGCAGCGCCTGGTCAAAGTTCAGCGTGCCCTTGCGGGTCTCGGCAACGATGGCAGCCAGCGCCGCTTTGGTGTCGGGGTCAATGGTCAGTTCATAGCGGTACTGCACCAATTCCTCCGGCGGCTGATAGCCCGGCGCGGTGAGTCCGGCAATAACGCGGCGCATACCTTCAACGGTGAAGTCGTAGTTCAGGTTGTGCATCAGTTGTGGGGAGGCGCGCTCGGGAATCGGCAACCCGGCGCTGCCCATCAGTACCAGGCGCTGTGTGCGCTCGGGCTTGATGAGCGTGGCGCCAATGGCGGCCGCGCCACCCATGGAGTTGCCCACCAGGATCACATCATCGAGCCCCATGGCATCGATAAAATCGCTGATGTGGCGGTTGCGTCCCGGCTGGTCGTAGACATAGGTATCGGGCGACGGTTTGTCGCTGCGGCCAAAGCCCACCATGTCCGGGGCGATCACCCGAAAATGCTGCGATAAAATCGGGAAGCAGTCCCGCCAGTTGCCGTAGGCATCTGCGCCGGCACCGCCGCCGTGAATGAGCAGCATGACCGGCCCACTGCCTACATCGTAGTAGTGGGTAGTGATGCCGCCCGCATCGATAAAGCGTGATTCAAGATTCATGCTGCCTCTCACTTAGGGTGATATCGCGAACTGACTCAGCGCAGGTCGTCCGGGGTTTGAATGCCACGGTTGCGGCGGCTGGCAAGTCGTCGCCACTCCAGCATGCTGGAGTCCGGCTCGCAGAGCATTTCATCGACCCAGCCGTAATCGTCGGCGTAGAACGGTTCGGTGACTTCCCGAGCCCAGATGTCGTCGCCGTTAAAACCGTCAAGGCCGTGGGGCTTCCACACCGCTTCAAATTCGTTGGCGAACTCCACGCGGTCCTCTTCGGTTTCGACTTTGCAGCCGATGGTTTGCAGGTAAATGTGACGACCCGCGTCGATGGGTACATACCATTCAAACTGGGTGAGGCCCGGTCCGGGGAAGCCGTCGACTTTCAGCACGCCGGGCAACCAGATAGAGGTGCCGCTGGACGCGGAGGTGCCCTCAACTTTGTTGTGGCGGGGGCCGCGCACGACGATGCGGTCATCAATCACGCCTTCCCACACCGGGTGGTGTTTCGAGAAGTCATCTTCCACACCTTGCGGGCCGCCCTCGTTTTCCACCAAGGTGATGGCACCGGGGTTGGCGGTATGGCCGATGGGGAAGTTGAAGTCGCGATAGTGGCGCAGGGTCGTGTCTTTATGAATAAAGATGTGGAGCGTATCGAAACCGTTCTCACAGCCCAGGCGCCAGTTAGAGTTCACATCGCGATGTTTGCCCAGCACCATCAGGTCGTCGTCGAGGAAGCCGGGGGGAACATCCTGCTCCAGCGGCGGCAGTGGGTCCATGTCGCCGATAAAGACGAAAATCAGCCCCTTGGCTTCCTGCACGGGAAAGCTTTGAATGCCGCGTTTGCCGATCAGTTTGCTGTCGGGGCAGGCCAGAATATTGACCAGCTCGCCGGTCTGCCAGCGGTAGGTGTAGCCGTGATACCAGCAGGTGATCGTGTCTTTGGTGTAACAGTCGGGCTTGCGAGATAGCGGCACACCGCGGTGCAGGCAGCGGTCGCGAATGGCAAAGACTTCGCCATCAATACGACGCAGCATCAGCGGTTCGCCCAGCACTTTTACAGTGAGCATTTCGCCTTCGGCGAGTTCGCGGGAAAAGCGCACGGGATACCAGTGATTACGAAAGCCCAGCTTGGCTTCGTAATAGTCCCGCCAGTCGCCTACCATCTCGGCGACGTCTTCGCGGACGCCCTCAGGTACTTCTCTTTGCTCACTCATCACTCTCTCCTGATTTGCTTAAGAACGATCGGGCTCAAGGCCCAAAAGTCACTTCTACCTCGCCGATGCCGGCGACGCTGGCGACCACGTGGTCACCGTTTTGAATAGGGGCCATGGGGCCTAGCGCGCCGGTCAGAATGATCTCTCCGGCGCGCAGGGGCTTGCCCAGCTCTCGCGCTTTGCGGGCCAGCCACACGGCGGCGTTCAGGGGGCCGCCGAGACAGTCGCGACCGAAGCCGCTGGAAGCCGATGTCCCGTTAATGGTCATGGTCATGGCGCAGCCGTTCAGGTCGACGCCGTCCAGTCGGCGGGCAGGGCCGCCGAGCACCAGCACGCCTGATGAAGCATTGTCGGAAATGGTGTCCACAATATTGATGTCCCAGTCGGCAATGCGGCTGTCGACAATCTCCAGTGCCGGAAGCACCCAGTCGGTGGCGGCAATGACGTCGGCGATCGTCAGTTGCTCGCCGGACAAATCCTGTTTCAGCAGCAGGGCAATCTCTGCCTCGATGCGGGGCTGTTGAAGTCGGCCTACCGACACGCACTCGCCGCTGCCGTACACCATGTCGGCAAACAGTTGGCCGAAATCCGGCTCGCTAACACCCAGTTGCTGTTGCACCGCTTTCGAAGTGAGACCGATCTTTCGACCGACCGGACGGCGACCGTCTGCGACCCACTGTGTCACTTGCGCCTGCTGCACGGCATAAGCGCTGGCCACATCACCTGCCTCAAACCGGTCGCGAATCGGGGCAACCGGCGTGGTTTGGTAGGCCTCCATCAGGAGCTGTGCTGTGCTGTCGATCATTCGTGGTTTGCCTTGCGCTGTGGGTCAGTATTGATCTCACCTTATAATATTGTATGACAATATTTCAATAGTATTTTTCGGTGCTCAGCAAATACGCTTCCAGGCGCGACTTCAATTGTTCGGGGTCTCGCTGTTCCGCAAGGGCGCAGGCAAGCAGCAGCCGGAGCTTGCGGGCATCCAGATCGCCGCCGCCGATAACACCGGCCTCGGCGAGTCGTGCGCCGGACTGATAGGTGGGGCTGACACCCCCGGCGCAATGGGAAGCCGAGGCAAAAACGACATCGCTTTCGCCGTGCGCCTCGATCAGCTCGGCAATGCTCGCCGGGACATTGCCACTGCCGAGCGTTTGCAGCACCAGACCAGACGGTCGCATCGTCATGGCGAGCTTGAGCAGCTCGGCAGTGGCGCCGAGATAAATGGGGAGAATCAGCACGTCGGGCGCGGGTAGCTGGCGTTGCCAGGGCGTGTGACGGGGCAGCGGTCGACCGAGAGCGATACCCCGATCGGTGATTCGCCCCAGTCGCCCTTTGGGCTCCCGCGCCGTAAAGGCGGTCAAGGCCGCGCTGTTGGCTTTAATTGCATAACGGGCGGCGAGGATTTCTCCGGCGAAAACCACCGTCACGCCGTGAGCGGCGGCATCGGGCATCGCGGCCAGATGCAGGGCGTCGAGCAGATTGCGGTGGCCGTCATAGCCGGCGTGTTCGGGGGCGCGCTGGGCTCCAGTGAAAACCACAGGCTTGCCGCCGTCGTGCGACAGGTCACACAGGAACGCGGTTTCCTCAAGGGTGTCGGTGCCGTGTGTCACCACGACACCAGCGACATCGTCCTGATGCACCGCGTCCAGTGCGGCCCCGGCAATGGCGCTGGCTTGATTCAGACTGAGGTCTTCACTCAGTCCGCGATAAACCGTTTTTTCTCTTACCGCCAGCGGCAAGCTGTCCAGGTTTACACCTGCCAGTAGCGAGTGACCGGCGCCCTCAAGAACACCTTGGTCGTTGCTCTTGGAGGTAATTGTGCCGCCGGCATTGATGAGCTGCAGATAGCGCATGGCTCGTTTTCCCGTTCGTCGATGATCGTCAGCGATCGCGTATTGACCAAAATAACTTTGTATGACAATAATACATAAAGTTAACTCGATAGGAAGGCTTTTTTGATGAGCAACTCTGAAATTTTGGCGGTAGATGCCGGTATTCGTTTGTGCGATGTGGACGGTTTTGTTGCTGGCGAGATGCGCCGCTTTCATCCGGAGGGCATGGATGCGATCGTGGTGTGTAATCTCGACGGGGAGTTCTACGCGGTGGATGACGACTGCACCCACGCCATTGCGTCACTGTCGGAAGGGCGCTTCGAAGACGGTCTGGTGATTTGTCCGGTTCACGGCGGCAGCTTTGATGTGAAAACCGGCGAGGCGATGAAGCGCCCCTGCCGCAAACCCTTGCGCACTTGGCCGGTCAGCATTATTAATGATGCCGTATGGATTAATGCCAGTGAGCGCTGATCAGCGCCCCACGGCATAGGCCTGCATCAGGCGCGGCGTTGCCGCTGCACTGAGCAGGCCGTCTGCATCCCGGCTCGCCGCTGTCAGTCGACCCGCTGACCAGGCCGGGGCAATACGCAGGTCGTGACCCAGCCGACGCAGCTCTTCAATCATCTCGCTCCCCATATTTTCCTCTACCACTGCAACGCCGCTCATCGCCTCACGGGGATAGAACGATGCCGGGGCGTGCAGGCTGTGGAACAGCGGCATGTCGATGGCCTGCTGCAGGGGAATACTGTGATCGATATGCCGCAGCAGCAAGAGCAGTTGCCACTGGTCCTGCTGGTCGCCGCCAGGGGTGCCGCAGATCAGTGCCGGGCGACCCTCGCGGAGGGCGAGGGTGGGCGTGAGCGTATTGCGGGTGCGTTTGCCCGGTGCCAGGCTGCTGGGCAGGCCCGGCTCCAGCCAGAACATCTGGGCGCGGGTATTCAGGGCAAAACCGAGTCCGGGCAGCGTGGGCGACGACTGCGGCCAGCCCCCGGAAGGGGTTGCCGAGACCATATTGCCGTAGCGGTCGATAATATCGACGTGCACCGTATCGCCCGGCTTGGTGGTCGATTGCAGGTGGGCCATAGTCGGCTCGCCAATGCCCAGACCGGCGGCCTCGTCGGTCGCTTCCCGCACTTGTGCCAGTGCGCGTTGTACCTGTTCCTCAAAACCGTTTACCACGCCCGGTTGAAGCTGTTGGGAGGCGCGCGGCGTAATCAGTTTGCGGCGCTCGGCCGCATAGTCATCGCTCAGCAATTGCGCCAGCGGCACGTCGACAAAATTCGGGTCGCCGTAATAGGCCTCCCGGTCGGCCATGGCGAGCTTGATGGCCTCCAGTGTCAGGTGTGCAAACTCGGCGCCATTCGGATCCAGTGACTGAATGTCGTAGCCCGACAACAGCGACAGTGCCTGAAGCATCACCGGGCCCTGTGCCCAGGGGCCGGTTTTGCAGATCGTCCAGCCCCGATAGTTGTAACTCACCGGGGTTTCGTAATGGGCCTCCCAGGCGGCCATATCGTCGCCGGTGAGCAGACCGCCGTGGCAGTCGCCGCTGGAATCCATCAATGACTGCGTGCGGCAGAAATGGTCGATTTGTTCCGCGACAAACCCTTGCGACCAGGCGCGCCGTGCACGATCAATGCGCTGCTCTCGCGATCCGTTTCCGGCTTCCTTGAGGATGCGACGCCAGGTGGCGGCGAGTGTGGGGTTGCGGAACAGTTTTCCCGCTTTCGGCGCCTGCCCGTTTGGCAGCCACACCGGGCCGGAGGAGGGCCATTCGTTCTGAAATATCGGTGCCACTTCCTCCAGTGCGCGCGCGGCGCCGGGCAACAGTGGGTGTCCGGCCTCTGCATAGTGAATGGCCGGTTCCAGAACGTCTTTCAGATCGAAACTGCCGTGATCGCGAAGCAGCAATAGCCAGGCATCGAAGGCGCCGGGAACGACCGCCGACATCAGCCCCGAGCCGGGCACCAGATCCATTCCCTGACGTTTAAAAGCTTCTATCGTGGCCGCGGCGGGCGCAACGCCCTGGCCGCAGAGCACACTGGGGCTGTCGGCGCCTGCCGCATGAAACAGAATGGGGACTTCTCCCGCAGGTCCGCACAAATGGGGTTCGACGATCTGCAGGGTAAAGCCCGCCGCCACGGCGGCATCGAAGGCATTGCCGCCACGCTCCAGAATGGACATACCCACCGATGACACAATCCAGTGGGTGGAGGCGACGACACCGAAGGTGCCACGGATTTCGGGACGGGTGGTAAACATCGGAGGCCCTCGGTGTGTCAGCTTGATGGAGGCGTGGTATCGGCGGCTAGTCTTTCAGGTGGCGCTCCCGGTTATCGAACAGGGATTGATCGGTAAAGCCCGCCGTTTCGGGCTGGCCGCGACCGAGCATGACCTGCAGATATACCGGCTCATCAGTTTCGTTGATATAGCCGTGAATCACGCCGGGCGGGCAGGAGATCATTTCCCAGGGCTCTAGCTCTTCCGACAGGCGGTTGCCTTCCTCATCTTCAATAAATACTACGCAGCGCCCCTGCAGTACGAAGAAAATTTCCTCAACCTCATGGGTATGTGGTGCATTCGCCTGACCGGGTGGCACCAGCATAATCGATACCGTGAAGTTTCCGGCGGGCACAATGGTGTCGTCACTGTGCTTACCCGACGCACCGGCGCCCACAAAGCGATGCTGTGCGCGGCGGTAGCCGTCGATGTTGGCGTCGGCAAAGGCGTCCCAGTCGGGGCTGCGGTCTTTGAAGCGGGCGACATAGCGCTTCATGATGTCGTCCAGCGAGGCGTCTTTCAGTTCGGGGGGGCGGGGGTGTCTGGCTGTAGCCATGGTCAGTACCTCTCAATTCACTCTCGGGTCAGGGGGTCGCGTTGGCATCATTAAGGCTGTCGATCATGCAGGAGCGACGAATAAACGCGTCGTGCAGCGCCGGGGTTTCTGACTGATGGCGGATGGCGGCCAGCTTCTCGGCGCGGAGTACCGGGTCGCGTTCGCCGAGGGTTTCCTTGTTCTGAATGCTCTGGGCCTGCACATAGTCGATTTGCCCTTTCCGCCGTTGCCGGGTGTAGTGTGCGAACAGCGGCGAGTAATCCGCGCCGTCAAACCATACCTGCCGGAGCTTGTCGGCGAGATTGATGGCGTCATGAATACCGCCGTTCATGCCCATGCCCCCCACCGGGTTGTTCACATGAGCCGCATCACCGGCCAGCAGAACGCGCCCCTTATCAAAGGTCGCCGCCACGCGTTGATGAACGTGATACAGCGCAACGGTCACAATGTCGTAGGGCTGCGCTGAGGGGCAGAATTTCTGCAGCTTGGCCTCCAGCGCTTCCGGTGCCAGCAGCTCTTCCTCGGTCTGCTCGGGGCGGGTGGGGCTGACGGAGCGCCACATTCCCTCGCCGTCGGGACCTCGCGCCTTAAACAGGTTCATCCACTCGTCGGGGTCGGAAAAGTAGTTGCGATTGCTAATGTCGGCGTCGAGCTGGAAAAAGTCGAAACGCGTGTCGATCTTGATAAAACGTTCCGGCCAGGTGAAGCCTTCAAAGTCGAT
The DNA here is from genome assembly GCF_000420325.1 of Spongiibacter tropicus DSM 19543. Classification (NCBI taxonomy): domain Bacteria; kingdom Pseudomonadati; phylum Pseudomonadota; class Gammaproteobacteria; order Cellvibrionales; family Spongiibacteraceae; genus Spongiibacter; species Spongiibacter tropicus. The sequence goes on along the minus strand of NZ_ATUS01000001.1, from coordinate 1,180,578 downwards.
ATCCATTAGCTTGCGCACGGTGCTGCGTCCGCCATCGCTGCCGACCAGAAACCGCCCGCGTATGTCTTCCTGCTCGCCATCGGCATTGCGTACCGAGGCGCAGACACCATTGTCATCCTGGGTAATACCCAGCAACTGCGTCGACATGCGGACGTTGGCGCCACTGTCCTTTTCCAGCAGGTCCAGAACCGCAAACACAATCTTGTACTGTTCCCACTGAAGCACATAGGGGTGGGCAGGCGGCGTCTGCATCGCGCCGATATCGAACTTGCCGATCAGCTCGCCGGTTACGCGATCCAGGTAATGGAAAACCGGGGATACCAGCCCTTCCTCCAGGCCAATCGGCAGCAGCCCCAGATCGTCGAGCATGGCAACAGTCGGCGGGTGGCAGGAGGCTGCCCGACAATCAATTTCCGGTTCGTCGAGTGCCTCAATCAGGCAGACGGGAATATCCATCTTGCGCAATGCGAGGGCGAGTACGGCACCTACCGGCCCTGCTCCAACAATAATGACCTGATCAGTGTGGGCCATAACAACTCTCTCCCGAATGTACAGTTGAGGCCAATGTAGCACCTTGTGATATTGTATGACAATATTATTGAGTGATATATTGATTCGGCAAGGCAGAGGCGCCCCGCAGTCGTCGGGAAGCTCTGTCGCAGTGGGATGGCATTGAATGGAGAGTGCTGGCGGTATGGCGAAGAAATTGAAAGCGGCGATCATCGGGCCGGGAAACATCGGTACCGACCTGTTGATGAAAGCGCTGCGCAGCGAGTGGATCGAGCCGGTGTGGATGGTTGGCGTCGAGGAGTCAGAGGGTATTAAGCGGGCGCAGCAATATGGCCTGAAGGTATCCACCTCCGGCATCGAAGGCTTGCTGCCCTCGGTGGTGGATGACGATATTCGCATCGCTTTCGATGCCACCTCCGCATACGTCCATGCCGAGCACAGCGAAAAGCTGAATGCGCTGGGGGTGATCATGATCGACCTGACCCCGGCGGCGATTGGTCCTTACTGCGTGCCCCCGGTCAATCTGTCTGAGCACGCCGGCAACCTGGCGATGAACGTGAATATGGTCACCTGCGGCGGGCAGGCCACCATTCCTATGGTGGCCGCCATCTCCGCGGTGCAGGCCGTCGACTACGGTGAAATTGTCGCCACGGTCAGCTCGCGGTCAGTCGGGCCGGGCACGCGCCGAAATATCGATGAATTCACCCGCACCACCGCCTCTGCCATCGAAAGCGTTGGCGGCGCCAAACAGGGCAAAGCCATCATCATTATCAATCCTGCGGAACCGCCTTTGCTGATGCGCGACACCGTGCACTGCCTCACGGCTGAGGCACCTGACGAAGCGGCCATTACTGCGTCCGTGAAGCGCATGGTGGCGGAAGTGCAGCGCTATGTGCCGGGCTATCGTCTGGTGAACGGGCCGGTGTTTGACGGCAATCGCGTCAGCGCTTTTCTGGAGGTGGAAGGCCTCGGCGACTTCCTGCCCAACTACGCGGGCAACCTGGACATTATGACGGCCGCCGGGCTGAGAACGGCAGAAATGTTTGCCGAGTCCGTCGACGAAAACACTCTACAGCTCCCCCCGCGCTGAACAATGACCCGAGGTATTGCAATGAATCTACACGGTAAGCAGGTGGTCCTGCACGACATGTGTCTGCGTGACGGTATGCACCCGAAACAGCACCAGATTTCTATCGAAGAAATGCTCAGCATTGCCAGTGGGCTGGATGCGGCTGGCGTACCCTTGATCGAAGTGACCCACGGCGACGGTTTGGGCGGTAACTCGGTAAACTATGGCTTCGCCGCGCACAGCGACGAAGCGTACTTGAGTGCCGTCATCCCGGCGATGAAAAACGCCCGTATTTCGGCGCTGTTGTTGCCGGGGATTGGTACCGTCGATCACCTGAACATGGCCCATGAACTGGGCGTGTCGACAATCCGGGTCGCAACCCATTGCACAGAAGCCGATGTGTCCCAGCAGCATATCGCCGCCGCAAGGGAGAAGGGCATGGACACCGTCGGTTTTCTGATGATGGCGCATATGCTCGATGCCCAGTCGCTGCTTGAACAGGCGAAACTGATGGAATCCTATGGCGCCAACTGTATCTACTGCACCGATTCCGCTGGTTACATGCTGCCCGACGAGGTCAGCAGTAAAATACAGTGTCTGCGCGAAGGGCTGAACGCCGACACAGAGATTGGCTTTCACGGCCACAACAACCTCAGCATGGGCGTCGCAAACTCCGTCGCTGCCATCGCTGCGGGCGCCGTCCGCATCGACGGTTCAGCGGCAGGACTGGGCGCCGGTGCGGGCAATACCCCGCTGGAGGTGCTGGTCGCTGTCCTGAGTCGCATGGGTGTTGAGTCGGGGATTGATCTATACCGAATCATGGACGTTGCCGAAGACCTTGTGCTGCCCATGATGAACCATCCGGTGCGTATCGACCGGGATGCACTGACTCTCGGCTATGCCGGTGTCTACAGTTCTTTTCTGCTATTCGCCAAGCGTGCCGAGAAAAAATACGGCGTGTCCGCGCGGGATCTGCTGGTGGAACTCGGCCGCCGGGGGACCGTTGGCGGCCAGGAGGATTTGATCGAAGACCTCGCCATTACCCTGTCCAGGGCGTGACGCAGTCATTGTCCGCAGCGTTCATGTGCTGCGGGCAATGTCTGTCTATTATTAGCAGCATTCAGTGGCGTCAATGTGTTCGTAAAATGCCGTCGACACATCGCGATCCATTTCATATTTTGCGTCTACAAAAACTGCTCTACTAGCTGCCGGTTCTGCTCGGTGATCGCGATGATCACGCAGTACGGCGGCTTCCTAATAATGGCAGCGATATCAAGAGACGAAAAACATGAGCGTAAACGTGATCGGTGCGGGCTTTGGCCGTACAGGCACCATGAGTATGAAGGCGGCGCTGGAACAACTGGGCTTTGGCCCCTGTTATCACATGGTGGAATGCCTGCCGCGCGGGCCACAACATTGGCAGCACTGGGTCGATGCCCTGACCGGACAGCCAGACTGGGCGGCCACATTTGAAGGCTTTCACTCCACGGTCGATTTTCCCGCCTGCACCAGCTACAAGGCGCTGGCCGACGCCTACCCCGACGCCAAGGTGATTCTCACCGTGCGCGATCCCGAGCAGTGGTTTGCCTCTACGCAGGAGACCATCTTTGCACCCCACTGGATCGACTACTTGCGCAGCGTCGAACTCGGGCGCTTTATGCAGCTCACCATCAACGACTACTTCGACGACCGCATGCACGACAAAGCGCATCTGATTCAGCGCTATCAGCAGCACATCGACGAGGTAAAACACGTGATACCAGCATCGCGCCTGCTCGTCTTCAACGTCGCCGAAGGCTGGGAGCCCCTGTGCCGCTTCCTAAATGTGCCGGTCCCAGACAGCGACTTCCCGCGTATTAACGATGCCGAAGCCACCAAAGACATCATCAATCAAATCATCCAACACGGCCCCGAGGTCGTGTTCGGCTACGACGGCGTGAAATAAACGCTGTTAACCAGCAAGGCGGGCGCGCCGCCTGCCTTGCTGCCGTCCAATGGCTTTCAATTTACCGTGCACTTGCTATAGTCAAAGGACGATGAAATCCAAAGACGGATTTCCACTGTGAATACGGCACGCTTTTCCAATTCCTCCCCGGAAAAGCCCAATTAAAACAGGCGCATAGGGACATGAAGCCAGGATATATAAGACCCCCTCGTTATCCCAATAACCGTGCGCGCGCGGTTATTTTTTTGTGGAAAGTGATTCACCAGAGTGAATGTCCAATTATTTCAATGGCTTGGATGTGCAAGGGGGAAAGTGTATTCAGGGCAAACCGAGCGCGCTTGTTATTAAGATGTTATGAGCCTTAGGCCTACGCAAGGAAGCAAAAATTATGCACTGGGCATTTAGGAAAGATCACATTGAAAATTGGTTCAAATGGTTGGAATGGGTGACCTTAACCGCCGCTATTGGAGCAGCATATTGGGAAACAAAGAGTAACTGGGTTCTACCAATCGTTCTTCTTAGTTTTGCGTATGTTTGGCACACAGCAATGTGTGGATCGGGCTATGTTTTAGGTGCGGCTTTATCCGGGTTCAATCTTGAAAAAAATACTATCGAAAATGTCGCGCGCATCTTAGGTTCATTCATTGTTCTATTTGCGTTTCTGGTTCTTGTATTACTATTCATTGGGTTGTTTAAACTTGGCGGCTCATAACAAGTGCAAGCATTCGCTCCCTGCGGTCGCTGGGACGCCCAATACGCTGCGCTTTTTTGTGCGCCCATGTTGCAGGCGTTATATTTCTAGGGAAGCTATGCAACGTATTCTACTTATTTTCGTACTGATTTACTCCACAATTTCTCAAGCGGGGGAACCTACGGAAGAAGAACTTCGTGCCACAACACAGTTCTATATGGAGGCTGCAAAGAAAGGTGACGCAAGCGCTCAGTTAATGGTATCTCAAGCTTATTGGAACGGCTGGGGCCTTTCTCGGCACGAAGATATATCAATGAGATGGCTAAAGAAGTCTGTTGCCCAAGATTATCCCCCAGCAATTTTTGATCTTGGCTATAGAACTCTTTATGGGACTGGCGTCCCCAAGAATACTGAAGAGGCCTTATCTATACTAGAACGGGCATCTGAAATGGGTAATACAGATGCGAAAGTGCTCCTCGGAAGTTATTACCTCAACTTAACTTTTGACCATAAAATCATAGACGCCAAAAAGGGCGAAAAGTATCTTCTTTCGGCTGTCGAGCATGGTGATTCCAATGGAATGTTGCAGCTCGGCATGATGTATATGTATGGCTTAGAGCCCGGCGCTAATTTAGATGCGAATATACAAAAGGACAAGGTTAAATTTTGGCTCACAGGAGCAGCTGAAGAATTAAACTTGAATGCGATGTTGGCGCTTGCTGAATTCTATTCAGATCGCTCTCATCAAAACCTCGATCCTGAGAGTGCTTATTTTTGGTTGTACGCGGTTAAGCAATTGACTGGCAATATTCCAGATGGTTTGGCCAGATTTGAACTGGCTCTGAGTGCTGCTACGCGATCTAAAGTGCATGATCGGGTAGCTGGGTGGATCGAAAAATATAACAAGCAAAGGCAACCGACGCTATAAAGCAGTGCGGCTGCTTTTGGCGTTATGTGTACGCTATGACCTCAGGATAATTTTATGGAAAAGGAACTAATCGAGATAGCTATCTCACCGTTGGAAAAGTGGTATTACATTGCGACGTACGTTATAGCATCTGTCGCCGTCTTAAGCCTCCACCTTTCCGTTCGATCTTCCAGAAAAGTGAGTGAGGCATTAACTACAGTTCAGCGAGGACTTATTTCGCTGACCGACCCCTTGATAAAACTTGTTGATCATAAGTGGGCCATGGATTCTGAGGTGCTAAGCTGTGAAAGCCCACCTATCGGCATTTTTCTCTATTATAAAAATATGTCGAATGTTCCAGTCCTAGTCGAGAATAGCGATTTTAAAGTTTGGTATGGTGAAAAGTATTTGGACGATGTTGTTACAAAGATTGAACATCAGGAAGACGGCACTCAGATACTGGCTCCCGGTGAGGTATTGCAGTCCGGGACTATCCAGAAGGAACTTTTCAACAAGTACTTAAGCAGCCCCAAAAGCCCAATGGAGAGGCCGAATATTGTGGTTCTACTAGAGATTAATTTCAGCTCTCTCGTAACTAGAGAATCGTACAAATATACAGTGAAGCAAGAAGTTTTTTTCAGTTGCGCTCAACCTGATTTTCATGGGGGGCGAACAATATATGAAAATCTCGAAAAAAACACATAACAAGAAAAGGCAGTGCGACGCCAAAAAGCGGCGAGCCTGCTTTTGGCGTTATAAGGATACTCAATGAGCGGATGCCGGGACTACGGATTTTCGGAATCTACATCCTTTAGATTCCTATGTCTGACAGATGCCCAAGCAGCAGAATTGTCGAAAGCGATTTCTGGCGCTGAGTGTCGAAAAGGGAAAGATAACTCGTTTAATGTCGGTGTGGTCGAGCTTCGAGAAGAGGTCATAGGCTCAATCATAAGTTTTTATCGGCTTAACGATGTGGCTCTAAAAGATTGCGATATTTTCTTGTCCTTAACCACGGAAAGCGATTCAGAAATCTGGGAGGCTCCAAAATTGGTGAATGAAATCCTTCGAACCGTTGATTGCCGGTTAACCTTCTCATTCACATGTATTTAAGCAAGCCCTATAACAAGAGCGGGCAGTTGCCGCTGAAAAACGCGGCGGGACATTCAAAAAGCTGCGCTTTTTTGTCTGCCCCTGCCGCAGGGCGTTATAAGCTCTAAGGAAATCCATGCAGATCGAATGTCCATCTTGCGCTACAGACAATAAAATTGAGTTTGGTGAGAATATTGTTTGTAGCGAATGCAAAGAGTCATTTGCAGGTCACTCTTATAAGAAATTTAAGAAGCCGCTTTTGTCGGCTACAGCTGCTCTATTTATTGGCGCATTCGGAGCTTATAAAGCAGACCAAATATTCTTTGAGGATCAACGGTACCCGATTAATGTTGAATATGAACTTATAGATAGTTGTGTAAACTCGTCGCGCATACTAATGAACTCTTACCGACAAGCTGAAAAAACTCAGGTTTGTGTATGTGCATTAGAAAAAACAATGGAAGTGATCAGTTACAAAGAGCTAAAGAAAAGCGAGTCAGAGTTTCTGACTCGCTTTAGAAGCAGTCTGACTAGCTGCAATTAGTTACTTTCCTTTTGGAGGGTTATTGCCTCGCCCACCTCCAGAAGGCTTACCGGTTGTGCTTGGGCCGTTGGGTGGGCGAGTTGAACCAGATTGGCTTGCTGCAGATTGCGCTCTTGCAGCAAAAGAACCTTTCGGGACGACTCCACCGTTTGATTTAGCTGTCGCTGACTGAATTCGAGCAGCAGCGGCTTTTGACATTGATTTGGACATAGTAATCTCCATAGTTCAATAAAAATTGTCCCCGCTGGGACATTGACAATGCTAGGGGTTAAGAAAAGACAAATGGGGACAAAACCTGAATATCATGAGCTTTTGTTGCAAATAAAAGGTCTGATAGCTGAGCTAGGATGGACTCAGAATAGGCTTGCTCGAATTTTGTACAGCGAATTGCATGAGTGGGATGACGAAGACGAAATCTGTAGGTTTCAAGAGAAGCTTAAAAAGGAGCTTCAACGACCGACAACAAAAGCAGATAGGCTGAAGGTATATCTTGATGTGATGGTTAGGCATCCTGAAGCGCAAAAGCTGGATGTGGTTATGAATAGATATATACCTCAAGAATCAATTAGTTCTACCCTAAGTAAGGGCATGAAAGATATATCTTCTGAAATCGACAACGCTTATAACAAAGCGTTGCACCGGACAAGGCGGTGAACGCGGCGTTAGGTGTTGTTTGTGGTCAAGAAGCTGCTGTTCGTCACTGTTGCGATTCTCGTCATTGGAGCAGGCTCGCTCGTGTACTTTGCTGCTCCCTATGTCGCAACTCCAAAGTTAGTTGTGAAAAACGAATCGGACATCAGCGTCGAAGTCACTGCGCATTGGAGGGAGCAAAGCAAAAGCCTTGGCAACATTCCGGCAGGTAGCGAGCGAGTGTTCGAGGTAAACGATGAAGCAGCAATGGAGTTTCGGGCTGTCTATCCGAACGGTCTGGTTATTACCAGCAGCCCTGCAGTGTACTTTACGTCAGGCACAACGGTTATCGCAGTGGTTACTGAATCTGCCGTCGAGGTCAGCACTGAGCTGTGAACCAAACACCTAAAAAGATACTAGGGTCAGGTTTTTCCTCGAGCGCTTTCTAGACGAAATAACGCCAGTTTTGTAGTTGAGGCACGGTGAAAGACTTGACCCCATTTCCCCTAAGTTGTCGGCAAGACAAATGATTAAAGAAGTCCTGATGGACGCTGATAATAAGTATGGCGTAAAGGGAGAGGTTTTTATGATTCGTAGCTTGCTATGTGTTGTCTTGCTGTGTCTGTCGGCCTGCGCTGGGCCAAATCCGAATCCCGGTGAACGTACGGTCGACATTGCGTGGGAGCGTAGCGATTACAATACGATATTTCGTATTCTTCGTCCTGCCGCCGAGCGAGGAGAGCCTTGGGCTCAGTTGCGTATGGGCGTGGCCTATGAACTTGGGGTGGGCGTGGAGAAGGATATTCCGACGGCGATCAAATGGTATTCGCTGGCTGCGGCGCAGGAGGCGGAAGGTAATTGGGCGAATGGTCTGCTTGTCGGTGCGGTGGGTAAGGCGGGTTATTTTAATCGGAATAGCGATGCCTTGGTTGCACGTTATCAACTGGCAAATATTTACCTGAGTGGAGACAGTGTAAGCCCAGATGCAAGAAAGGCGCTGGAGTTGGCCCGGTATGTCTCAGAGAAGTCGGAAGGTGGGGATATTTTCTATTGCTGCGAGTCCTCGGGTGGCCGATATATCACTCAGCAGCAGATTGCGACGACTCTGGCTGCGGCGCAAGCGGCACAATAGCCCACCAACTATCGTAGCGTCAGTAGAGGTTGTAGATTAGTCAGGACGAGTGCTTGCTTTGGCTGGGCATTCGCAGATAAGTCGGACTTCATTGAAGTAATGAATATTAAACGCATTGTTAATTTCGTTGTGATACTCGCGTTGGCGGCTTGCTCAAAGTCGCCTTGGTACGAGTGCCAATGGCGCGTCGTATCCGCCAAGTTTCCCGGTGTCAGTGCCGTGGGTGTCGACGATATCGAGCCTTTACTTGGACAAGTGGGGACGATTTCAAATGCAGCACTGACGCTTGGTAATAGGCAATGTGATGCGCCAGCGCTTTCTGTGATGCAAGTGGATAGGGCGGCATTTGAGTTTGATTATCGGCTAAGGTTTTCGGCATTGGGTTTTGAAGGTGAATCGCTGTCGATGCTGCGTGCAGAGTGTGCCGGTTCGGCCGTGCATCCGTTTTCTACACTCATCCACAATAACGGGCTGACCTACAGTATTTGGGAAGGCGCGTTTGTGGAGCTGGAGCGGCCTTAGCCTTTGTTGGGCGTGAGCGCCGAGTATCCCTTTTTCCTCACGGAGTCCGGAGATGGCTATGTGGCTGAAGGCGGTGGTGGTTTGGTTTGGCATTCTGCTTCTCGCGATGGCCAATGGTCTGTTTCGCGAAGCGGTGCTGATTCCCCAATTTGGCGCGCACGCTGGGCTACCGCTCAGCGGTGTGCTGCTGTCGCTGTTGATTTTATTGGTCGCGTTTCTGAGTTTGCCGTGGATAAAGCCGGGGCAGAGCCTTGCCTGCTGGCGTCTCGGTCTCGTCTGGCTGCTGATGACCCTGCTGTTCGAGTTCAGTTTTGGCTGGTGGCAGGGTAAGAACGCAGAGGAGTTGCTGGCTGCCTACCGGCTGGAGGGCGGGAATCTCTGGCTGTTGGTGCTGTTGACGACGCTGCTGGCGCCGAGAGTTGCCCTGGCTGTACGTGGTCGCTTTGCCTGATTCGCCACTGAGGTATTTCCCCTTGTTCTGCAGTGCGTTATTAACGGGCTGAGCGCTGTGTCATTGTCCCGTCGGTATTCTGTGCTAGCGTAGTCACATAATTATTCTTGGGGGAGTCACTATGAAAGCGCTGGATGTTGCGACATCGGTCTTTGCCAGTTCCAGCCGTGCCTGGCGTGGTACGGCGGCCTTTAATGGGGCGCAAAAAAAGCCCGAAAAGCTGCTGAAGCTCTATGAGTTTGAAGCCTGTCCTTTTTGTCGGCTGGTGCGCGAAGTGCTGTCGGAGCTGGATCTGGATGCGATGGTTTATCCCTGCCCCAAAGGCGGGATGCGTTTTCGCACCGAGGCGCTGGATTTAACCGGCAAGAGTCAGTTCCCGCTGCTGGAAGATCCGAATACCGGCGTGGTGTTGCAGGAGTCGGCAGACATTATCGACTACCTGTATGCGGAGTACGGCGATGGGCGAAAGGCACCGCGTGGTGTTCGTCGCGCGGCCCAGTTGCTGGGCTCGCATGTTGCCACCGGCTGGCGTTCCTTGCCTGCCACGCGTGGTTTGAGTGCCCGCGATTCGGTGGCGCCCGCTAAACCGCTGGAGTTGTACAGTTTCGAGTCCAGTCCGTATGCCCGGCTAGTGCGCGAGCGCCTGTGCGAGCTGGAGCTTCCCTATCATTTGCGCAATTTTGCCAAGTCGCGCTGGCAGGAAATGGGGCCGCCAGTCGTGCGCGAAAAATTCTTTCCCGATGCGCCGATCACCAGCGACAACCGCTGCCGCCTGTTTGAGTTGACCGGGCGCAGTCAGGTGCCGTATCTGGTGGACCCGAATACCGGTGTGGCGATGTTTGAGTCGGCGGATATTCTGGCGTATCTGGATCAGGAGTACGCCGCCTGAGTATGGCTTGCTGACGACGGCTTAGCGCCTTGGTATCCCGTCGCGCAATTAATGCTTGCGCGCTCAAACGGCGCTGCCTTATAGTGCTTTTCAATCTGAATTTCTGAATGTATTGCCATGCAAAATTGTTGGGCCCCGAAGATGTCTGTCGTCGCTCGCGCCGTTGTGCGCGTGGCGCGATGGCGTGCGGCCCGGAGATGATGCAGCGTTAAACAGCAGATTTCTTTTCAAAGGCCGCGGACAGTTCTCCCGCGGCCTTTGTCGTTCTGGCCTTGGAAAACTGTCCTCTCCCCAAAACGTGTAGGGGAAAATACAGGGACACCATCATGTTTGTGAAATTGACCTATCTGTTGGTCATCTTCATTTGGGCGACCACGCCACTGTCGATCAAGCTAGGGGGCGATACCCTCAGCCCGATGGCCGCACTCAGCCTGCGTATTGCACTCGCCTTTATGGTGGGCAGCGCGGTGTGCACACTGTTTGGTCTGGCGGGGCTGTCGGTACGCCGCAATGGCAAACTGTATTTCGCGGCGTCGATCAGTCTGTTCCCGAATATGGCGCTGGTATACATGGCGACACAACACATCAGTTCGGGGCTGGTGTCCCTGCTGTTTGGTCTGTCGCCGTTCTTCACGCTGTTACTGGCTAAACCCATTCTCGGCGAGAACCTGATTCGGCCCCGCAAGCTGCTGGCACTGAGTATTGCCGCGCTGGGACTGGGCTGTATTGTTTTCGATAAAGCGGCGCTTAGCGGTGATGGCCTGACCGGAATCGGCTTAATGCTGGTATCCAATATATTGTTTTCCGGCAGTGCGCTATGGGTGAAAAAGCTCAATGCCGAGTTGAGTGTGCCGCCCTTCGAGCAAGCCTTGGGCGCGATGGCTTTTGCTTTGCCCGGTATGTTGCTGAGCTGGGTCTTTGTGGTGGGGGTGGAACCGATTGTATTCAGTCCGGTATCGCTGGCATCGCTGCTGTATCTGGCGCTGTTTGCTTCGCTGGTGGGCTTCGCGGCGTATTACTTTATTCTGCGGGAAATGAGTGTGGAGGCCGTGTCGCTCATTCCGCTGATTACCCCGGTATTGGCAATGACGGCGGGCGTACTGGTCAATGACGAGCAGGTCTCTACCGGCATGTTTGTCGGTGCGGGAATGATCCTGTTCGGGCTGGCAATCCATTCGGAGTTTAATCCGCTGCGACTGCTCCGGCGGCAGGAAACGGCTCTGGCCGCGGTGAAGGAATAAGCGGCATGAAGGTGATCCCTCGAATGACGGATCACCTTCGTTCGGTCTGCCTAGAACAGGTCTTCGAGTGCGTCAATAACCACGCCGGTAGCGGTGCTGATCAGCAGTACATCCGTACCCACGCGGACTAATTTCTGGCCTTCGGGCGTACGGCCCAGTTCGTGAAGCAGGGCATGAGGCAAATCGTAGTAGCGCACATCGTCGGGCAGACGGTGGCCGCGCTGCCACTGTTTAGCCTGTCCCGGCGGCTGGCAGCCGTTGCCTTTTTTCGCCAGTCCGGGAGGGCATTTGCCGCTGCGCGCGGTGTCGCTGTAATACTGGCGGATGTCGCTGGTACGACGGTCGCTGAAGTAGCGGCCTCCATCGTAGTGGCTCTGCTTGCCTTGTTTCATCGCATGGCCGGGCGGTGTTTGCTTGCCGCTGTTCCCCGCACCTTCTGGCGGCTTGGCAAAGGCAGCGCCGCTTCCGAAAACGACAGTGCTGACGAGCAGCAATAGTGTGCGTTTGTAGGTTTTCATCATGCATTCCCCATTTGTTATTACGCTGGAGCGGTGCGGCCGTGGCCGCGCCGTTGTGTAATAGATATCACTAAAAGGGAGGATGTTCCGGTTGGTTGAGGAGCAATAGGCTAAAGTACGAAGCGGTTCTCATCCTCTTACAATAACAGGGAACAGATTATGGCACTGAGTGAAACGGCCCTGCGCGAGCTGGCTGACAAGTTGATTCGCGCGCACCGGCAGGCTGACGAGACGAATGAGTGGACGTTTTTCGTCGACGAGCTATACGACCGCGACTGCATTTATACCTGCGAGTATGCGGGGACCATGAATGTGACGGCGCGCGGGACGGAAGAGATTAAAGCCACGCATTATGGCCGCGATATGCAGAAGGGCTGGGAAGCGTGGACCTTTCCCTATGCGGGCGTCTATGTGGGAACCGACAACCGGATTATCACCCACTGGATGAATCGCGGACCTGGCCGACGAGACAATGGCGAGTTTTTCGAAACGCCGGGCGTATCGTTTATTACCTTTAGCGACGGCGGGAAAATTATCCATCAGCTGGATATGTTTGATCTCGCGCATCAGATGCATTTGTGTGATGAACTGGAGGCGCAGGGGCTGTTGTCGCCGGAGTTGAAGAACAACTGGGTGCTGCCGATGAAGCAGAAGCTGGCCGCCATGCTCGACGCATAGCGGCACTGCGTGTGACTGATGAAATATTGTCTCGCTAGAATTGCGCGATCAGCCCGGCACCCAGTAGAATCGCGTCTTCTTCGATGCGGGTGACTTCGAGCTCGATGCGGAATATTTCCCCGCGAAACCCTGCACCGATACCGGCACTGAAGCCGGTGTCGGATTCGTTGATGTTCTCATTCTCGTAGTCAAACGCGATTTCCTCTTCTAGCCAGCCCGCTTTGACTTTGAAATAGACTTCGCCCTCTGTTCGGTAGGCGAAGTAGGCGGCGGTGGTGTCCACATCGAAATCATAGCTGCTGCCACCAAAGGGTTCGGTCAGCGAGCCTTCCCCGCTGTTGCGTTCAAGCTCAATGGCCCAGCCGCCGAAGTTGTATCCGAGAACGAAGCCGGTCATTGCCGGGTCGTCTACCTCGTAGCCAGCATCAATGTCGAGCCGACCGATTTTGGCGCCGAGATAGGGGCCGCTCTCCGCCGCGGAGGTTTCTGCCACGGCGGGCATGGCGGATGCGAGAATAAGCCCTGAGGTCAGAGCAAACGGAATAAGGGATTTCATACACAGTTCCTTGTGGGGATAACGTCCTTGGAGCAGAAATAATGTGCCATTCGCGCGCCGAGGGCAATGACTTTCCGCCACTGCCCTCAGTCGCCGAAAAGGTGCTTTATAGCTGGTAGATCAGGCCGAAGCTGAGCAGGTTGGCATCGTTGTCCACTTTGCTGAATTCCCCTTCAATGCGGAAGTTGTCGAGGCGGATACCGACGCCAACGCCCATGGAGAATTCGGTTTCACTTTCGTCGGTCTGTCCCATCCCCGTGATGTCGGCTTCCACTTCCGATCTGACGGCACCCGCGCGGGCCTTGAGGTAGGCCGGCCCCGGAGTGCGGTAGGCAACAAACAGGCCCAGCGTGTCTGCGTCGTAACTGCCGGTATTGCCGAGAATATTGATGTCGCCATCGCCGGTATTGTATTCGGCTTCCACCGATACGCCGTTAAAGCCGAGACCATAGCCCACCAACACGCCGACCGTATCGGCGTTTTGTATGCCGTCCACGTCGACTTTGAGTTTGCCGAGTTGCCCGCCGACATAGAGCCCGAGGTCGGTTTCGGCGGGAGATTCATAGTCTGCCAGCGCCGGGAGTGAGCTGGCGAGCAGGCAGGCGGAGAGCAGTGTGGGCAGGGAGCGGTGCTTCATAACGTATTCCTTTTAGAATTATTAGATGCTTGGAGCATAGTCGCAAAATCTGGCGAATGCGAGAGTCTGGCTCAGTGACGTCGTGCGGGTTCAGAGACGCAGACCGGCGTCGAAACACTGGCGATGGAGCGGGTCCTGAAAGTCGGGATGGGCGATGGCGATCAGTGCTCTGGCGCGCTCGCGCAGGCTGCATCCGCGCAGCGAGGCGACACCGAATTCGGTAACAACATGATCGATTTGCGCGCGTGAGGTGACCACGCCAGCGCCGGGGCTGAGCTGGGTGACCAGTCTGGAGACGGTGCCGCCCGCCGCGGTGGCGGGCAGGGCGATAATGGACCGACCGCCTTTGGAGAGCTGTGCTCCGGTGACAAAGTCGACTTGCCCGCCAAAGCCGGAATAAATACGGCTACCAATGGAGTCGGCGCAGACCTGGCCACTGAGGTCGATTTGAATGGCGCTGTTAATCGACACCGCCTGGGGGTTTTTTCTGATGACCGCCGGGTTGTTCACTTCTTCGATATCGGTGAAGGCAATATCGGTATTGTCGTCGACAAAGTCGTAGAGGGCGTTGCTGCCGAGGACAAAACCGGTGACGAGCTTGCCGCGCTGAACCACCTTGTTGCGATTGGTGATCACGCCGCGCTCGATGAGCGGGAGGATACCGTCGGCAAACATCTCGGTGTGGATGCCCAGATTGTCGTGCTGCTGCAGAAAATGCAGCGCAGCGTCGGGGATGGCGCCAATGCCGGTTTGCAGGCAGTCACCGTTTTCGACCAGTTCGGCCACATGCCGACCGATACGAAGATGAACCTCGTTCAAGGTGGCGGGAGGGTGTTCGGGTAATGCACTGTCGATTTCTACCGCATAGTCGATATCGCAATAGGGAATGCAGGCGTCGCCGTGGGTGCGAGGCATGCGGGGGTTGATCTGGGCGATGATCGTTTTGGCGACGTCACAAGCCGCGCGGGTGGCTTCCACCGATACCCCCAGCGAACAGTTGCCGTGGCGGTCGGGCGGCGAGACCTGGATCAAGGCCACATCCACCGGCTGCACTTTCTGCCGGAACAGGCGCGGAATTTCCGAGAGAAAGATGGGCACGTAATCGGCGCGCCCGTTGTTGACCAGTTCGCGCATTTCCTTGCCGACAAAAAAACAGCGGTTGCGCAGATGACCGTCCAGCGCCGCTGCGCACAGGGCATCGGCGTGTTCGAGGTGCAGTTGCATCAGCGTGAGGTCTTGCAGCGACAGGGCCTTTTCCGCCAGGGCTTCCAGCAAGCGGTAGGGCGTTGCGGCCATGGAGTGGCACCACAGCGTATCGCCGGATTTAAGAATGTTGAGTGCGTCCTGTGCGGTGTTGCAGAGTTCCGTCATGACGGCTGAACCTCAGAGAGTGGGGCGCTGTTGAAAGCCGGTCACTGGCTCCGGCTCGGCGGGCGTGGCGGTAACAGATTCAACGCGGGCTTTGGGGGAGCCGTCATGGCAGGCTGCGATTAAGGCGTCGACCTGATCTGCGGGGCCATAGACCAGTGCTTCCACGCTGCCGTCCTGACGGTTGCGCACCCAGCCATTCAGGCCCAGCGCTTTGGCCTGCCCGACGGTCCAGCGGCGATACCACACTCCCTGGACCTTACCGGTGATACGGAGCTGCACACACTTCATGACTGTCTCCCTGATAAGGAAATGCTATTGTGTCGCATGCGCCAGAGCAGGCCAAGGGGCCGGGCGCGATGATGCCATTCTGGTGTCCTGCGGATTGGGGCGCCGATCGACGAGGAGCTTTGCACGATGTCTGAATCCAACTACATCCCGCCCAAAGTGTGGACCTGGGATGCCCAAAGCGGCGGCAAGTTCAGCAATATCAATCGCCCGATTTCCGGCAGCACACATGAAAAGCCACTGCCACGCGGCGAGCACACGCTGCAACTGCACTCGCTGGCAACGCCCAATGGCGTAAAGCCCACGGTGATGTTGGAAGAGTTGCTGGAGCTGGGCATCAGCGATGCCGAGTACGATGCCTATACCGTGAATATTATGGACGGTGATCAGTTTGGCAGCGGCTTTGTGAGCATCAACCCCAACTCCAAGATTCCGGCACTTATCGATTACAGCAGTGAGCCGCCCACGCGGGTATTCGAGTCCGGCGCCATCCTGCTCTATCTGGCTGAAAAGTTTGATGCCTTCTACCCCAAAGACCCGGCTCAACGTGCCGAGTGCCAGAGCTGGCTGATGTGGCAGATGGGCAGTGCTCCCTTCCTTGGCGGCGGCTTCGGGCACTTCTACGCCTACGCGCCGGAGAAGTTTGAGTACCCGATTAATCGCTACACCATGGAAGTGAAGCGCCAATTACATGTGCTGGATACGCTGCTCGCGGAACGTCAGTACATTTGCGGCGATGACTACACCATTGCCGATATCGCCATTTACCCCTGGTATGGCGCACTGGCTCTGGGGCAGCTCTACGATGCGGCCGAATTCCTGGATGTGGAAAGCTATAGCCATGTGCGCCGCTGGGCGCAGGAACTAGAGGCGCGTCCGGGCGTGCAGCGCGGACGCCGGGTGAACCGCGTATGGGGACCGGAAGAGGAGCAGGTTCCCGAGCGCCACAGCGCCGCCGATTTTAAATAGTGCCGATGATCAAAAGAAAGACAGCGTACTAGTACGACGCTGAACAGCCTGGGTGGGTGATCCGAATGCGTACTCTGCGCTTATAAAGTAGGCATTTCATGACCCACCTTGGCTCCCCTTATCAGGGAGCCTTTTTTGTTTGTGGCTGGTAGACGGGATTGATGGGCCGGGGTTTGCCGCAACGGCCTGCGACCGTCGCGACAAGATGGCTCAGAACAAGATGGTTCAGAAGTGGTAGCGAAGAGCTACCCGTACGGCCTGAAAGTCGAAGTCATCGTCGCTGCCCTGCGCGTTCGTGCCGCCGGATGCGGCGTCGCCAAAGGCGTTGAAGGCGCCGTTATTGCCGCCAATGATCGATTGCTCGCCACTGAAGTTCGTTGAGAAATCTGCGTCACCCAGGTCGATGTATTGATACTCAAAGGCTGCAGAGAGCTGCTTGGTGAGCTTGGCTTCAACACCGACACCGAAGAGGTAGCCGATATTGCGATCATCGTCCCCGTTGTCACCGCGGAAGGCGCCTGAGTTGCCCTGCCAGCTGTAATCGACGTCGCCATAGGCGGCGCCCAGTTTGACGTAGGGTAAGAACGGGCTGTCGGTCGCGTAACCAATGCGTGCGGTCAGCGTGCTGAGTGTATCGATTTCGCGGCGTTCAACGTAGGTGGCGGGGGTGGCTGAGAAGGCGCTTTGTTCCTGCGAAAGGTCGGCAAGGGCGATGCTCAGCTCGGCGCCGTATACCCACTGCCCCTGTTGCAGGTTGTAGCCCAGCTCGACACCGGTTAGGCTGCCGGCGTTGAACTTGCCGTCAAAGTTGTCGCCGAAAGCGGCGTCGATAGCGGCTTCATTGTCGCTGCCATCGACGCGCTTGAATTCCAGTTCGCCATTATCGCCGGGGTTGAAGCCGACCCCGATGCTCACGCCGGTGTACAAACCCTCCCATTGCTCGATCGCGAATGCGGGTGTCGCCAATAGCGTTGCTGATGTCAGCGCGGTAAGTAGCCGATACATAGTGATTCCCCCTCGTTTGTGATTGCTGGCGTCAGTGCCAACTTTATTCCTACGGGAGGGAGTACCCAGGCGATTTTACGGCGTCGCGATGTGTCGGTTTATAAAAAGATCCACCGCGTCGGTATAGTCGCCGGGTTTGCCCAGCTCGCGGTTGATCGCGAGGTGCGACAGGGCTTGCTCAAGGACGTCGGCGCGAACGTCGAGTTTGCTTGCGGTGTCGGCAAACTGGCTGGCCTGAGGGCAGGCATTGTCGCGCTTGCTGCTGCAAATCAGCAGGAATGGCGTGGCGGAGGGCGTTAATTGATGGCGTGGGGAGTTGGCGCGCCACGGTGTGGGATCGTCGCCAAATACCCGGTCATAGAAGCGTGGATGCGGCGCCGCCATCAGTGCGGGGAGATCCATGGCCGCGCTGTCTATGGCGATGGTCGCTTTCCAGTCGTTCGCGCCTTGTGACCGTGCCTGCTCTGGATTGGCGCCGAGCAGGGCGACCAGATGAGCGCCAGCGGAATGGCCCATCAGGAAAATGCTCGGCGAGCTATCCAGCCAGTGGGGCAGGACGTTCTGCAGCGCAGCGAGTGCACGGGCGACATCGTCGGCCTGATCGCGGGGCATCAGCGCTGACGACAGCCGATAATTGGCGGAGGCGAAGATCAAGCCCTGCGGCAGCCAGTGATCGAGCTTATTATCGATCACGGCGCGCTGCGCTTTGTCGCCGATACGCCAGGCACCGCCATGAACCATCAGAATGACGGCCTTGGCCTGACGGGGTTTGTCGGGCAGATAGATATCCAATCTCTGGCGTTTGTCGGGACCGTAGGCAAGGTCGCGGTAGACGGTGTGGCCCCGATACACGCCGGGTTCAGGCAGGCTGGCAGCGTGGCTTGCACTGCCGAGCGTTAACAGCAACAGGAATCCCAGAGCGCGAAACATGGCACAACTCCTTGTGGTCTGTGGTGAGCAAAGGGCAACAGCGCCAGCATAGCGTGTTTGCGGAGGATGTGTCGCTGTGCCGTGTTAAGCTGCCTTCGGCACGGAGGCGCCGTATTTTCGAATAAATAAAACGAGTAACGCGGCTTTCTGCGTAAACTACAAATCAGCAATTAACGAAGACCAGCCATCAACAGCACAGGCGTATCCATGACCGCACTATTAGGCAGAGAAGTAACGGTGACATCGGCGGCAATTGTTCTCGGCAGTTTGCTGGCGGTCGGTTGCGCGGCGCTGCCAGGCGCTGAGGCGCAGTACCGCGTTGAGGAAGCGGTCAGTTACAAGCAGGTCGACGGACAGTCGCTGACCGGCGATCTGTATCTGCCGAAGAAAACCGGCATCAAACCGGCGGTGCTGGTGGTACACGGCGGGGGATGGCGCAATCGCTCCGGCGAAATGGGCGGCATCAGCAAGCGGCTGGCAAAAGCCGGTTTCGTGGTCTTCAACGCGACCTATCGGCTGGCGCCGGAAAATCGTCATCCAACGCAAGTTGAAGACGTGTCAGACGCCCTGCAATGGCTTTACGACAATGCGCCGCGCTTTGATATTGACCCCCAGCGCATTGGCGGCTGGGGGTACTCGGCGGGCGCGCATCTGATTTTGATGGCGGGGCTGGACCGTCAGCAGGCGCCGTATCTGAACGGCATTGTAGCCGGAGGAACGCCCGCCGATTTGACCGCGTGGCCAAACTCACCGCTGGTGTTTGGATTGATTGGTGAAAAGCTGGTGGATGCGGAGCAGACCTGGCGCGAGGCATCGCCGGTGAATCACGTCAGCGAGCAATCGCCGCCGGTCTTTCTCTACCACGGCCAGTGGGACAAGTTGGTCGAGCCGGAGCAGATGACATTTATGCAGGAGGCGCTGGAAGCCAAGTCGGTGCCGGTGGAAACCTATACGGTGAAGTTTACCGGGCATATTGGTGCGTATCGGTTTGCGGGTGGCGCCGAGCGAAAAGCGGTGGCGTTTCTGTCTCAGCGCGATGACAACGTGGCAGCCGCAAAGTAACTGCGGCTGCCCGACGTCGCTTATACCCGTTGCATATCGCCTTCAAGGTCGGCCGTTTTGCGGCGGGCCAGGGCGAGGTTACCGCTGCGCTTGTCCAGTACCAAGTACAGGAACAGGCCTTCGTTACTGGCGCTGGGACGGATGATGTGGAGCTGGTCTTTCAGGGTGATCAGAATGTCTTCGATGCCGCCGTCAAGGCCCAGTGACTTCATCGTTTTCATCTTCGCTTTAACCACATCGCTGTTACCGGCAGCGGCCAGCTCCAGGTCGACGCCGCCGCCCTGTGAACCCAGCAGCATGCCCGAGCTGTAGTCGACAACCGCTGCGCCGAGTGCGCCGTCAATTGTCATCATGCCATCCAAAACCTGGTTGATTGTGCTCATGCTTCTCTCCATCTATGGGAAGGTATCGTTGTATTCGTACCCACTACGGGAACGTTGGGGAACATCAAGCTACGGCGGGGCGGTCGATACCGCTGATCTCAGTAGCTAAACGTTGAATCTGTAAGCGCAGGTTGGCGATATTCATCGCCGCCTTTGCCGACATTGCCAGCACATAGTCCCGGTCCTGCACGCTGAGCGCCACGAAGGCGACATTGCCTTGCTCGGCTTCGATAAACGTCACCTTGAAGCGTTTGCCCAGAATCTGTTGGGCGACCGCATTGCTGACCGAGTACAGGGTGCTGGCGGCGGCCGCCAAGGTATCGGTGGCGAAATCGCCGGGGCTGCGTGTGTAGGTGTGCACCGGGAAACCGTCGGTGGTGGCCAGCGCAATGACATCGATGGCCTGTTGTTCATCGGCGTAGTGCTGAAAACGCGTCTCCAGCTCCGGCAATAAGGGGTGTTCAGATGGCATCGGCGGCCTCCCAGGGCTCTTGATCCAATTGGCTGTTCAGGGCGTCGAATAATTCCAGCAACATCAGCGACGAGCCGATATCGCGGGGGTCGACCGGCGTAATCGGAGAGACCAGATTGTGCTTGTCCAGCACGCTGTCGATCTCTTCTGACAGGGCATCGATATCGTTCTCGCTGGCGTTCTCGCTGTGGCTGATGCCCACGACCAGCGGAATACCCGCCGCTGCCGCGTCGAAGTGCCTCAGCACGCGGTCGAAGGCTTCGAGGTTAAATTCACTGCCGAACTTCACCAGCACCAGCAATCCCCACAGGCCTTGTTTGACCATGTCCCAGAGCATGGAAAAGCGCTCCTGACCGGGTAAGCCGTAGAGCCCCAATGCGATGTCCTCGTCGAGTGTGAGACGACCGTAGTCGATACCGACGGTGGTGTATTGCTTGCCGATGTCGACCGAGGAACGGGCTTCGGTGGCAAAGGGCGAAATCTCGCTGATGGTATGAATCAGCTGTGTTTTGCCCGCGCCGACTTCGCCGACAATGGCGAGTTTTTTATAAATAGGCTCGATCATATGCGTCATTAATCAGGACACTTTTGAAGTCGATAAGAAACGGCGCAGCACCTGACTGAAGCGCGCGGACGCCGGGGAAGGGGAGGCGGCAGTCGCCGGGACCGACGCGGCGATATTGCGGACATTGGTGGTGTCGCGTTTGGCGCTGAGAATGCCCAGTGCCTCCAGGCTTTGCAGGTAGTCCACCAGAACGGCTTCGGACTGGCAGATGTCCAGTGCACGAAGACGCTCGTAAAGCATGGGCTTGCGAACCAGTCGCGAGCACAGCTTGATCAGCTCGTGGCTGAGTTTCAGTTGGCTGGGTTTGGGCCAGCGCGACAGTGAAATCAGGCACTTCTCATAATGGCTGTGCAACTGGGCCTGGGCGCTGGCCGCGCTCTGCTCCACGGCCTCTGTGGCAGGCTGTGGGGCGGCGGTGGCGGCTGGCGAGGGCAGGTCGCCAAAGAAAGATTGCAGACGGAGCTGGTCTTGGGCGGATCGCGGTTGCAACTGCCCGGCGAGCAGGGTGTGCAACTTGCCGAGAAACTCGCGGTGTTTGTCGTCGCCGATACCGACGAAGCGAATGCTCCAGTTCTGAAACTTGGGTTGCGAGATGTCCGTTTTATAAACCACGCTGACATCCTGGCTGAGCGACTCGCGGCTGAAACGGTACAGCAAATTCGCGAGGGTCTGGCCGTCGCCTTCCAGAATCTGCAAGAGGTAAGCGCCGCTCACCAGAAACACGCCGGTCACGTCGTGTTCGCGGTTGTAGACCCGCGTGGAGTTATACAGCTCGATCAGTTGCTCAGAGCCGCTCTCCCCGGCGGGGAGGTTTGTGAGAGTACTCAGGCAGGCAATACGTTTCATGCTCATGATCGTTGTAGGCGGTGAGTACATCGTTTTCGCTGAAGCGAGGTGAGACTCATTGCGCGCTGGGCTCCCTGTCAAAGTGGCTGTCCACGACGATGCGTGCAACTATGGAGAAACTATCCTCGCCGAGGCAGATGGGAAGTATTCGTAGATTTACCTAAGCTGCCTGAATCGTCACAACTGCACGGGAAATTGTGACAGTCGTTGCAATTTTGATGGTGCACGTATCCGGTTTTTCCACTACACGCGCTTCGCGATTTGGCGTGCAACGCCCTTGAGATCATCGCCGCGCGATCCTATATACAAAGGGTGAGCCTTTCTGTGTGGATGAGAGACTGTTGATGATGATCGATGATGACGCCAACGATGCGGTGCTGGATGGCGAAATGTTGAACAGCGATGAGCAGGGGACGGGACTGGTCATTCCCGATGCGGTGTTGCCGTCCACGCTGTACCTCTTGCCTGCGCCCAAACGGCCGTTTTTCCCCGCGCAAATCCAGCCCATTCTGCTGGATATGGGGGTGTGGGAAAGCACCCTCCAGCGTGTCGGTAATATGCAGGACAAAGTGATGGGGCTGATTTACTGTGGCGACAGTGATCCCCGTGAACTGAACCCCGCCGAGCTGCCACTGATTGGCTGCGCAGTGCGTGTGCATCAGGCGCATCAGGAAGACGGCAAGGTGCAGATTCTGGTGCAGGGCCTCAAACGTTTCCGCATTCGCCGCTGGCTCAGCGACAAACCGCCTTACATGGTGGAAGTGGACTACCCGGACAATATCGGCGAACGCGATACCGACGAGGTGAAAGCCTATGCACTGGCGGTGATCAAGGCGATCAAGGAGCTGCTGGCCATTAACCCGCTGTATAGCGAAGAGCTGAAGCAGTATCTGTCGCGCTTCAGCCCCAATGAGCCGTCGCTGTTGTCGGATTTTGCCGCGGCGATCACCACCGCCAAGGGCGATGAACTGCAGGATATTCTCGAAACGATTCCGCTGCTGCGGCGCATGGAAAAGGTGCTGCAACTGCTGAATCGAGAGCGCGAAGTGGCCGAGCTGCAGGGGCGCATCAGCGAGCAGGTGAACGAGAAAATCAGCGAGAGCCAGCGGCAATTTTTCCTTCGCGAACAGCTCAAGGTGATTCAGCGGGAGCTGGGCATCTCCAAAGATGATCGTACTGCCGATGCCGAGGAGTTTCTCGATAACCTCAAGGGCAAGCAGTTGCCCGAAGCGGCTCAACGCCGCATCGATGATGAAATCGACAAGCTGGAGGTGCTGGAGAGCGGTTCGCCGGAATATGCAGTGACGCGCAACTATCTGGATTGGGCCACCCAACTGCCCTGGGGGGTGTACTCCGAGGACAAGCTCGATCTGGCCCATGCGCGCAAGGTGCTGGAGGCCCATCATTCCGGGCTGGAGGATGTCAAAGACCGGATTTTGGAATTCCTCGCGGTGGGCAAATTCAAGGGCTCGGTGGCCGGTTCCATTGTGCTGTTGGTGGGGCCACCGGGGGTGGGGAAAACCTCGATCGGCCGTTCGATTGCCGATGCGCTGGGGCGGGAGTTCTATCGCTTCAGTCTGGGCGGGATGCGCGACGAAGCGGAGATAAAGGGTCACCGCCGCACCTATATTGGCGCCATGCCCGGCAAGCTCATACAGGCGCTGAAAGAGGTGCAAACCGCCAACCCTGTGATCATGCTCGACGAGATCGACAAAGTGGGGGCGTCGTATCAGGGCGACCCGGCGTCGGCGATGCTGGAGGTGCTGGACCCGGAGCAGAACAGCGAGTTTCTGGATCACTACCTCGACCTGCGTTTCGATCTGTCCAAGGTGCTGTTTGTCTGCACCGCGAACCAGCTCGACAGCATTCCCGGCCCGCTGCTGGACCGGATGGAAGTGATTCGGCTGGCCGGTTATCTGGGCGAGGAAAAACTCGCTATCGCCAAAAAGCACCTGTGGCCGCGTTTGTTAAAGCGCAACGGGATTGACCGCAAACGCCTGTCGATCAACGCCGCCGCGCTGCGCCATGTGATTGATGGCTACGCTCGCGAGGCCGGGGTACGCGGGCTGGAAAAGCAGCTTGGGAGACTGGTACGCAAGGCGGCGGTACGCTTGCTTGAGGATGACTCGCTGAGCTTGAAAATTACGCCGGAGCAGGTGGAGGCGTGGCTGGGCAGACCGATCTTCAAGCGGGAAACGCCCCAGCGTGGCGTGGGCATTGTCACCGGACTGGCGTGGACGGCCATGGGGGGTGCCACCCTGGGGGTAGAGTGCGCACGCATTCACACCTTGAATCGTGGCTTTCAACTGTCCGGGCAGTTGGGCGATGTGATGAAAGAATCCGCCAATATCGCTTACGGCTATGTGATGTCGAACCTTGAGGCCTTCGGTGCCGACGAGCGCTTTTTCAACGAATCGATGGTGCACTTGCATGTGCCCGAGGGGGCGACGCCCAAAGACGGTCCCAGTGCCGGGGTGACCATGGCCACAGCGCTGCTGTCGCTGGCGCTGAATAAGGCGCCGAAGGCGGGCTATGCGATGACAGGCGAACTGACGCTGACCGGGCAAGTGTTGCCGGTAGGCGGCATTCGCGAGAAGGTGATTGCCGCTAAGCGGGTGGGCATCAAAAAGCTGATTCTGCCTGAAGATAACCGCCGGGATTACGAGGAGTTGCCGGACTATGTGCGCAAGGGTATGACGGTCAACTTTGCCGCCCATTACGATCACGTCCGGGCGCTGCTGTTCTAGGCCCGGCGCTGCGCAGTGGGCTTGACCGGCTGCCAGCGGGCGTTCAACCACAGCGACAGGGCGATAATGGCGCCGCCGATCGCCAGTCTCCCCAGATCGGCGTCGCGGTTCCAGATCAGCAGATTGACAATCAGTCCTGCCGGAATCAGGGCGTTATTCATAATTCCCAGCGTACCGCCATCCACCTGGGTGGCGCCGCGATTCCAGAAGAAAAACCCCAGCCCGGAAGCCACCAGCCCCAGCCAGCCGAGAACCAGCCAGTGGGTGCCGGTACTGGGCAGTTTGCTGCTGTCGCCCAGTGCCAGCCAGGCGGGCAGTGTCACCAACAGGGCACCGATAAAGAAAAAGCCGAAGCTGTCCCAGCCGCGACTGTCGGGGTAGCACTTCATCAAATGGGCGTAGCCGACTTGCCCGGCGGCAAAGGTCAGATTGGCTCCCTGCAGAATCAGGAAGCCGCTAACGAAGTCGGGGCTGATGCCGTCATAGCGGATGATGCCTGCGCCGATCACCGCGATCCCGGTGGCGACCACCGGTGACCAACTGAAGCGACGCAGCAAGGCATTGTCGAGCAGGGCCACATAGACCGGCGTGGTCACGGTAAACAGCAGTACTTCGGGTACGCTCAGGTAGCCGAACGACAGGTAAAGCCCAATATAGGTCAGACCGAACTGCAGGGCGCCGGTGGCGGTAATGCCCAGCATCAAGCCTCCGGGCAGGCGTGAAGGACGCAGTAGCGGCAGGAAAATGGCCGAGGCCAGTACCACCCGCGTCAGCACTGCAAAATAGCTATCCACCTGCCCCGCCAGGTACTCGCCAATCAGACTGAACGACACCGCCCACAGCAAGGTAACGGCAATAAGATAGGGCATGGGTCGGAGCTTCCCTGAGCATATCGGCTGCGCATCATAGCGTGCTTGCTGCGGTTTGACACGGAGAGCTGCGGTGAAAAAAAACGTCTGACACATTATGTTTGTGGTGGTAATTAATAATGCAAATAGTTATCATTTAATAAATTTTGCGAGATGAGCCCTCGCCGCGACGTCATTCTTCCGCGCCACCGAATGCCAGAGTAACCGCCATGAAACCTCAAACTGCTGCGTCGGGGAGCCGCTGGTTCCGGGCGAATTTGTGGCTGCATCGTTGGAGCAGCCTGATTGCGACGCTGCCATTTCTGATTCTCTGCCTGACCGGGGCGGTGTTGATTTTCCACGAGGAAATTGACGCCTGGTTGGAGACGGTTCCCGTTGCTACGGCCTTGCCCGAGGGCCGGGCGCCGCAATACAACACCGCGATCGACACGGTTCTGGAACGCTATCCCGAGCAGCGGGTGTTAAGCGTGGGGATCGATCCCGAGCACCATCCCGGCGTGTTGTTGATCGTGACGGCAGAAGCGGGGGAGTCGTCGCTTGATGATGCCGGAGTGCATTTTGCCGACCTCGCGTCGGGGGCGCTGACCAGCGATGGCAGCGATTCGCAAACACTGACCGGATTTTTGCTGGAGCTGCATGCCCAGTGGTTTTTAGGGCCCGTCGGCGAGTTAGTCGGCGCGCTGATCGCGCTGCTGGTACTCATCTCGCTCGTATCAGGCGTTGTGGTGTACGCGCCCTACGTCAAGCGCATTGCTCTGGGGGTGCTTCGCCGTGGACGCGGCGCCCGGCTGCTGCAACTGGATTTGCACAATTTTGTCGGGGTGATCGTGCTCGGCTGGTTGTTTGTGGTCACGCTGACAGGCTTTTTGCTCGGTTTTTCCACGGTGGCGCTGGGCCTCTGGCAGATGACGGCGCTCGAGGCCAATCGTGAGCGCTTTGATGCGCTGGAAGCCGTGGATGCCCGTCGCCCGCCGCTTGAACTCGCGGGTGTGTTTGAGCAGGCCAACACGGCTGCCGATCCCGGCTGGCAGGTGTCGACGGTGATATTCCCGGGCACGGATTTCTCCACGCCGCGGCACCCGCCACCAGTGGTTTGCAGGGCGGGGAAACCACTTACTCGGCGTTGTTGCCCAAGGCCGCATTGCGCTTTGATGCCAGCGACGAGTGGTCGTTTTTTCTCAGCTACTCGCAAGCCTACCGCGCCGGGGCCGTGTCGGTGGATTCCTCGAATGGCGAAGTCTTCCCCTTCGACCCGGAATACACCGATAACTACGAAATGGGCTTTCGCGCCGAGTTCCCCGAGCAGCGTCTGCAACTGGCGGCCAACGTGTTCTATGTGGAGTGGGAAGACCAGCAGGTCCCTGTGCTGAGGGGGCTTTTCTACGCGACTGAAAATGCCGCGAACTCCGAACTCTACGGTACGGAACTGTCGCTGGGCTGGCAGCCTTGGACGCCACTGACGTTGACCGGCTCGTTGGGTTGGGTAGAAACCGAATTCCTCAATTACACCGCGCAGGGTGAGGATTACAGCGGCAATGAATTCATCTTTGCGCCACGATTTACCGGCAGTCTCGGTGCGGTGCTGCGCGTCGGTGCCTGGATGGCCTCGGCGAATGTCTCGCACCGCGAACACAGCTTTACGCGACCCAGCAATAAAGAAACGGAGTTTTCTGAAGCCCGCACATTACTGGACATGCGCCTTGGCTGGGAAGGTGAGCACCTGAGCGCCTACTTGTTTGGCCGCAACCTGACCGACGAAGATTATATTACTGAAACCTACCAGTTCCCCGATGGTTATATCGGCGCGACGGAAGCGCGCGGTTATGCCACCTACGGGCGACCCAGAGAGCTGGGTCTTCAGTTGGAGTTGCGCTACTGAGGCGGCGGTCTGCGCCTCCTTCACTCGGGGTATCTGCCGGGCGTTGCCGCCTGCGTACAATCGTTGCGCAGTGAGTGATTACTCTGGGGGCATCATGAATAACAAAGGCATCAAACCCTATAGCGCAAAGCAGGAGCAATTCGGCACCTGGCTGATTAACCGCATCGGGCGCTGGCAGATTCGCGTGTATGAGTGGAGCGGCGGCCGCCTGTGGAAAAAGTTTCTGGGCGCGCCAGTGGCGATTCTCACCACCGTGGGGCGCAAGTCCGGGCTGGAGCGCAAAGTGCCGCTGCTGTATCTCATGCACGGTGACAGTGTGGTGATGACCGCCTCCAAAGGCGGCATGTCGACACTGCCGGTGTGGTATCTGAATGTGAAGGCCACGCCGGAGGTGGCGATTCAGATTGGCAAACAGAAAAATCGCTATCGCATGCGCGAGGCCAATGCACAGGAAGAGGCTGAGTTGTGGCCAAAGCTGGAGGCCATGTATCCCGATTATCAGGAGTATCGCCGGCGCACGGCAGATATCCGCCACATTCCCGTACTGATTTTTGATCCTGTGCAGTGAGTGAATCGGCCCCGGCAGACCGGGGCAGTAGTGCTCAGCGGGGCAGCAGGCGTACCGGCATGGTTTTAAAGGCGTGGATCGAGTTCGAGCGAATATAGCTCGGCGCGTCCAGCAGCTCTACGCCAGCAAAGTGCTTGAAAAATTCCTCGAAGAAAATCCGTGCTTCCATGCGCGCCAGGTTGGCACCCAGGCACAGGTGAATACCGTGGCCGAAGGCCATGTGCGGGTTTTCCTGACGCTGGATGTCGAAGTCCATCGGGCGCTCGAATACCGCTTCATCAAAGTTGGCGGAGCTGTACAGCATCACTACTTTATCGCCGGCCTTGATGGGCGTACCGGCAATCTCGGTATCGCAACTGGCGGTGCGGCGGAAGTAGTGCAGCGGGCAGGTCCAGCGCAGCATTTCCTCCACGGCGGCAGGCAGCTTTTCCGGCGCGGCCTCCAGCGCGCGATACAGTTCGGGGCGTTGCAGCAGTTCATACATGCCCGAGCTGATCAGCCCGCGTGTGGTTTCATTCCCCGCCACGGCAATCTGTACAAACAGGCTGGCGAATTCCGCTTCTGAAATCAGTTCGCCGTCGACTTGCTGGTTAATCAGCAGCGAGATCAGATCGTCGCCGCCTTTGTCCTTGCGCTCGCAGGCCAGCTCGAAACCGTAGGTACCCATTTCTATGCTGGCTTGCAGCACCTCTTCCTCGCTGCCGCCCAGGTCTGGGTCGGAAGAAGAGGTTTGCATATCGGACCAGTCGCGGATCTGTTTCCACATGTCGCGGGGAATATCCATCAACCGGCAGATGACGGCGGTCGGCAAGTCGCCCGCCAGGTCGTCGACAAAATCCAGCGTGTCTTTGCCCTGCGCCGCCTGCATGATCTCCTGCGCGATGGCGCGAATCTGCGGCTCCAGTGCTTTCAGTCGACTGGAGGTAAAACGACTGATCACCGCCCGGCGCGGCTTGGCGTGGCGCGGCGGGTCCATACCCAGCAACTGATTGCGGGCCATCTCCAGCGTGCTTTCGGGCAGGTCGTCCACCAGCACAAAGCCCTGCTCGGCAGAGAAGGTCTGAAAGTCTCGAGACACGGCCATCACGTCGGCGTGTCTGCTCAGCACCCAGTAGCCGCCCCCGGCGGGGTGCTCGTGCCAGTGCACCGGGGCATTCTCGCGCAGCCATTGAAACTGCGCATGGGGAATACCGTTCAGGTAATTGTCGGGGTTGTAGACATCGATCTTCATGCCACCCCCTTATTCGACAAGCACATTGGGAGTAGGCAGGCCTTCGGCTTCACACATTGCCAGATAGAAGTCGAGGGTCATCTGTCCGTCGACGACGGAGGTGATATTGCCGTCGGCATCCAGATTGATATTCGAGCCATACATCTGGAACCACACCCGCGTATTGTCCTCAATGCATTGCAGGGTATGGACGGAGCCTGCGGGCTCATAGAGGAAGGAGCCCGCGCGGTTGACGTAGTCGTATTCCTTGTACTTCCACGCCCCAGATGTGGTGTAGCCCCACACCGGACCCGTGTGCTTGTGAGTCTCCACCTCGTAACCGGCTTTGAAGATATTCTCGATAATCCACAACCCCTCGCCGCGTTTTACCTGGAGCACGCGCAGCAGGCTGCCGTCGCCAATGTCGATAAACGGCAGCTCTTCTGCACCGATATGAATCGCCTCGGGAAGTGACATGTTCTCTCCTGATCTCGCTGATTATTGGAATTTTGTTGGAAAGCTTACACCGCATTTTGGGCGCGTTGTGCTGTACCTATCATGGCAGGCCCGGCGGCTCGGAAATACCGCCATTTGGATTAGGAAAGCCGAACGACGTATAGGAGGAACCGGCGCGAGAGCCTGTTCGTCTTCGCGGAAAAAGTTCCCTAAATGGCATCCGGATCACACAGGGAATTGCCGTTTTGTGCGGGAGAAAAAACTAACGCGCATTATTGCCACAGTTAGCCTGGGTGGTGAAACGTGGTCACATTTTTGGTGAAAGCAGCGCTATAGACTGCGCCTCGATTGCTGTTCCGGCAATCGTGATAAACCACTCAAATAACGAGGAAATGACTATGGGGAATATGAAAAAAGTAATCATGGCCGCCGCTGTGGCGTCAATGGGGCTGAGCGCTGTGGCGCATGCACAGTCATCTAAATTTTCCGCAGCGACCAGCGATCACGTCTTGCTGTCGGGAACCGCGTCTGATTTTGAGACGGTTCTGAGTACCGGTATTAAAACACCTAGCCAGAAAGATCTGTTTGTACAGGCCTCGTTTGAATGTGGTGTTTTCACACAGACTTATGTGCTCTCGTCGCTGCTGGAGCCGTTCACCAGCAGTGCTGAAGCGATCGTCCGCGCGCGGGTCGTTCTGGACCCCGGCACAGCCAATGAGCGTTTGGCATTTCCGGGCGAAATTACGCTCTGTTCGCGTGAGCAAACCATGACGGCCGAGTTTGCCGGACAGTGTGATGATGCCAATGACGACGGCACTATCACCGCCGATGAGTGTGAAGATGAAAGTGTTGATCTGGCGATAAAAACGCTGGCCGCGAACGCGTTTAACTTTGTACTGACAGATCTTGAGTCGGGTGAGCACGTGATTGCGGTACAGGCGCAAATTGAGACCGCCACCTCTGACGATGCTGCTGGCGCCGTCGCGATTGTCGGCAATGGCTCACTGGGTGTTGAAGAGGTACGGATGGTGAAGAGCCTGGAAGTTCAGGATGATCCCGCCGGTTCCGGTGATGACACTTGGGAAGCCTTTGACGCCTTGATTGATCTGGGGCAGTAAAAGCGCCCGGCATTTGCCAAGAAGCCGCCTGCGGGCGGCTTTCATTTAGGGGCAATCAGCGGCGTGAACGTCGCTTCTTTTTTACCTCGTACATCGCCTGGTCGGCGCGGGTAATCACGGCGCGTGCATCCTCGCCGGGTTCTGACTCCACGGTCCCGACGCTGGGGCCATCGTAATGGAAGCAGTGAGTCGCCAGGGAAATCTTGCCCTGGGTTTCCGCTTCAATACGCTGTTTCAAGGTTTCTTCCGAGGCTTCGAGCGAAGCAACAACGAATTCATCACCGCCCAAACGCGCCACGATGTCCTGGCGACGAAGGCATTTGAGCAGCCGCAGCGAAATTTCAATCAGGAAGCGGTCGCCGGTATCGTGACCGTAGCGGTCGTTGATTTCCTTGAATCCATCCAGATCGATAAAGGCCACGCTCACGGTGCTGTCGGATGCCGCCAGCAGCGCATCGAGCTGTTCGATAAAGGCGCGCCGGTTCGCGACGCCGGTGAGCGGGTCGATACTGGCGCTGTTCAGCAGGCGGCTGTTGGTATCAATCAGCCGGTTGAACATCATCTCGCGATCAATCTGCTGGCCTATCAGCCTGGCGAAAAGGGAGACGATGTTGGTGGTGGCGGCCGAGAACGTTGCGCGCAGGCTGCTAGCGGCGCACAGCGTGCCATACAACTGACCATCAGCAGTGATGACCGGCTGGCTCATGTAGCTGGTAATCCCAAGCTGGCGGGCGGCATCAGAGTCACTCCAGCGCTCGGGAACGTCATTCACAAAGTAGGTTTCTTCGGAGAGCGCCCGTTTGCACAGCGTGTCTCCCCAGGGAACGCTGAGTCCCTCAGGAATATCCAGTCGCTCAGAGCAGTGGCTGAACAATACCGTTTGTTGCCCGGCTGCCTCATCAATGGAGGTGAGGTAGGTTGATTCCAGCCCGGTAACGCGCTCCATCAAGGCGAGCATTGGCCGTGTCAGTGATTCGAGATCGCGCGGCAGACACATAGGACGCGAGATCTGCCAGCGACTCTTCGGCGCGAATATCAGTCGGGGTGGATTGCACGTGATACGGCTCCGCGGATTTTTGATTGTCAGTCGGCCGACGTCGGTGCAGCGGCGTTATGTTCTGCGTGGCAAGCTTACAAAATTGTGGGGGGAGTTTCGAGAGGAGGTCATCAAAGCGTGAATTGGGTTGTGCTTGTCTGGTGGTGGGAGCAGCTAAGCCGAGCTGCTTGGTTTTTATCGGGCAAGGCGACAGCATGTATGCCCGTTAATGAAAAGGCCTCCACCTATCGCCGATGGGGAGGCCTTTTATTGAATGATTACTGGGGTTTAACCTGTATATAGCCCGTAATCTTGCCGCTGGCGGGCAGCGAGGTCGCGCCAGGATTATTTCCACCGCTGAGGTCGGGGAGCTTGCCCACCGGGTAGGCCATGCTCAGCAGAATCATCACGTGATATCCCTCCGGCATCTCCGGCAAATCGAAACTATGACCGCCGGGTGGGCTACCTGCTCGGCAATTCGTTGAAAACGCGGGTTGTGTCGTTATCAGTGAAGGGTCTACGAACTGATTATTCTCGTCGTACATAAGGAGTTGGTAGACCATGTCCGGCGACGTGGGGATACCCTGGGGGTAGTTAACAGGTGGCGCGGTGCAGCTAAGGGCGTTCACCACGTTGTAGCTGCGAGCCTGTTTGTGATCGAACATCCAGATGATCTGGTAGGTTTCTCCAGCGCTTGCAAGGGTACACAGTGTGGTATTGCTGCCATCGCTTTCCTGGCTGGCATAACATTCGCCTTTGGTGGTGTGCTCGGTATTAAAATTCACTCTACCGTCGCCGACACTGCGGACCTGTCCTGAGCTACTCGCGATAAGGTCAATCTGTTTTGTATGACAGACCTCATTGGCGTCGTAAGAATGCAGGTAAGTGCCACTGTCGGACTGATCAAAGTTAATTGCCTGGCTGGGACCAAAGGTGCTCATCTTGCTGCGGATGTTGCCGGGATTAATATTGTTGTAGCTGTCTACCTCTACGCCGTAAGTAGTGATCTCCTCAGTGTCGTCAGGATTGTTTACCGGGCAGCTGCCGGAGACATCCGGGCTTTCAACATTGGTGATTACTTTGCCGTACATATACATGTTGGTACTGCAATCACTGGCTTGGATGACGAAGCTTTGGGAGATTGTCGGGTCCTCGTTGCTGGTGGCAGTAAGGGTGTAGTCGCCGGGTTGTTGCGCTTCGAAGCGCATATGGTTGTCAGCGAGAGTGGTTATCTTGCCGCCGCTTGCCGTCCACGTCACGGTGTCATCGCTTTTGGCGCCGGTGATTCTGGCGTTATTTTCCTCGATATAACTACCGCTATCGCAAAACCCGGATTGTATTTCCTCTATTTCAATTTCCAGCCCTTGCAGGACGACTTGCACCGTTTTGCTTCGCGCGTTGACCGGAGCGAGGCTGTGCGAGGTGGATTGAATGGTAATATCCAGCGGATAAAGGTCCGGGTCGGAGGGCGTATCAATTGCGAGTGACAGGATGTTTCCCGACAGACTTTCATTTACCTGTAACGCTCCTGAGTAGAACAGTGAATGCTTTTCCGGGAACGAAGAGTTGCTGATTAATACATCGATGTTTTTACTTTCGCCGGGGTTTTTGACAACGATGGGGTCAGAAGAAAACACGAAAGATTTCTTGCGGTTCTCAATGGCTTTTGTTCCCCGCTGGTCTGCCAGCGTATTGGAGTATGAGGGGAACAGCCCCGACTTCATCTGTACGGCAAGCTCCGCCTGACCGATGGCGAGGGG
Organism: Spongiibacter tropicus DSM 19543; assembly: GCF_000420325.1. NCBI lineage: Bacteria > Pseudomonadati > Pseudomonadota > Gammaproteobacteria > Cellvibrionales > Spongiibacteraceae > Spongiibacter > Spongiibacter tropicus. Next base: position 1,147,038 of record NZ_ATUS01000001.1, on the reverse strand, counting down.
TTTGAGGGTGTCAGGTTCACTATCGATGGCAAAGGCATCGCCAGTGACGCTGCCTTCAGCGAAGTTGCCGGGAATGCGGATATTTGACCAAAGCAGTGGAGGGACCGTGAGGGCACAGTCGCTCACTTTGGCGTCTGAGAGTGCGCGATTGGCTACCTCGTTATATCCCGTCAGAGCTTTGCCATCCATTGGGCTGCCCGGTGCCCCCAGGATTGTTTGAACCATGGCGGCAATTTGCTTGCCGATTTCAAAGGTTTCGCTTTCCGCATTGACGCTGAAAATCCATTTTGGATTGGTTTGTCCGTCAGAAAAATCCTCTTCCAAGCTGGCACGCGGGATGACCTCAATATTGGTATGAACAATCTTGGAAGGCAGCATATTCGCGGTCATGTCATCTAATAGATTTGCGCGTAATGATGCTGAGCCGGCAATCGTACCCAGTACAGCCAGTGGCAGGCCTAACGCGCCGCCCTTTACCTCGCTGGCCACGGCCATCACTGAATTGAGTGCGGTGTTTTGAGCCGCTTTTGCCGCAGCGTTGGCTTGGGCATTCTTCGCCTTGCGTTGTGCTTCGTAGGCCATGTTCATGGCAATGGAGAGCGAACCTGCATCAGTCAGGCTGACTTTATAGTCTCGCGGGTCATTCAGATAGTGCGTGCAGGTTTCCGCTCGATAGACAGTAGGCTGATTCCGAGTGGAGCGTATGCTCGCAGCCTGCGGCGAATTGATGCCAAATATCGGTTGTTCAAATTCAGTGGCAAGGTCATCCAGTGTCTGGATCAGGTCGAGCTTTTCCACCATTTGTGAAAAGAACTGGATGTCTGTCGCACTGAGGCTGGCGAGAAGATTCCGTTGATAGGGCAGGCTGATTTCGCTCTTTGGGTCATAGAAAATTTCATGTAGCCAGTAAGCAAGAAACTGGAATGGATCTTTGCTGATGTCATCACTAGTGGCTGTATCGGGATCGAAAGCCAGAGCAGATTCGATATTAGTGAGTGCTTTTTCCAATGCATCCAGCGCATCGGCATAGGCATCATCGTCAGCCTGAGGCAGTGGCGTCACGTCCAGAGAGGGCAGTGCGCAGCGCTTGCCATCCAGCTCGGCCTCGTAGCTCACCGTACCACCGTTGGCGGCCAGATCGGGCGTCATAGGTACGGTAATGAAGTAACCCATATCGCTGGGCGTGCTCTCAAGCGGCAGGGCATCGCTGCCTTGCATCAGATAAATCTGAGAGAGGCTTTTCTTGGTAATCAGCTCCGCACTATCCCCCGCTTCATATTGCGTGGCGGTGAAATCCGCCCCTGAGCAGGCTGCGATACTGCCGGAGCTGCTGCCCCCGCCGCCGCCACCGCCACAGGCAAGTAATCCGCTGGCAAGCAGAAGAATGGAAAGAGGTTTTGCGAAAGTAAACACGGAGGACGTGTGCTTGGAAAACAGCCCCGCTCCCTGGAACCCGCGACGTGATGAGTCCGCCATTGAAAATGCTCCCTGCATAATATGTTTTCAAAACTGCTGAGTTTCGCCGTCGCTATGCCGTTGGGATGGCTGGCGAATCGTACTCCTGTTCCTGCTCCTCTGGAGGCAGCGGGTAAGCGGCGTTTAGACCTGCTACGGAAAAATAACGGCTGGTCGTGATAACACCAAGCGCATTTTAGCGACGAAGTGTGAGTTTGTGCGCAAATGCCTGTTTTACCCCCTGAGATGGGGGGGAGGGTTTTCGCGATTGCGATGCAATTAGGATGTGATATATCATATCTAAAGCTGAGGTTTCCTGGCCTTCTCTGTTCCTGAATTTTTCTCGAACACAAAAACCAAAACCAACAAGGTATAGCCATGGGTCATTCAATAAAGGCGGCGTTTTGCGTCGGGCTAGCGCTCGTCACTACGCCTTTCGAGGGTGTTTTTGCCGAGGAGTCTCCTCGGCTTGAAACGGTGGTTGTGACCGCCAGTCGTCATGCAACATCGTTGCAGCAGGCACCGGCCAGTATTTCTGTGGTCGATGCCGAAGAGCTGCGGCGTATTAACGCCGACGATGTCGCCGATGCACTGACTGCGGAGGTGGGGCTGACGGTCACGCCGGTCGGGCAGACCCGGCGTGGCATCAGTATCCGCGGTATGCCCGTGGAGCACACGCTGTACCTGATCGACGGTCGGCGGATCAATTCCAGCAACAGTGTTATTGCCCACTCTGACTATGAGCTGAGCTGGCTTCCCAACTCGGCTATTGAGCGGATTGAAGTCGTGCGCGGTCCCATGTCGTCGCTGTATGGCGCCGATGCGCTGGGCGGTGTGGTGAATGTGATCACCAAGGCGCCGGGTGAGGAATTCTTTGGTGAGCTGTCAACCACGGCCACCTTTGTCGATGGCGCCGAGGGCGGCGACAGCACAAAGACCTCGCTGTATATGGCGGGGCCGCTGATTCCCGATACTCTGGCGTTTACGTTGGCCGGGCAGGTGCTGGATCGAGACAATCTGCCAACGGAAGAAGACGAGACCGTTTCCGAAATTGAGGAGCGGGAGTCCGGCGCTGCTCGTGGTTCGTTGATGTGGACGCCGGTCGATGGCCAGCAGCTGGCGCTCAGTTACAGCCGCAACGATGATACGCGCGAGCTGGATATTGCCTCCCGCTCCGGTAACTACACCTCTACCGATGACATTGAGCGCGAGCAGTACGGGCTGGCGTATCAGGGCAACTGGCAATGGGGACACGCCATCGTGAACGCGTACCAGTCATCAGTGTTGCGGGAAAATCGCCGGAGCGCGGGTGGCACGGCATTGCTGCCGCAGGAAATTGAAGACCAGATTGTCGATGGACATGTGGGGGCCGCGCTGGGCCCCCGTCATTTTTTGACGGTAGGTGGTCAACTGCGTGAGGAAACGTTAAACGACCAGCGTTTGCAGGGCAGTGGCGAAGCGTCAGCGTCTCATCACACGGTATTTCTGCAAGACGAATGGCAGCTGAGCAACGCCTTACAAATTGTCGCGGGCGTGGGTGTGGATAACCACGAGGACTACGGCAGTGAAGTCAGTCCCCGTCTGTATTCGGTTTATCGTCTCAGCGACGCGTGGACGCTGAAAGGCGGCTACGGTGAAGGCTTTAGAGCGCCCTCGTTAACGGAATTGTCGAAGAACTATCAAGTGTTGGCGGCGGGCGGTCGCTTTTGGGTGGAGGGTAACCCCGACCTGGAACCGGAGCGTTCAAAAAGCTACGAGATCGGACTGGAATACAGCCATGCCGATATGCAGCTATCTGCGAGGCTGTTCCGCAATGAGCTGAATAATCTGGTGCAAACGGTCTGTTACAGCGATTGCGGCGTGCGTGGAGTAGAGCGTCGCAATTATCAGAATGTGGACGAGTCACTGATCCGCGGTCTGGAGTTGGCGGTGAGTCGTCACCTGAGTGACAGCGTGGCGCTGGTCGCAAACTACAGCTACCTCAATACCGAAGATCTGGGCAGTGGTGAGGCGTTAGAAAATCGTCCTCTCAACGCGGCCAATGTCACCCTGTCCTGGACGCCGGTGGCGACGACGCAGCTCCGCTGGCGTGCCGAGTACGTCGGTAAGCAATACAACAGCGGGGAATATACGCCGGACTACACGCTGCATCACCTCGATATTACGGTGGATCTGACCGAGAGTCTGCGTCTCTATTCCGGTGTGGAAAACCTTTTCGACGAGCGCCTGGCTGAAAAATCGGAACTGTTTACCCTGGCGGAAGCCGGGCGAGAGTTCCGGATTGGCCTGACCCTGGCATTTTAAGGCTAACAGTCATGTTCGCTTTTCCTAGATGGCTGCTCGCATTTGTCGTGCTGGCAGCAATGCCTGCGGCGGCAGAGGTCACGCGTATTCAGGTGCTAAGCAGTGACTTTCTGTTACCCGGGAAGGTCAATCGCTTGCAGCGACTGGCCAATCCCCATGGCATTGCCGTGCAGGCAGATTTTGGCAAAGGTGCCACGGCTGAAACCTTGGCCACGGCCGACCTGCTGATTATGGATACACCTCGCGGCTCAGATCGCGCGGAGGTGATGGGGCGTGTTGGAGCACAACTGAAGGCGGGTAATACGCCTTGGTTAGTCGTGGGCGGCGGGCCGCCGCAGGGTGGCAATCTGTCTCCGGTGATTCTGCGCCCACTGCTCGCTTACTATGCCGCTGGCGGCGAAGCCAACTTCCGAAATATGATGGCGTTCATCCGTGCCTGGCAGGACGGTAGCACTCTGTCAGCGATTCCCCCTGCCGTTCCGCTGCCCGGTGCGGGGATTTACCACTCCGGGGCTGAACAAATCTTTCCAGATTGGGCAGCCTATCAAGACTGGGGACAGCACCGCTGGTCTGAGAATGCGCCGGTATTGGCTGTGGCGATGTCTCGAAGTGTGGTGAGCAATGGCGAAACCGCGCTCTACGATGATTTGATTGCCTCGGTTGAAGCGGCGGGAGGCATTCCGCTGGTGTTCTGGTTTGAGCGCGGCAAGGCCGATGCTCTGGCTAGCATGATTGCGCAGGCCCGCCCGGCGATGCTGTTGAACACCACTCACATGGTGGATGAAGCGCGCAAGGCTGAATTTCCTGCGTTGAACATTCCGGTGGTCATGGGGCTGAGCTATCGCAACGGTACGGTCGCCCAATGGCGGGAGGCCGCGCAGGGGATGCCCGCCGCCTCATCAGCCGCACTCATGGTGATTCCCGAAGGCTGGGGGATGTCTGATCCGCTGGTGCTGACCGCCGTAGAAAACGGCTCGCCCGTGGCTATTCCCGAGCAACTGGCGCTGTTGGTGGGGCGTTTCAAGGCGCAGGCGGCGTTGCGCAACACTGCCGCCAATGAGCGCCGTCTGGCGATGATGTTCTGGAATTCCCCGGCAGGCGAAAAGAATCTGTCCGCATCGAACCTTAATATTCCGCGCAGCATTGAAAATATTATTGAAGCTCTTGCGGCGCAGGGTTATTCGCTGAGGCCGGAAAAGGAAGCGGATATTATCGCCACCGCCCAGCGCCTGCTCGGTGCTTACTATCACCCGGAGCAGTTGGACGCGTTGCTGGCCGATGGCCTGGCTGTGACGTTGCCGCTGGAAAGCTATCGCAACTGGCTGGCAACCCTGCCCGCCTCACGGCAGCAGGCCTTGCAAAACACCTGGGGTGAACCGGACAGCCACTGGGGTGTACGCACGATTGATGGCGAGCCGCAGTTTGTTATTCCCGCTGCCCGCCGTGGCAATCTGCTGTATCTGCCCCAGCCGCCACGCGCTGACCGGCCCGGTGAGAGCACACACGATCTAATCCAGCCGCCCGGTCACTTTTATCTGGCGGTCTACCTCTACCTGCGCGAGCAGTTTACGGCCCACGCCTTGATTCACCTCGGCACCCACGGGACGCAGGAGTGGACGCCGGGCAAAGATCGCGGCTTGTGGGCCTATGACTATCCCAATTTGGCGGTGGGCAACGTGCCGGTGTTCTACCCCTATATTCAGGACAATATCGGCGAAGCCATGCAGGCCAAACGCCGTGGCCGGGCGGTAACCATCAGCCATCAGACGCCGCCGTTTGCCCCCTCGGGGTTCTACGATGAGTTGCAGGATATCCATGATTTGATGCACCAGTACCTGCAGCTGGAAGACGGGGCGGTGCGCGATACCACGCGGGAATCGCTGTTGGCGATGGTGCAGGAACACAAACTGCACGAAGACCTGGGCTGGACGACCGACGCCATGCGCGGAGACACCGGGCCGTTTATTGCTCTGCTTCACGACCACCTTCACCAGCTGGCTCAGGCGACCACCCCTATTGGTCTGCACAGCTTCGGCGAATCGGCGGATGACGACTACCGCTGGGCCACCGTGATGCAGCAACTCGGAGAGGAGTACTATCGGGCGCTGGAGCTGGATACCACCGAACTGTTTGCCGACAGCTTTGAGCAACTGTTTGAATCGCCCGCTTACCGCTACTTGCTGCCGTATCTACGCGGAGAAAAATCTGCGGAGGACGCCGGTAGCAAGGAACTGTCGGCGCTTATGCAGCGCGCCCAGCAGTACGATACCGCACTGCGAAATAACGGTGAAATTGAGGCGCTAATAACCAGCTTGGCCGGGGGCTTCGTCCGGCCGGGGCCGGGCGGCGACCCGGTGCGCAACCCGGGCACCAGCAGCGGCACCAATCTCTATGCACTGGACCCGCATAAAATTCCCAGTCCGGAGGCCTACCGGGCTGCGGAGGAAACGTACCGGGAATTGATAGACGATTACCGTAGCAACCATCAGGGGCAGTGGCCCGACAAGCTGGCTTTCTCGCTGTGGTCGTCGGAGACCATTCGCACCCTCGGCTTGAGCGAAGCACAGATCATGCAGGCGCTGGGTGTGAAGCCGGTGTGGGATGCCGGTGGGCAAGTGGTGGATCTGGAAATTATTCCCGTCGAAGAACTGGGGCGTCCGCGAGTGGACGCTGTTATTCATGTCACCAGTGTTTACCGAGACCAGTTCGATGCGGTGATGGATAAGTTGTCGGTTGTGCTGGAAAAACTGGCCGGGCGCGATGAAGCCAATAACCCCATTGCAGAAAACAGCCGACGTCTGGCCTCGTTGCTGCGTGAGCAGGGCGTGCCGATGGCGGAAGCCGGGCAATATGCCAGCGCACGTATTTTCAGTAATCCGCCCGGCGACTACGGCAGCGGTGTTACCCGTGTGGCGATGGATTCTACCGAGTGGGACGACAGCGCCGTGCTGGCCGAGACCTTTTTGAACAGCCAGTCTCACATTTACAGCCAGCATCACTGGGGCCGTTCGGTGAAAGAACTTGGCGTGATGGAAGCGCAATTAAACGGTGTGGACGCCGTGCTGCTGTCGCGTTCTTCCAATTTGCACGGCCTGCTGTCTACCGACCACCCCTTTGAGTACCTTGGCGGACTGTCGGCAACGGTGAATCATGTCAGCGGCGAGCGACCGGCCCTGTATGTATCTAATGCCCGCAGCGCCCGCGCCAGCATTGCCTCGGCCAGCACGTTTCTGAGCAGCGAAATGCGTACCCGCTATCAGAACCCGCAGTGGATAAACGGCATGAAGGCCGAGGGCTACGCCGGAACAGTGGCCATGCTGAAAGTTGTTAACAACCTCTTTGGCTGGCAGGTGATGGACCCGAATATGGTGCGTGAAGACCAGTGGCAGGCTATGCACGACACCTATGTGATGGACCGCCGTGAGCTGGGGTTGAATGAGTGGTTTGCCGAACATAACCCCACGGCTCAGGCGCAGGTAATCGAACGCATGGCCGAGGCGATTCGCAAGGGCTATTGGGACGCCAGCGAGCAGACCCGAAAGGAACTCGTCGAGCGCTGGCAAACGCTGACAAGCGAGGAGGGCGCGCAGCCCGGCGCCGACAAAACGGTCGCTTTCCTTAAAGAACAAGCCGCCGGGTTCGGGATGAGCTGGCCAGAGGCGGCCAGTGAGGCCGCAGAGGCAAGTGCTGCTGAACCCCAGGTCGTTAAGGGTCAGGTGCTTGAGGCCGTACAAGCTGAGGATTCACCGCAGCCGCCGTCTTGGTGGCTGTGGGGGGCATGGCTGCTGCTGGCACTGAGCTTTCTGGCCGGTGCGGCCAGCAACTATTACCACTCTCAATCTTTCAGACAACAGGTGAAGGCATCATGCTGAGCAGTCAACTTGAATCCGTGTTTTATCAAATCTCGGCGATGTTTCTGTTGCCCGCATTACTGTGCATTGTCGTGGCTCTGCTCTACACCCTCTACGCCAGCGGCAGCCTGATCTGCGAAGCCTGGCTGCGCCGTTCTTCGGAACATCGCAGCGCATTGAGCGGCTATGCCCGGCAGGCAGGTGTGGTCAGTGATGATCTGGAACTGTGGATATTGCGCCGTCTGGAATGGTTGAAACTCACCTCACGGGTCACGCCGCTGCTCGGTCTGGTGGCCACGCTGATCCCGATGGGGCCCGCTTTGTTGGCCCTGTCAGAGAACGACACCTCTGCGGTGGGCAGCAATATGGTCGTCGCGTTTTCCGGGGTAACGCTGGCACTGATCGCCGCCAGCCTGAGCTTCGTGTTGCTCAATATTCGTCGGCGCTGGCTGTTTGAAGAACTGCGTGACATCGAGCGCGCGCAACAGTGTGGAGAACAGTGAGATGCCCCGACGTTTTTTGGAACACGAAGACGACGATCCCATCCTGTCGGTGGTTAACCTCATCGACCTGTTTCTGGTCATTACCGTCATCCTGCTGATTATTATTGTCCGCAATCCCCTCAACCCCTTTGCCAGCGACAACGTGGTGATTGTTGAAAACCCCGGCGAAGACGATATGCGGATCACCATCAAAAACGGCGAAGAACTCACTCGCTACGAAAGCAGCGGAGAAATGGGAGAAGGCCAGGGCACCAAAGCCGGCGTCACCTACCGCCTGCCCGACGGTAAAATGGTGTACGTTCCGGAGTGAGTCGCGGGTAGCTGCTTTTGCACATTTGTCATGATGCTGTGTTTTACTTTGTCTTCTGGACTGAGGAAAGCATCTCAGCGCCGAGGGGCAGGACTGGGCGCCGAGCGATGATGCAATAGGAGTGAATGTGAATCCATTATTGAAAGAAGTTGAACGCAAGGGCTGGTCGCGCCGGGTTTTCCTGCGAAATCTGCTGTTTTCTGCCGGTAGCGTCGCCACCGCCAGCTGGTTAACAGCCTGCGGCGGAGGCTCCGGTGGCAGCGGCGGCGGTCGGTCGGCCGGTTTCTCCAGTAAGTTCCGTAATATCGGGCCATTGCTTGAGCCCAATGACGACGGCATTCGCTTGCCCGAAGGCTTTACGTCGCGCCAATTGGCGGTTTTTGGCGAGCCGCCGGTGCCAGAGGTTGATCCCTTTTTTATCTGGCATTCCGACCCTGATGGGGGCGGTACCTTTCGCACGGATGACGGCGGTTGGATTTACGTCAGTAATTCCGAAGCGCGAGATCTGACAACCCTTCGAGATCAGGATCCCACCGGCATTTTTCGCCGGAACCTCGATCGCGATACGGCGGCGTTGTTACCGCCTTTCTTTGGCGGTGGTGTGAGCGCACTGCGCTTTGATGCGCTCGGGAATCTGGTGGATGCCTATCCCTGTCAGCGCGGCACCACTACCAACTGTTCTGGCGGTGCCACGCCGTGGGGAACCTGGATTAACGGCGAAGAAATCTGGGACGGAAAAATGTTCGAGTGCAGCCCGCTCCGCGATGGTGGGGAAGCTGTTGAACTTCCCTGTTTTGGCCGCAAGGCTCACGAGATGGTGGCGGTGGATGTCGAGCACCGTGCCATTTATCACACCGAGGATATTGATACCGACACCGATCGTTTCTATCGCACTGTCTGGGAGCTGAATGATTGGCCGGAGGCGACGGAACGCCCGAACATGGATGCCGGTAAATTGCAGGTACTGTTCGTGCCGGATGGCATTGAGGCTGCGCGTCTGGGGCCGGTCGCCTTCCAATGGAACGATGCCGTTGATGATGGCCGCGCTCAGCCAGACACGGTAGATGAAGTGGATGCCACCATTTTCGGCGGCAATGAAGGTGTTTGGTACTTGGAGGGAATGGTCTTCTTCTCTACCAAGAGCGATGACAATATCTGGGCGATTGATGTTGCCGGGGGCACTATCGAGAGTATCTATAACCCAGAGAACGGCGTGATTGGCTCGCCGTTTGATTTGGACGAGGAGCCATTAAGCGGTGTCGATAATATTGCCATGACGCTCGATGGTGAAATGCTGGTCGTGGAAGACGGCGGCTTTATGCGCTGTATGGTGTTGCTGCCCGACCGCACGACCATTCCCCTGTTACAGCTTCCGGGCAGTCCCAGCTTGACGGAAGTGACAGGCATTGCGATTGCACCGAGTGGCGATCGCATTTATGTCTCGGGGCAGCGCAGCCGCCCATTGGGTATTTTCCCGCCAGAACTGGAGCCGGGTTCACTCATTCCGACCCGCGTAGCCGGGGTGACCTACGAGATTCAAATGCCGTTCTCGGTGCGTGTTGATCGCCCGATGGCGAAGCCCTTGACCGCGTAATTGGCCACCCTATAGCGGGGCGTCAGCCCCGCTGATCGCTCAGGGTTTAGTTGTGAACGCCACCGTCGACTTTCACTACTTCGCCCGTCATATGCGCACCATCGGCAGATGCCAGCATGGCGATAACGCCCGCGACTTGTTCCGGCGCGCCGAACTGACCATCGGGGCGGTTGAGGTGGGTAAAGAGATCCATATCGAGGCTTGCCATTCGCTCGCCCTGCGCCAGTACCATCGGGGTCAAAATGCCGCCCGGTGCAACGGCATTTACCCGAACGCCTTGCTTGAGGTATTCCCATGCCAGCGTGCGCGTGAGCGCATACACACCACCTTTACTGGCCGCGTAGGCAGCCATATACGGGTGGCCGAATTGGGCTGAGGTAGATGCCGCGTTGACGATACAGCCTTTGGTTTCCAGCAGTGCGGGAATGGCTTCGCGACAGCACAGGAAGGTGCCGATGAGGTTGACGTTCAGAATTTGCTGAAATTCTGCCAACGAGGTTTCCGTGCTGGGCATGGATCGCAAGATGCCCGCCATATTAATCAGCGCATCCAGCTTGCCTTCTTTGTCTTTAACGTCGGCAATCAGGGCTTTGACCTGTTCTTCTTCTGCGACTGACGCCGAGTAGGCGCGAACACTGCCAGACATATCTGCAGCGGCTGAAACAGTTTCCTGCAACCCGGCTTCATTGAGGTCTACCGCGATGACTGCGCCGCCTTCGGAGGCAATACGCAGTGCCGTTGCCTGGCCAATCCCCGACCCGGCGCCGGTGACGATAATGGATTTATTGCTGAAACGCTGCAGCCCGCTAAGGCTCTTGTTTTCGTTGCTCATGAGATGTCCGACGATGAGAAAAGAGCGCAGTCTAACTGTTTTGGGACATTGGTTGGAGCGTTGGAAGATTACGATGCGTTTAATTAAATCGCGACAGTCTTTTCGCGTTAGCCCTTAGCTGGCGCGCAGCCGCCTTGATGGCATATGCGCTGCTAGCTATTAGCAGCACTATGTCTGTCTGGATGCTGGCAGGCTGGCCTGACACATCTGAATAAACTGCTCGATCAGTTGTTCGGCTTCGCCGCTGCTCACCTGGGTAGTCATATGGGCAACGGTTTCGGCGCAGCTCATGATCAGCATCAGGCGAGTGCGCAGCGCCTGACGATCCACACCGGGATAGCGCTCGGTGAAAATGTCTTCGGCGAAGCGGCTGTTCTGGCGGGTGTCGGCCATATCCAGAGCCATCAGTTCGGGGTCAGCCTGAATCGCGGCACGGAGGTGGCTGCGATAGGGCTGCGAGCGCTGAAGCTGACAATACTGCTGCATGGCCTTGCGCATGGCCTGCCATTCATCGTCGTTGTCGGGTTTGAGGCTGGCGACCAACAGTTCGCGATTTTCCTGAAAGCTGGCCCTTGCCAGTTCGAGCAATACCGCCTGTTTGTTGGGGAAATAGCGATACAGGGCGGGCTTGGAAACCCCCGCACGGCGCGCCAGCTCGGCCATGGAAAAGCCATCGGCGCCGCATTCGCCAATGAGTGTGGCGGCGGCCTCCAGCATGGCATTCAGGTTCTTTTTAGCGCGGTCCTGTTCGGGCTGGCGGCGTAATTGTTTGCTGTTATTCGTTGTCATCGCTTGACTTTACCTTAAAAGTGACTAACGATCACGTTTTAAATATGTGACCAATGGTCGCGTTTGTTTGAAAAAGTGACCTTTGGTCGTTTTCTTTTGGGGGCAGTGATGGCGGATTCTGTATTCGATGTTGTAGTAATAGGAGCGGGGCCTGGCGGCTTGATACTGACACGCCGTTTGGCGGAAAGCGGCGTTAACTTTGTGAGTCTGGAGCGCAATGGCGATGTGGGCGGGATTTGGGATATCGATGCGCCCGGTTCGCCGATGTACGAATCAGCACATTTTATCTCCTCGCGCAGTTGCTCCGGCTTTCCGGGTTTTCCCATGCCGGAGAACTTCCCCGATTATCCCGGTCACCGGCAGTTGCTGAGCTATATCCGCAGTTATGCCGATCACCACGATTTGCGTAAGCACATTCGTTTTAACACCGAGGTGGTCAAGACCTTTCAGAATGATGACGGCCTCTGGCAGCTGCAGCTCAGCGGTGGCGAGGTACTGCAAACCCGCTATCTGATCTGTGCCAACGGGGTGACCTGGGAGCCCAATATCGTTGAATGGCCCGGCGAGTTCAGCGGTGAGATTCGCCACTCGGTCAGCTACCGTTCGCCCCAGGAGTTTGCGGGCAAGCGGGTGTTGGTTGTGGGCTGTGGCAACTCGGGGGTGGATATTGCCTGCGATGCGGCCTTTGCGGCGGATCAAGCCTTTTTGAGTACTCGTCGTGGTTATCACTTTTTGCCCAAGCACCTGATGGGAATTCCCTCCGATGTGCTGGCGACAAAGGGGCCGAAGCTGCCGTTTCGTTTGCAGCAGATGCTGTTTGGCGGTTTGTTGCGGTTGATCAACGGCAAGCCTGAAGATTACGGCCTGCCTACGCCGGATCACAAAATCTTTGAGTCTCACCCGCTGATGAACACGCAGATTCTGCATTACATCAAGCACGGGGACTGTATTCCCAAGCCGGGAATCGAGCGCTTCGAGGGCGATGAGGTGGTGTTCACCGATGGCAGCCGCGAGCAGATTGATCTGGTGATTGCCGCGACGGGCTATCAGCACGCCAGTCCCTTTCTGCCGGAAGATGCCTGGGAAGACAAAGGCGGGCGCCCCGACTTGTATCTACGCATTTTCTCCAAGCGCTACAACAATCTGGCGGTACTGGGCTTTGTGGAGTTTGCCTCGGCGGCCTACGCCAGCTTCGATGAAATGGCCGAGCTGATTGTGGCTGATGCAACGGCGACGAAGGAGACGAGTCTGGCTCGCAAACTGGCAGAGAAGAAGCAGCACCACGATCCCGACCTCAAGGCAGGCCATCGTTATATTGCCACGCCGCGCCACGCCAATTACGTCGATGTGGACCGCTATCTGAAGGTCTTGGGGCAGGTGAAGCGCGAACTGGGAGTGGCATCATGAGCGAGATAAAGAGAGCGATTGTGGTGGGCTCCAGCGGCGGCATCGGGCCGGAAATTGCCCGCCGTCTGAATCGTCAGGGCTATGAGCTGACCTTGGTCGACCGCGACCTGTTGGCGATACAGACCCTGGCGGAGCAACTGAGCCGTGCTACGGCGGTGGCGGCGGATCTGTGTGATCGCGAGGCACTGGCTGAGCTGTGCGCCAAGATTGAAGGCGATGTCGACGGCTACGACGTAGCGGTCATGAATGCAGGGGTGATCTTCCCGAAACTGGTGCAGGATACCGACCCCGGCGAGCTGGATCTGGAGCTGGAGGTGAATCTGCGCTCGGCCATCCATCTGCTGCGCGCCTTTACCCGCCATATGCTGCCGCGCAAGCGGGGGCACATTATTACCACGGTGTCGATGGGCGGCATTATCGCGCTCAAGGGCAGTGCCTGCTACGCCGCCACCAAGTTTGGTTTACGCGGTTTTGTGGTCAGTCTGCACAATGAGCTTCGTGCTCACGGCATTAGCGTCTCGGGCATCTATCCCAGCGGGGTGGACACGCCGATGCTGCAATACGAGGCCCGCAATGATGGCAGCGCGCTGAATTTTGCCAGCGCCCTGCAATCGGTGTCGGATATTGGCGATGCCTTCGAACGGGCACTGGCTACCGGGAAAGTGGAGATCTATCCCTCGTGGATGGACAGTCTGTCCGGCCGTCTGGTTGGCAGTTTCCCCTGGCTGATTCCCCGAGTTTTGCCTCTCATGGAACGTATTGGCGAACGCGGACGTCAGCGGTATCTGGCGCAGCTAGAGCAGCGCAGTCAGTCATGACCGGCGCCGCCGGTCGTCGTGTGTCTTCTTACGTTGTGTGTCAGCTTAAAAGGTGAAGCGAAGCCGCGCCCGTAGCTGACGCGGCTCAAACACCTTGTAGTGAATGTCTTCGACACCGGCGGCGGGCTCGCCGGGCAGGCGGGACGCGTAGAAGTAATCGATGTCGTGGTCATCGCTGTCGAGCAGGTTCAGCACATCCAGTTGCAGGGTGACTCGCTCGTTGCCCCAGCCCACGGTGGCGCTGGCGAGGGTGGAACCGTCGGATTCCACGCTGTCGTCTTCAATCAGCGGATAGCTGGCGAAGTGGCGCAGGTGCAGTGAGCCAAACCAGCCGTTGGGCGCATTGGCGGTGAGGCCGGCGGTGGCGACAAAGGGCAGGGCGCCGGGAATGTCTTGGCCGTCAGGGCTGCGGTCCGAAAATTCTGCGTCGGTCCAGGCGAGGTCGGCTTCCAGGGTCCAGATATCGCTGAGCGTGATGAAGTTGTTGAACTCCACACCTCGACGACGGCTGGGGCGGCTGGCCTCGGTTGTCCCGGCATCACCAACAAACAGCAGTTCGGAGTCGAGTTCGAGATACCACAGCGCTACCGAGGTGTTCCAGCGTTCAAACAGGGTACTCTTGATGCCCCATTCGGCGCCGGTGGAGCGTACCAGTGGATCGACCTTGTCCACCGCGCTGCCGCTGCCGGGATCAACGCGTATGGTGGTGCCGCGGGCGTCGTTGGAATGAAAACCGCGACCGGCGCTCAGGTACATTTCACTGCGGGGGGAAAGCGCATAAATCAGACTGGCTTTGGGGCTGGCAATGCTGTCGCTGGTGTCGCCGCTGTTGAGGGGATTGTCGGCGTCGACATCAAAGCGGTAGTAGTCGCCTCGCAGGCCGAGAATGGCGCGCCAGCGCTCATGAAAGTGCCATTCCATTTCGTAGAACAGCGCGGCACTGCTTTCTTCCACGCTGTCTTCCCGAGTGGTGGCAAGGCGTTGTCGGTTTGCTGTGTGGTACAGGCCAACGTCGCTGATATCATCGTGGCGAACTTCGACGCCCACTTTCTGGCGAAATTGGTTGCGGCTGCCGCTTAGCCAGCCATGATTCCAATGCCCGCCGAGAATGCGGCGTTTATCCAACTGCTCAAACTGGTCGCCATTCACCGGGTCATCCAGGAAGTAGGTGAAGTTCGACCACAATTGCATTTCGTAGTCGATGACATAGGCGCCCCAGGCGGTATTGCCGTGCGCCGTCTCCGTATTGAATTGAGCAGACAGGCTGGCGCGCCGGGAGTTGCCGCCCAATCGCTCGTCGAGCGAACCCAGTTCGTCGATCAGTCCCTGATCCACGGCGCGCTGGGGGATCTGATCGGCAGAATCCCAGTCATTGTCGTAGTACATGGCCGTGATGCTCCACTGGCGATCGCGGTCATCACCACTGCTGAGGCGAAGCAGACCGTTCAGCTTTTGGGCATTGCCGTCGATATCCGTCCACGGTCCATCGAAATACTGATTTTCGATAGCGGCAAAGAGCTGTTGGCCCGCGACCGTCGCGCCGCCCATGGCTAACAGGCGCTGGTAATTATCTTCGCCCATTTCCAGTTGCAGGCGGTTGTCGGGCGCCCGGTGAAAAGTGTTGATATGCACGCCGCCCGCCGAGGAAAAATCGCCCAGCTCGGCGTGATAGGGGCCTTTCACATAATGCAGGCTCTCGATGATTTCGGGGATCAGAAAGTTGGCGTCGGTGTAGCCCTGCCCATGACCGTGGGTGCGCATATTCACCGGCATGCCGTCGATCCAGGTTGCGAAGTCGGTGCCGTGATCCAGATTAAAGCCGCGCAGAAACATCTGGTTGGATTTCCCCGAGCCGCTATGCTGGGTCACGATCATTCCGGGAATGGCCTCGAGAATATCGCCGGGGCGCTGGACCGGTCGCAGGGCCAGATCAACCTGGCCGATAACGCCCTCGGACGCGGAGCGTGCATCCCCGACCAGTGCGTCGCGTCGCCCTTCTACCACCAGCTCTTCAATATGGGCGTTGGCGGGCAAACAACTCACGGCGCCGATTGCCAAGGCCAGCAGGTGAATAGACGGTAATGTGGATGGGCCTGAATGTCGTGACATTATGTTGTCTCCGTGAGGGTTGGCAATCGCTTTGCTTGTCGTTGTTATAGTCGTATTGATAACAGCGAGCCCCTTGGCCGACCAGTCATCGGTTTTCAGACATTAAAGGCAAGTACTGAGGCGTTCAGAGTAAGGTACGTGAAGGATATGGCATCGGATAACAATAAATGGATACGCCGGCTGACGTGGCCCCGCGCACAGCGTTTGCCAGAGTTGGGGACGCGCGAAGTGGAGGTGCTGGATATTCTCTGGGCCAGCCATACCGCCAGTGCCCAGGAAGTACTGAGTCAGTTGGGGGGAAACACACTTTCTCTGTCGACGGTACAAAGCACGCTGGAACGCCTGCACCGCAAACAGTTAGTCGAGCGCCACAAAGTGGGGCGAGCGTATCGCTATCGCGCCTTGATGACCCAGTCGCAACTGATCAGCGGGCTGATGAATGATCTTGCCGACGATGTGGCCGCTGGAAAGCTGGCGCCTATGCTGTCCGGCTTTGTGGACTATCTGCGGATGAAGTCACCGGCACTCGGCGAAGAGGTCTCGCAAGTGCTGCAGGCGGATCAACGCGGCGATACCGAGTCCGCCGATGACTGAGCTGTTGTTCCTGCTGAAATGGGCAGGCATCTGGCTTCTTGTGACGGTGCTTGCCGAATGGCTGACGGCGGCTTGTTACCCCCTGTTTCATCGCGGCATTGCGCCGCTCAACCCCGCCCTGCGCAGCACCGCGCGTTTGCTATTCAGTATGACCGCGCCGCTGTCGTCCATCGCGGTTGTGGCGCTGTTGAACCAGCCGACGCTGCTCGAACATCTGCTTGCCGAGCATTGCCATGACGGCCGTTGCGGTGTTCATGCGCCGGTGCATGCCAATGCGGGCGCCGTGGTGGCGGTTGCCATGTTAAGCGGTTTGCTGGTGCTGCTGGTGTTTGCGGTACTGATCTGGTCGCTGCACCTCAGTCAACGGCGCTTTCGTCTGCTGGAAAAACTCACCGAAGCCGAAACCGGTCAGGCCCTGCGTGTTATCGATACTCCGGGGATGCTGGCTTCCTGCGTGGGGCTATTGCGACCCAAAGTCTTTGTCTCCCGGCAACTCACACAGCAACTCAGTGCAGCTGAACTTCAGGCGGTGATTGCCCATGAACAGGCTCACGCCTACCGTCTGGATAACCTCAAATCGCTGATGCTGCGCTGGTCGTCCCTGCTGTGGCCGCCAGTCATTGCAAGGCGCATCAGGCACGACTATCAGCACGATGCCGAACTCGCCTGCGATCAACTTGCTGGAAAGCGTTGCGATCCGGCAGCGCTGCACTCGGCATTGGAAAAAATGTCGGGCAGTAAAACCGCGCGTGATACGGAGCGGCTGCGTCAAGGTGAGGAGCGGCAGGCCGCCGGTGGGCGCGATGTCCTGCAGAAAGTGTTGCTCAGTCTGTTGCTGTTCTTCAGTGTGGTGGGTCTGGTGTTTGTGCTGCTCAATGCCGCCCATATGGGAATAGAGTGGTTGGGTGAGGTGTAGATACGGCGTGATGTGGTGGATGTGTTATTCATCCCGACATCGCTCGTCGCTCAGCTCAATTTCAATTGTGGTATGTGCAATATCCTCGCTCGACAGCGCCGTATGGATGGTTTCTTTTAGCTTTGAATAGTCTTCAAGTGAGTCCAGTGGATATGCCCTGATATGCGCGGTAAGAACGTGTTGCTCGCCGTCCAGTGACCAGAGGTGAAGGTGATGGACGCTCTCAACCTTATCAAGGGAGCGTAAAGACTGAGTGATCGTATCGACGGTATTTGCGCTTGGCGTGGCTTGTATAAAAAGGCGCCCGGTTTTCAACACCGTTTTTACTACGTTGATAAGAATGAATAAGGTAAATCCGACTGACAGCAATGGATCGAGAATTGGCATGTCTACGATTGGCATGACCAAGGCCACGAGAAGAACCGCCAGCCATCCAAACACGTCCTCCATCAGATGCCAGTTTAGAATCTTCTCATTGAGTGTTTTGCCTGCCTTGAGCTTATAGGCGGCGAAACTGTTTACAGTGACTCCCAACACGGCCAAGGCAATCATCCCCTCGGTGTGAGGCATCACGGGATTAAGCAGGCGCGGTAAGGCCTCTGATATCACCCATATTGATCCACTGATTAATACAAGACCGTTGACGAGTGCCCCCACCAGACTCAGGCGACGATAGCCGTAGGTGAATTGAGAGTCTGGCTTTCGATTTCCGAGCCGGTCGAGTAGCCAGCCACTGCCGATGGACAAGCTGTCTCCCAGGTCGTGGACCGCATCCGCCATAATGGCCGTGCTGTTGGTGAGCCAGCCGCCAATAAATTCGATGATCGAGAACGACAGGTTCAAGAGGAATGCCCAGCCCATGCGCTGGGATCGGGCGGCATGCGTATGGTCGTGCATGATTGTCTCCTGTGTATTGCGGTGCAGGGTAAGCTGCACCGCGGAGAATGGCTATTGCTGATCCTTCTTGTGTGCCCATTGGTATAACACCGGTAGCACGATCAGGGTCAATAGCGTGGAGGACAGAATGCCGCCAATGACGACCGTTGCCAACGGCCGTTGCACTTCAGCGCCTGTGCCGGTGTTTAATGCCATGGGTATGAATCCCAGACTGGCGACCATGGCGGTCATCAATACCGGACGCAGCCGGATCAGTGCGCCATCAATAATCGCCTGACGGAGATTGCCTGTCTCAAGCCAGAGGTCTCGAATAAAGGCCAGCATCACCAGACCATTCAGCACGGCTACACCGGAAAGGGCGATAAAGCCGACACCGGCGGAAATGGATAAGGGAAGGCCGCGAAGCCACAATGCCAAGACACCGCCGGTAAGCGCCAGTGGTACGCCGGTAAAAATGATCAGTGAGTCTTTCAGCGAGCCGAAGGCCATGACGAGCAATCCGATGATAATGGCCAGTGTGACCGGTACGACCAGCGCGAGCCGTTTACTGGCGGATTCCAATTGTTCAAACGTGCCTCCGTAGTCAAGCCAATAACCGGCGGGTAATGTCAGGTTTTTCGAAATTTGAATCTTGGCTTCATCGACAAAACTGCCCAAGTCCCGGTCTCTCACATTCGCCGTTACCACGACTCGGCGTTTGCCGTTTTCTCTGCTGATTTGCGCCGGTGCAGGTTTAAGCTTGAGGTCTGCGACTTCAGCCAGTGGGACATAATTACCATTTGGCAGCGGTACTGGCAGAAAGCCGAGACTGTCGATATCGCGTCGTATATCTTCCGGCAGCCGCAAGGCGAGCGTGAAGCGACGATCACCTTCGTAGATGAGCCCCAGCTCTTTGCCGCCAATACCCGTCGCAATCAGTGTCTGCATATCGTCTACGGTCAAACCGTACTGCGCCAGGGCAAGGCGTTTGGGGATCACCGATAACATGGGCAAGCCGCTGACTTGCTCCACCCGTGCATCCGCTGCGCCGTCGAGCTGTTGTACGACGGTGAGTATCTGCTGGGCGATTTTTTCAAGTTGTTCAAGATCGTCGCCAAATACCTTGATGCCCAGATCGGCTCGCACCCCGGAAATCAATTCGTTAAACCGCATCTGAATAGGTTGGGTAAATTCGTAGTTGTTGCCGGGCAATGTCTCAAGGGCTTCCTCCATAGCGCTTACCAGCTCCGTCTTGGAGCGGCTGGGATCCGGCCACTGGTCGCGGGGTTTTAGCATGACAAAATTGTCTGCCACATTGGGTGGCATCGGGTCCGTCGCGACTTCCGGCGTACCGATCTTGGCAAACACGGTCTCCACCTCTGGAAACGCTTTTATTTTTTCTTCCAGAATTTCCTGCAGTGCTATCGATTGCTCGAGACCTGTACCCGGTATCCTCAGGGCATGCAGCGCGATATCTCCCTCATCAAGCTGTGGGATGAACTCCGCGCCAAGGGTGCTTGCCAGCCACAAGCATGAAGCGAGCAAAACGCCAGCGCTTGCCAGTACCGCGCCGGGCAAGGCAAGTGCCTTTTCCAGTAACGGGCGGTACAGGGCTTTGCCTGAGCGAATAATGCGACTTTCCTGTTCCTTAACCGGGCCGTTCATAAAGACGGCTACAGCGGCGGGTACCAGCGTCAGCGACATGGCCATCGCGGCCAGCAAGGCCATCATGACGGTCGCTGCCATAGGGTGGAACATTTTTCCTTCCACACCACTGAGCGAAAAAATGGGTATGTAGACGACGGTAATAAT
The DNA here is from genome assembly GCF_000420325.1 of Spongiibacter tropicus DSM 19543. Lineage (NCBI taxonomy): Bacteria > Pseudomonadati > Pseudomonadota > Gammaproteobacteria > Cellvibrionales > Spongiibacteraceae > Spongiibacter > Spongiibacter tropicus. The sequence continues at coordinate 1,126,868 of NZ_ATUS01000001.1, read as the reverse complement.
GGCCACGCCGAACAGGCTTGGGCGTATCACTTCCCGGGTTGCCGCATACACCACGTCCAGTCGCTCGCGCAATGGCAGCGGTTGCCCGGCGTGACTCAGGCGCCGGATACAGTTTTCTACAATAATCACCGCACCATCGACAATGAGCCCGAAATCCAGCGCGCCGAGGCTCATCAAGTTGGCGGAAACACCGGTACCTACCATGCCGGTAATGGTCGCCATCATCGACAGCGGAATTACGGCCGCAGTGATCAGTGCCGCACGAATATTTCCCAGCAGAAGCAGCAAAACGACAATGACGAGTAAGGCGCCTTCAAGCAGATTTTTCTGCACCGTGACGATCGTTTTATCGACGAGTGAGGTCCGGTCGTAAACCGTTTCAAGCGTAATGCCGTCGGGTAAGGAGGCTTTAATGGCCTCCAGTCTGGCCGCGAGATCCGCTGCCACTTGGCGGGCGTTCGCGCCAGTGAGCATCATGGCTGTAGCCAATACGGTTTCCCGACCGTCGCGCGTCGCCGCCCCGGTGCGCAGCTCTTTGCCAATGGCGACCTCTGCAACATCTTTAAGCATCACCGGCGCCGCGCGATGTCGAGCAACAACAATGCTCTCAATGTCTGCAATGGTTTTGAGCTGTCCCGGAGAGCGCACTAAAATCTGCTCACCGTAGCGCTCAATGTAACCCGCCCCGCGATTGCTATTATTGGCCCGCACTGCGCGGGCAATGTCTTGCAAGCTAATGCCGTGCTCCAGCAATTGCATTGGCTTGGGGGTGATGTGGTACTGCTTGTCAAAGCCGCCAATGGTGTTGATTTCTACCACGCCGCGCACCTGCGCCAATTGCGGTTTGATCAGCCAGTCCTGAATTTCCCTGAGCGAGGTCGCATCCCAAGGCTTGCCGCTCGCCTGTGTCGATCCTGGCTCCGCTTCAACGGTATAGCTGAAGATTTCGCCCAGACCCGTGGCAATCGGCCCCATTTGCGGTTCGAGCCCTGACGGCAGCGCATTTTTTATGGAAGCCAAGCGCTCGTCAATCAGATTGCGAGCGTGGTAAATATCGGTGCCTTCTTCAAACACCACGGTCACCTGCGACAGGCCATAGCGTGACAAGGAGCGTGTGTACTCAAGCTGCGGCAGGCCATAGAGCGCCGTTTCAACAGGGAAGGTGATGCGCTGCTCGGCTTCCAGCGGTGAGTACCCCGGCGCATGGGTATTGATTTGCACCTGCACATTTGTAATGTCGGGCACCGCGTCGATCGGGAGTCGCTGATAACTCCAGATACCCATGCCGATCAATACGGCTATGAGGCTGAGTACAAAAAAACGTCGCTCAATGGAGAGACGTACAATGGCATCAATCATGACTCTCTCCTCAGTGCTCGTGAGATGCAGCGGACTTTTCAATGTCTGCCTTGATCAAGTAGCTGTTGTCGACAACATAGCGATCACCCGCGTCCAGCCCTGACAGCACTTCAGTGTGCACCCCGTCGGTACGACCCGGCTCAAGCGCTCGTGCGTAGTAGCGTTCGCCCTCCTGAATAAACACGACAGGCCTGCCGTCCAGTTGTTGGATGGCGCGTGTTTTTATGACTAAAGGTGAGCTCACAATCTCTGCATCGATTTCGGCGGAAACCAGATCGCCGGGTGCCATATCGCCATTGGCATTGTCCAGCATCACGCGCGCGATCACGTAAGGTTCGCTCTGATCAGCGGGTGCTATCGATTCGATGTGACTGTCGTGACGGTGGTTGTTGTGAATCACGTGCACCGGAAGTCCCGGCTTGACCTCAAAGCGCTGGGAGGAGAACACTTGCAGGGTTGCCCACAACCGTCGGGTATCGACCACGGTAAACAGCGGGGTATTACCGCTGATTTCGCCAACACTGGTTTGCCGGGATTGAATGATGCCGCTGATGGGAGCGACTACCGCGTAGTCTTTTAAGCTGTCGTTGGACTCGACCACGGCTAACACTTCGCCCTTGTCTACGCTCTGGCCAACACGGGCTCTGACCGATGTCACCAGTCCGGCGAAGCGTGCTCGAAGCGCTACCCGCTGATCCGGGGGCAATTCCAGGCGACCATAAACCTGAAGGTGGCGCTCTATCTTGCCGGGGCCAGCGATCTTTGAGCTTATCCCGTTGCGTGCCGCCATGGCCGCTGAAATGGTGGTTGCTTCGCCTTCACTGGCATGATCCTGCTGCGCCAGATCGCTGCTTTCCTGCGCCGGGTAGTGCGTTTGCTGGTTGTCGTTGTGGCTGTCACTGGCGATGCCGGGCTGAGCGATGGCAAGAAGCAGACACAGGGCGGTGAGATGCATTTGCATAGGACGGTTTCCAGTTTTAATCGTCATGGCTTGCCTCCTCGGCGAGGGGAGTGGCCGTCAACTGTTCGATAAGTGTTTGATTGTGGAGCGCCGCGGTGGCGGCGTGGATCAGTCGTCGCCGGGCATCCAGCAGTTCATTCTGGACGGCCAGCCAGTCGGTATAGCGATAACGGCCCTGCTCGTAGGCGCGGCGGGTTTGTGATTGGGCCGATTCCAGCGTGGGGATAATCCTTGTCTGCAGCGTCTTTGCCGCCAACTGGTTTTGCTGAAACGCCTGCCAGGCGCGATATAGCCGCGCGCCCAGCTTCAGTTCCCGATCTTCGCGACGATAAGATTGACTATTGAACTCGGCGTGGGCTGCCTTTTCCTCTCCGCGATTTCGGGCGGCTGAAAATAGCGGGATTTCCAGGCTCGCCGTCAACGCAGAGTCGCCACTAAACTGCTCATGACGCACACCCAGTCTCCAATTGATATTGGCACTGGACTGGCTGCGTGCGAGCGCCAGTTCCGCTTCCGCCATCCGCCGCTCTGAGGCGAGAATCGCCAGCTCGGGTGAACGCTCTACGCGACGCCGCAGGCTGGGGAAGTCGGTGGCATTGGCGAAGGAAAAGAGATTGCCCTCCACGTCGTTGAACCCGGCCTGTGGCTCGCCCCAGAGGCTTGCCAGAGACTGTCTTTCAGCGTCGTATTCCGCTTTGAGCGCGGCGAGATTAAGTTCGGCCTGCGACTGTTGCGCCTTCGCTCGGAGTCTGTCTGCCTCGGGCACAGCGCCTTTACGGGCGAGCCGTGAGATAACATCAAGAGTCTCGTCAGTTAACGCCAGAGCACGTTCTTCGACGAAAATCTGATGCTTCAAACTGAGTGCGCTAACAAAGCCTTGCGTGACGGTGGCGACCAAATCCAGCGCGGCCGCTTTGTGCTCCAGAGCCGTCCTGGCATAGCGGGTGTTGGCCAGGGCGGTTCGGGCCTTGCGTTTATCGCCAAGCTCAATCACCGAGCTAATCGACAGTGCATACTCCGCATTGCCAGTGCCGGCCAATGTGCCATTGCCGGCGAGGTTTTCCGCTTCAATACCGATGGCATAGCCAGGGGCTTGCTTGGCGGTGTCCGTCCTTGCCGCTGCCGCTTGTTCGCGAAGCGGGAAAACTTGCAGAAAAGGGTTGTTGTCGAGTGCGCGAGCGACCGCTTCTGGCAGTGTCAGTTGTGCATGGGCTGGAGACGCCAGCAAACACAAGGCCAGCGCAAGCCATCGCTCGCACCAGATACGAAGAGTACTCATGTGTAATCCTGTTGTTTTAACGCGAAATGTGTCGGTTGAGACAGGATTTACAAGATGGGAGGCCTGAAGGGAGTGTTTGGATACGCTTCGGTCAGCAGCGCGCTATAGCCTGATGAATTGGCCTCTCTGACCGCTAGCTCAAGTGAGGATTCTGAAGGGGGAACATACGAGATTTGGTGGAAATGGCAGTGGCAACAATGAATGCAACTTTCCGCATCATCGGCATGCTGGCGTTCACCTTGATCATCAGCGGCATGCCCATCGTGGCGCAGCTCTCCGGTGGCCGGAGCGGCGTTGCTAATGCCGTGCTCATCCAGCATCGACCAGACAGACTGCGATGCCAGCAGGGCGATGAGTATGTAGATGATACGTACGCGGCGTTTCATGTCCAAATGAAGCTGTTGTGAAATGAGCTGCTGATGAGCCTATAGGATACCGCCTGACAAATAAAGTTCTGGCTCCTTGGCGCGGTTTCCCGCAGAACATGCCAAATCAATTTTTGCTTGATCGGAACCGTTAATCCACGGCGAGCTGGTAGCGCGTGAATGACGCGCCCAGCAGCTCAACCTGCCTGACCGAGATCGCCCGCTTTGTCAGGAAACGGTATGGCCGCCGGGTGTGAAAGAAGTTGATCGCCACTTCGCGGTGGCCCATTGTCTTCGCCCAGTCCATCAGCTCGAGAAAAACGGCTTTGCCGACTCCCCAGGCTTGTTCGCCAATCACCACGGCCAGCTCATACTCGTCGTTTTCCCGCTGAATACCGCACCAGCCTATCAGCGCATCGTTCAGCGCAATGGCCCTGACGCGGCAGCCCGGTGTCGCGTCAACGCGCTGCTTCTCGACCAGCCACTGCTGTAAGGACGACAGAGTAAACAAGGGGTGCGCAATAAGGTGTTGTCGAACGCGGTGGCTGTTGAGTAAGGGCAGCAACTCCTCTGCATCGATCGCGTCAAGGCGAGGATAGGTGATTTCGGTCATCGGATTTTGGCTACTCGGGAAGGGTGATATCGCCGCTAATATAATCGACGGCTGGAGAGCGAAACCCCATCGCTGCCCAGGCTGCAATGAGCTTGAAGAAAAATCGCGGCGTGTGTGTGGCAGGGTTCGGCACATCATCAGGCAGCGATACACCCGCTGGCTTATCGCGGGTCATGGTACGAATCTCCAGTGCGGGCAGCGTCTGTGCAGGCCAAAGGCCGCCATGCAGGCTCAGCCAATGACCGTTCATAAATTCGAGGAACATCGGCGTATTGCAGCAGCAGGCAACCACGCGGCGCGTCTTCGCTGCCAGAGACAGGCGGTGCTCCTTCAGTGCGTCTTGCCCGGACTGACAGCGAACACGGTCCTTTCTATACACCACAAATCGCGTGGCCCCGTTGTCGTCCAATAGCGGTGGGGCGCTGTCCAGTGTTTGAAGCAGCGCTCCCGCCTGCTGACAATCCCGGCACAGGCATTCCACGCTCATAATGTGCTTACCCTCAAGCGCCAGAGTCGTGTGTCCGCAGCGACATTGAACGGTGATGCTGTTCGAACTCATAACAGGGACTCCTGTCCGTCAGTCGTTCTGGGCGAAATGGGCGAGCTGATCCGCATGGGCTTTTTGAAACGCCGGTCGCGAGCAAGCCTTTGCAACATACTGGCGACAATGTGGCGAGTCGTCCAGCCCATCCAGGCGGTCCACCAGACGCAACACATCGGCCATCGCAATATCGGCAATCGAGAAGCTGTCGGCCAGCCACTCCCGGTCTGCCAACACGGCTCCCATGTGACGAAGGCGAGCCTTGAGAAAGTCTAGAATGCGGGCGCGCTCGGGAGCCGATTCATCGCCGTCGGTAAACCGCAAAATAAACCAGGGCAGGCTGGCCATTTCCACCGAGTTCAGCGCGGCGAATAGCCACTGTATGACCTCTGCCCGTTCTGCCGGGGCAGTGGGGAGCAGCGCGTCGCTTTGCTCGCCGATATGCAGCAGCATGGCCCCGCTTTCGAACAGCGTGATATCACCATCGCGCAGCCACGGGACCTGACCAAAGGCCTGCTGACTGAAGTGCGCGGGCTGGCGGTTGTGAAACGGCACCGATTCCACCATGTAGTCGAGTCCAGCTTCCTCCAATGCCCAACGCGCACGCAAGTCGCGGACAAAGCCGCGCGGAAACTCCGGGACCCAGTCAAAGGTGGTGATGGTAAATCGAGTGGCAGTCATGGTTGCGCCTCCCTGCTGAGTGTTGGCAGTCGCCAGTCTGAGGGCAACTTACCATGATGTGATAGGCGCTGGGAAAGCTCGGTGATGATGAAGTAGATGTGATGCCGTATGGCTTGGCGCGTTCTAAAAGGGTGTGAATGAGTATCTTGACTGATACAAACAAAAAGGCCCTCTTAAAAGAGGGCCTTGGGAGCTATTACCAAGTCAGCGCACCGCCAGTCTGGTATTCAATCACTCGGGTTTCAAAGAAGTTTTTCTCTTTGCGCAGGTCCATGATTTCGCTCATCCACGGGAAGGGGTTTTGGGCGTTGGGGAACTGCTCTTTGAGGCCGAGTTGTGAGAGGCGGCGGTTGGCGATGAATTTGAGGTATTCCTCCATCATGGCCGAGTTCATGCCGAGTACGCCGCGAGGCATGGAGTCTTTGGCGTATTCGATTTCCAGTTGCATGCCTTCGACGATCATCTGGGTGACTTCTTCCTGGAACTGGGCGCTCCACAGATGCGGGTTTTCGAGCTTGATCTGGTTGATCATGTCGATGCCGAAGTTCAGGTGCATGGATTCGTCGCGCAGGATGTACTGGAACTGCTCGGCGACGCCGGTCATTTTGTTGCGGCGACCCATGGACAGGATTTGGGTGAAGCCACAGTAGAAGAAGATGCCTTCGGTAACGGCGTAGAAACCGATGAGGTTGCGCAGCAGCTCCTGGTCATCTTCCGGGGTGCCGGTTTTGAAGTTGGGGTCGCCCAGTGCCTGAGTGTGGGTCAGGCTCCACGCCGCCTTTTTGGCGATGGAGGGCAGCTCGCGGTACATGTTGAAGACTTCGCCTTCGTCCATGCCCAGTGACTCGACACAGTACTGGTAGGCGTGGGTGTGGATGGCTTCTTCAAAGGCCTGACGCAGCAGGTACTGGCGGCACTCTGGGTTGGTGATGTGGCGGTACACGGCCAGGACGAGGTTGTTGGCAACCAGCGAGTCGGCGGTGGAGAAGTAGCCCAGTGAGCGCATGACGATACGGCGTTCGTCGTCGGTCAGGCCCTCGGGGTTTTTCCACAGGGAGATGTCGGCGGTCATGTTGACCTCTTGCGGCATCCAGTGGTTGGCACAGCCGTCGAGGTATTTCTGCCAGGCCCAGTCGTATTTGAAGGGCACGAGCTGGTTGAGGTCGAGGTGGCAGTTGATGATGCGCTTGTCTTCTACGCGCAGGCGGGCGGCGCCCATTTCCAGCTCTTCCAGACCGGCGGCCACGTCGAGGTTATCGAGTGAGGCGCTGGCTTTGTCCATCACGCTCTGCGCGCTGGCGGGTTCTTCCGCTTGTGCGGGCGGTGGTGTCTGGCTGGCTACGGCCGGGCCTCGGCTTTCTGCCGCAGGTGCCTGTTGAGGCTGTGGCGCGGCTTTGGGCTGCGGCTTGGCGTTGGCTTCGTTGTCGTCTTTGTCGAAATCGTCCCAGCTGAGCATTGGTTCGTCACCTCGATAATGTCTTTCACCCGATCAGGGCGTTATAAAAATGTGTGCAGAAGCGTGGGGCGCACGGCGGCGCCCCGAGTGTTTTACTGGCAGGCCTCGCAATCTGGATCATCCAGTGAGCAGGCTTGCGGTACGGGTGCGGCCTGTGGCTCGCTGTTGCCCGCGTTGGCCGAGACCTTGTTCATGGAGCCTTGGCTCACCGTGGATTTCTCGGTGGAGCTGGCGGCCAGCGCACGGAGGTAGTAGGTGGTTTTCAGGCCACGGAACCATGCCATGCGGTAGGTGATGTCCAGCTTTTTACCGGAGGCGCCGGCGATGTACAGGTTGAGCGACTGCGCCTGATCCAGCCATTTCTGGCGACGGCTGGCAGAGTCGACCAGCCAGCGTGGCTCCACTTCAAAGGCGGTGGCGTACATGGCTTTCAGGTCGTCGGGGATGCGGTCGATTTTCTGTACCGAGCCCTCGTAGTATTTCAGGTCGTTGACCATTACTGCGTCCCACAGGCCGCGGGCTTTCAGGTCTTTGACCAGATAGGGGTTCACCACGGTGAATTCGCCGGACAGGTTCGATTTCACGTACAGGTTCTGGTACGTGGGCTCGATAGACTGCGAGACGCCGGTGATGTTGGCGATAGTGGCCGTGGGCGCAATCGCCATAACATTGGAGTTGCGCATACCCTGGCTTTGCACGGTGGCGCGCAGGCTGTCCCAGTCGAGGGTCTGGCTCTGGTCGACTTCAATGTAGTCGGCGCCGCGCTCTTCGATCAGAATTTTCACCGAGTCGATGGGCAGAATGCCACGGCTCCACAGTGAACCTTCGTAGCTCTGGTAGCTGCCGCGCTCGACGGCGAGGTCGCTGGAGGCTTTGATGGCGTAGTAGCTGATCGCTTCCATTGAACGGTCGGCAAATGCTACCGCGTCATCAGACGAGTAGGCGATGTGCTGCTTGTACAGTGCGTCCTGGAAGCCCATCAGGCCCAGACCTACCGGGCGGTGCTTGAAGTTGGAGTTCTCGGCCTGCTGCACGCTGTAGTAGTTGATGTCGATAACGTTATCGAGCATGCGTACGGCCGTCTTGATGGTTTTCTCCAGCTTGGGCAGGTTCAGCTCGCCGTCCACAATGTGCTGGGCGAGGTTGACCGAGCCGAGGTTACACACGGCAATTTCGTCTTTGCTGGTGTTGAGCGTGATCTCGGTACACAGGTTGGACGAGTGCACGACACCGGTGTGCTGCTGCGGGCTACGCAGGTTGCAGGGATCTTTGAAGGTGATCCACGGGTGGCCGGTTTCGAACAGCATCGACAGGATTTTGCGCCACAGGTCGGCCGCTTTCACGCGCTTGTACAGCTTGAGTTCGCCGTTGCGGGTCATCTCTTCGTACTGGTTGTAGCGCTCTTCAAAAGCCTTGCCGTAGAGGTCGTGCAGATCGGGTACATTGTTGGGCGAGAACAGCGTCCACTCGCCGTCTTCAAACACACGCTTCATGAACAGGTCGGGAATCCAGTTCGCGGTGTTCATGTCGTGGGTACGGCGGCGATCGTCACCGGTGTTCTTGCGCAGCTCGAGGAATTCCTCGATGTCCATGTGCCAGGTTTCGAGATAGGCACAGACCGCGCCTTTGCGCTTGCCGCCCTGGTTAACGGCCACGGCGGTGTCGTTGACCACTTTCAGGAAGGGCACCACGCCCTGTGATTTGCCGTTGGTGCCTTTAATGTAGGCGCCCAGTCCGCGCACGGGGGTCCAGTCGTTGCCCAGACCGCCAGCGAATTTCGACAGCATGGCGTTGTCTTGAATCGCGCCGTAAATGCCGTGCAGGTCGTCGGGCACGGTCGTCAGGTAGCAGCTCGACAGTTGGGGACGCAGGGTGCCGGCGTTGAACAGGGTCGGCGTGGAGCTCATGTAGTCGAAGGAGCTGAGCAGGTTGTAGAACTCGATGGCGCGCTCGGTCTTGTTGTCTTCGCGCATGGCCAGACCCATGGCGACACGCATGAAGAAGATTTGCGGCAGTTCGATGCGCACGTCATTGCTGTGAATGAAGTAGCGGTCGTACAGCGTCTGCAGGCCGAGGTAGTGGAACTGGTGGTCGCGCTCGGGCTTGAGGGCGGCGCCCAGTGAGTCGAGGTCGTAGCTGCTCAGTTCGGGAGACAGCAGTTCCAGTTCAACACCTTTGGCGATGTAGGCTGGCAGCGCTTTGGGGTAGTACACGCTCATGTCGTGCTGGGTGGCGCTGTCGGCCACACCTAGGAAGCTCAGGGCTTCGGCGCGCAGTTTGTCCAGCAGCAGGCGGGCGGTGACCAGGCTGTAGTTGTGCTCTTTTTCCACCATGGCGCGGGCGGCGATCACCAGCGAGGTGTTGACCTCGTTCTCAGAGACGCCGTCGAACAGGCTTTTCAGCGCTTCGTCCAATACGGCCTGTGCTGACACATCGGCCAGACCTTCGCAGGCTTCGTTGACGATAAACTCCAGACGGCCCAGATCCAGTGGCACTTCGCTGCCATCAGCGCGTTTTACCTTGATGCTGGGGTGGGTTTTCTCGGCCACTTCGGGGCTGAGCTGGGCGCGTTCTTCGGCGCGGGCCGCGCGGTAGATCACGTAGGCGCGGGCGATTTTATGCTCGCCGCTGCGCATCAGGGCCAGCTCGACCTGATCCTGAATCTCTTCAATATGAATAGTGCCGCCGGTAGGCATACGGCGCTTGAACGTGGCCGTCACCTGATCGGTCAGTTTGGCCACGGTTTCGTGAATGCGGGTGGAGGCGGCGGCGTTGCCACCTTCTACAGCCAGAAATGCCTTGGTGATGGCCACGCTGATCTTGTCGTCGGTGTAGCTGACGACCGAGCCGTTGCGTTTGATAACGCGAAGCTGACCCGGCGCCGTCGCGCTGAGTTCATCCTGTTGCGGCGATGCGGGCGGCGGGTTGCTGCTGGCATGGTTTTCTTGGCTGGTTTGCATAGTGGTGGCCCCTGCTGTGCTGTGGCGAAACGGTTTGTTGGTGGTGCCGCAGAAAAACGGATGTCTGCGTGATGCTGTACGGCTTTGTGTCCGTCGAAAATCGGACAAGTTTTTATTTACAGCTTGATCTCAGGGCGCAGAGGGTGGTAGTGCCGTTTCTGCGCTGTTTCCCATATATGGGGTTTTTTCTGGATTGGGCTACAAGATAATGCGGTTTTTGGGGATGTGCAAGCACCGTATCTTGTGGGGAGCTTGTGGATAAAATGTGGGTAAGCAGGGGGCAAAAAATGGTGCTTGATGTAAGCCGCATGGGACGGGCTTTTGCGCTGGGCGGCCCGATTTTGGTGCCCGCCGTGGTGCATCCAGACGGATTTTTTCTAAGAAAAAAAATTTATATAGCGCTGTTACGGTGCACCGGTTTTGCGGTGGGGGCGATGTTGTCCTGAGCGAAGGCGATCAGGTGTTCCAGCTCGGTGGTGATCTGCACACTCTCGCCCAGTTCGTAGTCGCGATGGCTGGGCAGCAGGGCTTCAACGCGACTGCCGGTGGGCAGGCGAAGGGTGTACATCGTGGCGCTGCCGGAGAACACTTTCTTTTCGATGATCGCACTCAGGCCGCCGATGTCGGCCAGTACCACATCGTCGGGGCGCAACAGCACATCTACCGGGGTGCCGCTGGGCCAGGGATAGGCGCGGTTACCCATCAGTGGGCCGAGCTCGGTATTCACCGTGTTGGACTCGTCGCCAATCATGCCGGGCAGAAAGCAGCCTTCGCCGATAAAGTCGGCCACGATGCGGTTGGCGGGTTCGTGGTAGAGGTTGAACGGGGTGTCCCACTGTTGCAGCTTGCCGTGGTAGAGCAGGCCGACATGGTCGCTGAAGGCAAAGGCTTCGTGCTGGTCGTGGGTGACAAGAATGGCGCTGATGCCCAGCTCCTTGAGGATGTCCCGCACTTCCACGCTGAGTTGCTTGCGCAGCTCGGCGTCGAGGTTGGAAAAGGGTTCATCCATTAACAGCAACTGCGGGCTGGGTGCCAGGGCGCGGGCCAGGGCGATACGCTGTTGCTGACCACCGGAGAGTTCGTGAGGGAAGCGTTCTTCAATCCCGTCGAGCCGCACCAGCGACAACATGCGCCGCACCTGCTCGCGCTGTTTGGCCGCCGACAGCTTGCTCAGGCCAAAGCGGATGTTGTCGAACACATTCAGATGTGGGAACAGGGCGTAGTCCTGAAACACCATGCCGATGTTGCGTTGCTCGGGGGTGAGTTGCAGGCCGGGTTCGCTCAGGCAGCGGTCGTTCAGCAGGATTTTACCGCGATGCAGGGGCTGGAAGCCGGCAATGGCGCGCAGGATAGTGGTTTTGCCACAGCCACTGGGGCCGAGCAGGCTGCAGATGTCGCCCTGATTGACGTGAAAGCGAACATCGCTGACGACGTTGGTGTCATCGTAGCGACACTGAATATCCTGAACTTGCAGCACGGTTACATCTCGTGTCGGTGTGGCGACCCGGCGTCGCCGGATCGCGTTCAGCGGCCGGGTGTCAGGCCTGCGCTTCGTTGAGCAGGAATTCCATCAGCGCTTTCTGCGCATGCAGGCGGTTCTCTGCTTCGTCCCAGATCACCGTTTTCGGGCTGTCCATCAGCTCGGCACTGATTTCCTCGCCGCGGTGGGCGGGCAGGCAGTGCATGTACAGTGCGTCGGGATTGGCGTGCGCCATCAGCGCGCTGTTGATCTGGTAGCCCGCCAGTTTGCGGCGGCGCTCGGCCTTTTCTTCTTCCTGACCCATAGAGGCCCAGACATCGGTAACCAGCAGGTCGGAGCCGGTGGCGGCTTCAACCGGATCGCGCACGATTTCCACGCGGTCACCGGCAGCGGCAACCAGCTCGGCGCGGGGTTCGAAGTCTTCCGGGCAGGCAATCTTCAGTTTGAAATCGAACTGCATGGCGGCGTTGATGTAGGACTGACACATATTATTGCCGTCTCCTACCCAGGCCACCTGTTTGCCGCGAATGCTGCCGCGGTGCTCGACAAAGGTCTGAATATCGGCGAGCAACTGGCAGGGGTGGTAGTCATCGGTCAGGGCGTTGATGACCGGTACGCTGGAGTACTCGGCAAATTTCTCAATGATGCTGTGCTCGAAGGTACGAATCATCACGATGTCGCACATTGAGGAGATAACGCGCGCGCTGTCCTCGGTCGGTTCGCCGCGGCCGAGTTGGGTATCGCGCGGCGACAGGAAGATGGCGTGGCCACCCAGTTGCGCCATGCCGGCTTCAAAGGAAATACGGGTACGGGTGGAGGCTTTTTCAAACACCATGCCCAGCACGTAGTTCGGGAATTGGATGCTCGGGCGCCGGGCCCGGTGGTCGGCTTTCAGTTCGATGGCGCGCTGGATCAGTTGTTCCAGTTCGGCGGGGCTGAGGTCGTTAAGGGTCAGGAAATGTCTCAATGCCATTTGGCGGCTCTACCTTTGCTGCATATAACGGCGCCGTCAGGCGGCGCCGGAGTGGGCGGGCCACTGAAGAATCAGTGGGCAAAGGATATCGAGCAGCGCATCGACATCCTGCCGGCTAATAATAAGCGGCGGCAGCAGGCGCACGACCCGCTCCGACGTCACGTTCATCAACAGGCCTTTTTCCAGTGCCTGTGCTACCAGACTGCCGCAGGGGCGATCCAGCTCTACACCAATCATCAGTCCGCGACCGCGCACTTCTTTAACGTGCTCGGCGCCAGCGAGGCGCTCGCGCAGACCGTTTTGCAGGTAGTCGCCGGTTTCCGCGATCTGGGCCAGCATCTCCGGTGTGTTCAGCGTGTTTACCACCACCAGACCGGCTGCGCAGGCCAGCGGGTTGCCGCCGAAAGTGGAGCCGTGGGCACCGGGCTGGAACAGTGACGCGGCTTTGCCGTGGGCCAGACAGGCGCCAATCGGCAGACCGTTGCCCAGGCCTTTGGCGGTGACCAGCACATCGGGGATCACGTCTTCATGCTGGAAGCAGAAGTATTTGCCGGTTCTGCCGTTGCCCGTCTGCACTTCGTCGAGCATCAACAGCCAGTCATAGCGGTCGCAGAGTTCACGCAGCTTGCCGAGGAAGCCTGCGGGCAGCGGGTTCAGTCCGCCTTCGCCCTGAAGGGGTTCGAGCAGAACGGCCGCAACACTGCTGTTGTTTCTGGCGATGTTTTCCAGGGCTTCCAGGTCGCCGTAGGGCGCACGGGTAAAGCCGCGCACCAGCGGCTCGAAGCCCGCCTGAATTTTGCGATTGCCCGACGCGGTCAGCGTGGCGAGGGTCCGGCCGTGGAAGGCCTGCTCCATCACGACGACATGGGGCACTTCAATGCCGCGCTTGTGGCCGTGCATCCGCGCCAGCTTGATCGCGGCTTCGTTACCTTCGGCGCCGGAGTTGGCGAAAAACACATTGTCCATGCCGCTGGCGTCGCGCAGCGCTTCAGCCAGCTCTTGCTGGCGAACCACGTTGTACAGATTGGAGGTGTGCAGCAGCTCGCCGGCCTGTTTGCAGATTGCTTCGGTCACCGCCGGATGGGCGTGGCCGAGGGCGTTAACGCCGATGCCGCTGATGCCGTCAATGTAGGCCTTGCCCTGCTCGTCAAACAGTCGAACACCTTCGCCGCGCACAAAGCTCACGGGCAGTCGTCCATAGGTGTTCATCAGCGCAGGCAATGTCATTACAGCAGCTCTCCTGTTCACGCTCGTTGTATGCGGGAAGCTAAAACGCAAAAAGGCAGCAAGTGCTGCCCTCGAAATAAGGGATCAATCATATAAGGAAGCGTTTGTAAATTCCAGCGTTGCCGACAATTGATGGTGGTTGTGCTTTGCCGTGGTGCACTCCACGGCTGGCGCGGTTTTGGTGGCTGCTTGCGGTGGTGTTTCGCAGCGGCTGGGAGCTGTCTGCAGAGGCGCTTTGGGGCGGGAATTGGGGCCGCTTGCCGGTGCGGCAGGAAAATTCTGGAGTCTTTGCTATAAGTAGATGAGCTTGAATGCTCTAAGCCAATGTTTTTCGAGTAAATAATAATTTCTAAATGTAGCGGGGAGCTCATGAATATACCTTCGGTCTTTACCCGGTCAGCACTGAGTCTGGCGATACTTGGCAGTGCCCCCTGGGCCTTGTCGCAGACCAATGTGGTTGAGGAAGTTGTTGTCACGGCGCGTAAGCAGTCGGAAACCCTTCAGGATGTGCCGTTTTCCATCGCGGCCATGACAGAGGGCAAATTGACCCAGAGCGGCGCGACCGATCTGGAGTCCATGGCGACCAATGTGGCGGGGATTTCCATCCAGAACCTGGGGCCCGGTCAAAGTCAGGTATCGATTCGCGGCATTTCGGCCGGGCAGATTGTGCGCGATCAGCCGGGGGTGAAGGAGCAGGTGGGGGTGTATGTGGATGAGTCAGTGATTTCGATGTCGCTGTTCACCCCCGACCTGGATTTCTACGACATCAACCGCGTCGAGGTGTTGCGTGGCCCGCAGGGCACGCTGTTTGGGTCGGGCTCGCTGTCGGGGACGGTGCGTTACATCACCAATCAGCCGGATTTTGTCGAGACCAGTGGCTCCGTGCAGCTGGCCGCCGAAACCGTTGATGAGGGCAGTGAGGGCGGCAGTGTAAAAGGCCATCTGAATATTCCCTTGAGCCAGACGGCAGCCGTGCGGATGGTCGCTTATGCGCAGCAATATCCGGGATATATCGATGCGATCCAGCCCGATGGCAGTGTGAAGGACGATGTGAATGAAGGCACCCGAAGCGGGGGACGTATTGCCTTGGCGTTTCAGCCGAATGATCGTGTCAGCATTGTGCCGCGGGTGATTTTTCAGTCCATCGACATGGATGGCTTCAATCGCGAAGACGATTACAATGCACTGGCCAACCCCTATACCACCACACGCCCCAATGTGAGTTTTGGGGATTACGAGCAATATACCCAGTTGGAGGAAAGCTTTGAGGATGACTTCCTGCTGGTGGATTTGACCGCGAATATTGATATTAACGACGCTATGACGTTGACCTCGGTGACGTCCTATACCGATCGTGAAGTGCTGGTCGTGCGCGATGCCTCGGCGCTGAATGGCAGCATCCTCGGCGGCTCGTCGGGCGAGCCTGAAGCGGTTTACACGCTGGATGCGCCGCTTTATGACCGTACCGACGCGACGGTCATCACACAGGAGTTGCGCTTGAGCGGTGTGAATGGCCCGTTGCAGTGGGTGGCGGGCGTGTTCTACAGCGAGGTCGAGCGGGAATACAGCCAGGTGCTGGACGTGGCGGGCTACACCGCGCTGACTGGCAATCCGTCTGCCGGGGTGCGGGCTGGCGAAGACGAACTGTATTTCTCGGAAGTGCCCTACGAGCTGGAGCAGTACGCGGTATTTGGCGAGCTGTCTTACGATCTCAGCGAGCGAACCATGGTGGTGTTGGGAGCGCGCTTCTTCGATTATGAGGAAACTCGCAAACTGACTTTTGACGGCATTTACAACACGACGGTGATCGACCAGCCCGGCGAGGTTTCCTCAGACGGCGTGTCGCCCCGAATCATGCTCCGCCACGATATCAACGACGATATTATGCTGAATGCGCAGGTATCGCAGGGCTTCCGTCTCGGCGGGATTAATGACCCGCTGAATGTGCCGCTGTGTACCCCGGCGGATGCCGCCACCTTTGGTGGCCGCGATGCCTTTGACGACGAGACGCTGACCAATTATGAAATCGGCAGCAAAATGACGCTGTTCGGCGGCGCCGGGGTTCTGAACGCGTCGCTGTTCTACAGTGACATTGAAGACCTTCAAGCCACGGTGAATGCGGGGACCTGCTCGTCGCGTATCGTGTACAACGTGCCCGAGGCGCACAGCCAGGGGCTGGAAGTCGAGTTGACTGTGCGGCCGCTGAGCAATTTCGAGTTTGGCGTATCGGCCAGTTACGTGCGTGCGGAAATCGACTCAGATGTGACCTCTACCGATGCCGGTGGGGTGACTTCCATTGTGGGTGGTTTGCGCGAGGGCAATGAACTGCCGACTGCACCCAAGTTTGAGCTGGCGGCTACAGCGACCTATTACTTCCCGGTTTTCGACGTGTGGGAGGGTTATCTGACGGCCTCCTACCAGAATGTGGGGGCGCGCTACACCCAGATTGCGGATCAGGAAAATGGCGGGCAGGGTGTGGCTACGCTGTATCCGAGTATGGGCGGACCGCTGACACAGCCGACCTACACGTATGACCGGGAGCAGGGCGGCTACCAGATCGTCAACCTGCGCTTGGGAGCCAGTCGCGATGAGTGGGATGTGGCGCTCTTCGTGCGCAATGCCACCAATGAGCGCGCCGAATTGTCGCTGGATCTGGAGCGTGGCGGGAACGCGCGAGTGGGGCAGCACGTCAATCAGCCCCGTACGGTGGGCTTGAGTGCGCGCTACCGGTTTTAATGCGAACCGTTACAACTTCACGATGGCCCTGCGAGGCCATTTTTTTGCGCGGCGTTTCACCGGCGCCCCCGTTTGGGGATAATGGCGCTTTCGCAGTAATGACGTGAGCGTGTGATGTCTGAAACCCTGAATCCGGTGCAGTTGGGCCTGTTTGTCAGCCGACTCGAGGCGGTGTGCGAAGAGATGGGGGCAGTACTTCAGCGGGCGGCATTTTCGCCGAATATCAAGGATCGTCTGGATTTTTCCTGCGCTATCTTTGATGCGCGAGGCGAGCTGTGCGCGCAGGCTGCCCATATTCCGGTGCATCTGGGCAGCATGGCCTATGCCATGGCGGATATTGTTGGTGCCTGTGACTGGGCGCCGGGCGATATGTTGGTGTTGAACGATCCCTTCCTGGGTGGCACGCACTTGCCGGATGTGACCGTGGTGGCGCCGTATTTCCGCGACGGCGAGTTGCTGGCGTTTATCGCCAATCGCGCACATCACGCGGATATTGGCGGCTCTACGCCGGGCTCCATGCCGCTGTCGCAGACGCTGGAAGAAGAGGGCGTGGTGATTCCCCCCACGCGGCTGCAGCGCGGTGGCGTATTGCAGCGGCAGTTGCTGGACGACTGGTTCGGCCCTTCTGAACATGGCGACTTCATCGCCCAGCTCAGTGCGAATCGCTGTGGTCTGCAACGACTGGAAGAACTGGTGTCGATGCTGCCGCTATCCTTCGAGGTAGCGGTGTCGCAGCTTCAGGATTACGCCGAGCAACTGTCTGTGCACCGTCTGCGGGAATTGCCTGCTGGAGAATTTTACTTTTCCGATGTGATGGACGATGACGGCTTTGGTCACGAAGACCTGCCGATCTGCGCCTCGCTGCGCCTGGCGGACGGCCGCGCCCATGTGGATTTCAGCGGCACCGCGCCACAGGTGCAGGGCAACATCAACTGTCCGCGCTCGGTTGCGGCAGCGGCGGTGTACTACGCGTTTCGCTGCCTGATGCCGGAGGAGGCGCCGGTCTGCGCCGGGCTCTTTCGTCCGATTACACTCGCGGTGCCGGAAGGCTCGCTGCTCAACGCCCGGCGGCCCGCAGCGGTGGCTGCCGGTAACGTGGAGACATCCATGCGTGCCTGCGATGTGGTGCTGGGCGCGCTGGCGCAGGCGGTGCCTGAGCTGATTCCGGCGGCGGCTCACGGCAGTATGAATAATGTGGCGATGGGCTCGCTGGACGGCCAGCCCTGGCACTATTACGAAACCCTGGCCGGTGGCAGCGGCGGCCACAGTCAGGGCGAAGGCTTGAGCGCGGTGCAGTGCCATATGACCAATACGCTGAATACGCCCATCGAAAGCCTGGAAATGCATTACCCCTTGAGGGTGACGCGTTACGCTTTGCGGCGACACAGCGGCGGTGCGGGGGAGCATCGCGGCGGCGACGGTTTGATTCGGGAGTTTGAATTTCTCGCATCGGCGCGCTTTACCCTGCTGACCGAGCGTCGGCGGGTTCGGCCCTGGGGCTTGAACGGTGGTGAAGCGGGAGTCTCGGGCGAGAATCGGCTGAACGGGAATGTCTTGCCGGGCAAAGTCAGCGCGCAGGCACAGCCCGGCGATCGCCTCAGTATTGCGACACCCGGGGGCGGGGGCTGGGGTGTGGTCCGCGAAGGCGCATGACTTTTCCGTGCTGACATTGCTAAAATAGCCGCCTTGAAATTGTCCGGGCCTTCATTTCTTTTCTTCGGTATGCCGGACGCCGACACGGCAGGTGATCAATGGAAACTCTCGACGCAATTAAACAGCAGATCGACAACAACCCCATCCTGATTTACATGAAGGGGTCGCCCAACCAGCCTCAGTGCGGTTTTTCGGCGCGTGCTTCTCAAGCGCTGATGGGCTGTGGTGAGCGTTTCGCGTTTGTGGATATTCTTGCCAACCCCGATATTCGCGCCAAGCTGCCCGAGTACGCTAACTGGCCAACCTTTCCTCAGCTCTGGATCAACGGCGAGCTGATCGGCGGCTGTGACATTATCTGCGAGATGTTCGAGAGCGGCGAGCTGCAAACGCTGATTAAGGAAACAGCGGCACAACAAGCTGCTCAAAGCTGATCGCTTCCTTACTCGGAACCCAAGAAACCCGGCATCTGCCGGGTTTTTTTATGTCTGCCTGCTCCGCAAGTTCACAAATTGCGTATCCGTACTGAAATTGAGAATAAGAATGGTTCTTTTTATTTATGGCTTTGCTAATATTGCGCCGCCTTCAGGACGCTTTGGTGCGATGTTGTGTCGTAGCGGCAGGGATGTCAGATAAGAATATTCGAGATTGGGAGAATGTAACGTGAAAAAGACAGCTCTAGCTGTGGCGATTGCCGCCATGCCCCTGGTATCTCTGGGCGATGTGGCGACGCAGAAACAGGGTACGCCGCCGGAGAGTCTCAAGGTCGAGCAGGTCACGATCATTGGAGAGCGCCTCGATAAGCTCGCGGGCTCCGCTTATGTCGTTGACGAGTTGGAACTGGAAAAGTTTGAGTACACCGATATCCACCGCATGGTGCGGCAGGTACCGGGGGTGTATTTTCAAGAGGAAGACGGTTACGGGTTGCGCGCCAATATTGGTATTCGCGGCTCAGGCAGTGGTCGCAGCGGCAAGATCACGTTGATGGAAGATGGCGTGTTGATTGCGCCGGCACCCTATGCCGCCCCCGAAGCTTATTATTTCCCCACCAGCGGCCGTATGTCTGGCATTGAAGTGCTGAAGGGCCCCGACCTGCTGCGCCACGGACCGTTTACCGTAGGTGGTGCCATCAACCTGATTTCCACGCCGATTCCCGATATGGCGGAAGGCTTTGTCAACGTCGAAATCGGCGAGAACAGCTCGCAAAAATCCCATGTATATTATGGCGCCACCGAGGGTAGCTGGGGCTTCCTGCTGGAGAGTTATCAGGAAGAAACGCTGGGCTTCAAGAGTATTGATCGCTCCAACCGGGACACGGGTTACGACAAAGAAGATTATGTTGCCAAACTGCGCTGGCGCAGTGCTGAAGGCAGTGCCTACCCGCAGCAGTTGGATTTAAAAGTTAACTACACCGAAGAACAATCAAACGCGACCTATCTGGGTGTGACCGACGAGCAGTTTGATCGCGACCCATTCCGCCGCTATGGCCTGACTGAGCAGGATCAGATGAATACCCGGCAGTCGGGTGTCGTACTGCGTCATCGCATTGAGCTGAGTGAGTCGCTGGCACTGAACAGTATGGTGTATCGCAACGATTTCGAACGTAGCTGGTTCAAGTTGGATCGCGTTGGTGCAGACAGCATCGGCTCGCTGATTGACAAGGCTAACAGCGGTGATGCCACTGCCTTGGGGATTCTCGAGGGCACACAAGATGCGAACGACGTGCGGGTTAAAGACAATGCCCGTGAGTATTTCGGACGTGGCGTTCAGTTTGAGCTGAGTGGCAATGCTGAGACCGGCAGCGTGAGTCATGACTGGGTGCTGGGCATTCGTCGCCACGAAGATGAGGTGGATCGTTTCCAGCCAATCACGGTGTACAACCAGGTGAATGGCAGCCTCCAGTTTGACTCGGTTATTCAGCCGGGTTCTGGCGATAACCGCGTTGACGAAGCGGAGGCCCTGTCATTGTGGCTGGTCGACCGCATGACCATCGGCAAGCTCGATATCACCGCTTCTCTGCGTCGCGAAGATATTGATACCAAGCAGGCCCGCTATGGCGATCTTGATCGCAATACCATCGCCAGCACGCGCAAGAATTCGGTTGATGATGTGATGGCAGGTCTGGGCGTCACCTATGCGCTGTCAGACGAGTGGCAACTGCTGGCCGGTGTGCATGAGGGCTTTGCGCCTCCCGGTGGCGGGGCAACCCGCGGCACAGGTCCGGAGGAGAGTTTGAACTACGAAATGGGTGGTCGTTATCGCTCAGAGCGTTTTTCCGCCGATGTTATCGCGTTCTTCTCTGACTACGAGAATACGGTTAATAACTGTTCCGTTGCCAACCCCTGTAGCAACGGCGCCGACTCAGGTACAGAGAGCTTCGGGCAATCGGAAATCAAAGGTCTGGAAGTGAGCCTGCAGGCTCTGTTGGCGGAGACGCCGTCGCTGCAGTTCCCGCTGACGGTGTCTTACACCTATACCGACGCTGAAGTTACCCAGGACTCCGATACGGGCAGTGTTTTGAAGGGTGACAATCTGCCTTATCTGCCCGAAAACGTGCTGAATGTCAGTGTTGGGGTTGAAGCGTCGGATGGCAAGAAGGCCTACCTGTCTGCGACTTACCTTGATGACATGTGTGTGGACAATCTTTGCGAGCGCAATGTCGATCAGCGTTACCGCAGCACCGAAAGCTATGTGACGGTGGATTTGGCGGCCAGTATGCCGGTGGCTGAAGGTGTTGAGGTATACACTCGCATCGACAACTTGCTCGATGAGCAGGCCATTGTCTCTCGCAGCCCTGCGGGCGCGCGTGTGAATCTGCCGCGCACCGCTTATGCCGGTATCCGCGTGCGCTTCTAATTAGGTATTGCCTCTCGGTAAAAACGCCCGAGTGACGTCTGTCGTCCTCGGGCGTTTTTGTCTGTGCTGGATCTATCGCGAACATTGACCAGAAGCCGAGGTGTTGTCGCGTTGGCGGTCAATGTCGTCGGCCACGCTCCCTGCTAGCCTGTCGCGGTTCTTGTTTCTGGAGCCTGCGATGAATTCCACACTGAAACTTTGGCGAAAGCTGTCGGCGTATCCTGGCGGGAAGCGCCTGTTCTCTCGAGCGATCTGTCTTAAAGCCCCTTACTTCTCCACCATCTCTCCGCAATTCGAGCAGTTGGATGTCGGTGCTGCGATTGTGCGCATTAAGGAGCGCCGTGGTCTGCACAATCACCTTGGCAGTGTGCATGCCATTGCGCTGTGTAATCTGGCCGAGGTGGCTGGCGGCTTGGCCTGCGAGGTTTCGATGCCTGAAGGGATGCGCTGGATTCCTTCCGGTATGACGGTGAAGTATAAAGCCCGCGCCAAAGGCGAGTTGCGCGGCTATGCCACGGTGCCGACGGTTGAGCCTGGCAAGAAAGCGGAGCTGCCGGTTACTGTTGATGTGAAGAACAGCGACGGTGAGTCGGTGTTTGAAGCCGAAATTGTCATGTACGTGTCGCCGGCGAAGTCGGCGTAAGAGAGACGGGCGGCGATGCGCCGCCCGGTACGCAGGCGTTTACTCGCCCACTTCACCCATTACCGATTGCTGGTAATTCTGGATGCCGACTTTTTCGATCAGGCCAAGCTGAGTTTCCAGCCAGTCGATATGCTCTTCCTCAGACTCGAGAATATCTTGCAGCAGATCGCGGCTGATGTAGTCAGCGACTGACTCGCAATACTTGATCCCGTCTTTCAGGTCGGGAACGGCTTTCAGCTCAAGGCTGAGGTCGCATTCCAGCATTTCCTTGGTGTTTTCACCGATCAGCAGTTTGCCAAGATCCTGAAGATTGGGGATGCCTTCGAGAAACAGAATGCGCTTGACCAGTTTGTCGGCGTGTTTCATTTCGTCGATGGATTCGTGGTACTCGTGCTCGCCGAGCTCTTTCAGGCCCCAGTCTTCATACATGCGGGCATGCAGAAAATACTGGTTAATGGCCACCAGCTCGTTGCCGAGGGCTTTGTTCAGATGGGCAATTACCTGGGGGTCGCCTTTCATCGCTGCAGTCCTTTATTCCGGGGTGATTGAAATACACACAGGGATTCTGGACGCGGAGGGCAGGGGAGTCAAGCTAAGCTATTGATTTTTATAGTTTATTGAAAACTTAAAGCCAATCGTTATCACTTGCTTTGGCGCGCTAGGCGGCGGCGTAGCAGAGGGATTCGTCGTAGTTGCTCAGGTGGGCATCGAAGACACTGCGGGCGAGCGATCCACATTTGCCGCACTGGCTGGCGAGATCCAGCTCACGGCGTAACTCGCGAAAACTGGTCGTGCCATTATCCATGGCCTCGCGAATCTGTGAGTCGGTGATACCTTTGCAGAGACAAACGTACATCTAATGCACCCATTACTGTTGCTCCCAGTCGGCCTGTCCGGTGGGGCGTGCTACGGGTATTAAAATTAATGAAAATGAGAATGCTTGTCAATTGTCTCTTTGTGACTTTTTCGTCATTCTTCCATAGTGCTTTGCTATAGGGGCTATTGGAATTTTCAATGGGATTGGGCCGGGGGCGCGTGTATCATGGCCCGTCTACTCCTTTTATCGGGTGCGTTCGCACCTTTATTCATAGTTAAAAAAACCGGAGGTTAACATCATGGGTGTACTCGTAGGTAAACCAGCTCCAGACTTCACTTGCGCAGCGGTTCTGGGCAACGGCGAAATCGTTGACTCTTTCACCCTCAGCGAAGCAGCCAAGGGCAAATACGCGGTACTGTTCTTCTACCCGCTGGACTTCACCTTTGTCTGCCCCTCAGAGCTGATCGCTCTGGACCACCGCATGGACAAATTCCGTGAGCTGGGTGTGGAAGTGATTTCGGTTTCTATCGACTCTCAGTTCACGCACAACGCATGGCGTAACACCGCGATTAAAGATGGTGGTATCGGTCCTGTGACTTACACCATGGCTGCCGACGTGCGTCACGACATTTGCCGTGCCTACGACGTTGAAGCGGAAGGTGGTGTTGCGTTCCGTGGCGCATTCCTGATCGACAAAGAAGGCATGGTTCGCTCACAGCTGATCAACGACCTGCCGCTGGGCCGTAACGTTGACGAGCTGGTGCGTCTGGTAGAGGCCCTGCAATTCCACGAAGAGCACGGCGAAGTGTGCCCGGCTGGCTGGAACAAAGGCGACAAAGGTATGGACGCGTCACCGACAGGTGTTGCTGCTTACCTGGCTGAGAACTCTGACAAACTGTAAGTCAGTTTCAGTGTTCCACAAAAAACCCGGCTTCGTGCCGGGTTTTTTGTGTCTGCAAAATGCTGACGGGGATCAGCTCAGGTGCTTTTGGAAAAACGCCGTCAGCTTGTCGAACGGAATTTTATCGAGTTGATCGTAGAGGTCAGTATGGTTGGCGTCTTCAATGATCAGTAGCTCCTTGGGCTCGGCCGCCAGCTCATAGGCTGTTTCGCTGAAGTAACGCGAATGGGCGTTGTCGCCGTGGATAAGCAGTGTCGGCCGTGGAGCAATCTCGTCGATATATGACAGCAATGGCATGTTCATAAAGAACAGCGGATTCGTTAACGTCCACGAGGCATTGGAGTTGATGGCGCGGGGGTGGAAGCCGCGTTCTTTCGACTTGTAGTAGGCCGCATACTCCACGACGAACTGGGGTTCTCCGCCCTGAAGCTCCAGAGAAACCGGGCCGACGGCCGGTTTTCCGTTTTCAGCATCCGCCCAGCGCTGCAAGCTCAGTTGTTCGAGCGTCTTTGTGCGTTCTTCTTGCGTGGTGCTGTCGTAGTAGCCTTTGGACATCACCCGAGTCATGTCGTACATGGTGCTGGTGGCGACGGCCTTGATGCGCTTGTCGACTGCGGCGGCGTTCAGTGCCATGCCTCCCCAGCCGCAGATGCCGATAATTCCTAGGCGATTGCGATCAACCTGGGGTAGCAGTCCGAGAAAATCCACCGCGGAGCTGAAGTCCTCGGTGTTGATGTCGGGAGAGGCCACATGGCGCGGGGTGCCGCCACTCTCGCCCGTGTAGGACGGGTCGAAAGCCAGTGTCACGAAACCACGCTCTGCCATCGTTTGCGCGTACAGCCCCGAGGACTGCTCTTTAACGGCGCCAAAGGGGCCGCTCACTGCAAGCGCCGGCATTTTGTCTGCCGCTTTCTTGGGTTGGTAAAGGTCCGCTGCCAGAGTGATGCCATAGCGATTGGTGAACGTAACCTTCTGGTGGTCGACATCGTTGCTTTTGGGGAAGGTCTTGTCCCATTCACTGCTCAGTGTTGGTGCTGTGTGCGCAAATGCCTGTGATGTGCCAGATGTCATACTCATAGCGGCGATACCTGCTCCGGTTATCTTTAAGAGTGTTCTGCGCCCCTGATCAGGGCTGTCGTTGTCCCGTTGTTCGTGTAAGTCGGTCATGGTCTTGTCTCCGGTGTGCTGAGTTGCGCGAGTGCCTGCTGGGCACGGGTGGCGGTATCGCCACCAACGCGCTTCACGAGGACCGTACCCGCGTGATGCAAATGCTCAGGCGTCAGGTGGGTATTCAGTGCGATATTGAGGTGGGCGGCGAGTTGCGGTTCCGCGCCGGGTATTGCCGCCAGCATGGCGATGGTGGCCAGTTCACGGTCTTCCCAACTGAGGTTGTCGCGAGAGAATATGTCGCCAAAAAGATGGGTTTTCAGGTATTCACCAATGGTCGGGGCGAAATCAAACAGAGGCCCCTTGACGGGGTTGCCGACAAGCCGGGTCTGATTGGCCGTGCCCGCTGCCAGCAGTTCAGCTCCCTCGGGAATCGGCTTCTGGGGTGGGAGACCGATCTCATCGTCAATGCCCCGGCTGCGGCGGTCTTCAATAACGGCCATCAGTGTGCCGAGGGCATTCAGGCTGCGTGGGAAGCCGGCATAGGCATAGAGCTGGGTCAGGACTTCTTTGGCATCGTTGACGGTTATCCCTGAGGCCAGCCCATCATGCAGAGCGGTTTCCAGCGCCTTAAGGTCGCCTTGGGCCGCGTAGGCGGCGATGGGAAGCAGCGACTGCTGCCGGGCGGTAAGTTCGTGAGTTGCCGTCATCGCGTTGCTCTCCGCATCGGGGGAAGTGGCCTGCGCTGGAAGCGTCAGGGTGATCAGACTGAGGACGAACAACAGCCCGGAAAAGATGCGCGTGCTCATAGCGATGACTTGCTCCGTTTGTCGCTGTCGTAGGCGCCGTATTGGGCATCACTGACCTTCTCCATCCAGACCACATTCTTGCCGTCGTCGTCTTCTCCGGTAACGACCAGGTGCGTCATTGGCGAGTTGGGTGCTGCGCCGTGCCAGTGCTTGATCCCCGGTGGGCACCAAAGCGTGTCGCCGACCTGCACTTCCTGAATCGGTTTGCCCCACTCCTGGGTCAAGCCGACACCTTCTGTGACGATGATATGTTGGCCACTGGGGTGCGTGTGCCAGGCTGAGCGAGCACTGGGTTCGAAAGTGACATAGGCACCGGATGCGTTGATTTCCGAGGTGCTGGGGAAAAGCGGGTCTACGCGTACCTTGCCACTGAAAACCTGCTCGGCTCCGTCGAATGACGGCTGGGACCCAGCGCGGCGTATCACTTGTTCGCTGTGCGACGATGGGTCGGCGATGGTCATCGGGGTAGTGAGTACCGCCAGACAGGATAGGGCTCTCTTGATAGTGCCGCTGCTCATGCTGTCCTCCTTTCTCTTCGTAGCGAGTGTGCCGTTACGTTAAGACGAGAGAACTGTGACAACAATGGGGTTTGGCTCATTGCAGCTATGCATGAAATGCATGTATGGGGGGGTATTGGCGATGTAGAGTGGAAATATACAAGATATTGTTGTTTATTATTAATTAATAGGGCGGAGTCTTTGCCGCGGAGACCTTGAATGCGTGAAGAGCTGAGTGATCTGGCCTTGTTTATGACGGTGGCGGAGTTTCGGAGCTTCACGCGTGCTGCCGCCCAGTTGGGCATGTCCCAATCAGCGGTCAGTCACGCAGTGAGACGGCTGGAGAGCAGTGTCGGCATCAAGCTGTTAAACCGCACGTCGAGACGGGTTTCCACAACCGATGCCGGAGAAAAGCTGCTCGCCGCCCTGCGCCCGGGGTTGGGCATGATCAGTGCGAGAATTGAGGAGCTCCGTTTGTTGGGTGACGTGCCGCGAGGACTGGTGCGAATTGCGACCAGCAAACCGGCGCTGCGCACGATTCTGTGGCCAACGCTGTCGGCGATTGTCCGCGATTACCCGGAAATCCAGATAGAGCTTAACCTGGAGAGCCGATTAACCGATCTGGCGGAGGATCGGTTTGATGCCGGTGTTCGCTTGCGGGAATTCGTCAGCCCAGACATGGTGGCGATCAAGCTTGGGCCGCCGGTGAGGCTGGCTGCGGTCGCGTCACCGGCATATTTTCAGGAGCGCGGCACGCCGCAGCATCCCGACGACCTGGATAAGCACGCTTGTCTGGTGCTGAGGTTTCACGCCCACGCCCCGACCTACGATTGGGAGTTCGAGAAAGACGGGGGGGCGCTGGTGAAGAAGGTGTCGGGTCCGTTTATTTTCAGTGAAAGTGATATCTGTATTGAAGCTGCCAAGGCGGGTCACGGTATTGCCTTCGTGACCGAGGCGGAGGTAAAGGACGATATTGATAGCGGGGCGCTGCGACGGGTATTGGCTGACTGGTGTCCGCCTTTCGACGGTTTTTATCTGTGCTACTCGGGGCGGCGCAATATCAGCTCTGCATTCCGGCTGGTCATTGATCGTTTGCGCCATGCGGCGGCGCAACTCCCTGAATAGTCATGAGCGTGGTGGCCTGTGTCAGCGGCAATGATTGACAAAACCTGCGCATAAAAAAAGCCCCACCGATTGGCGGGGCTTTTTTGTGGCTTGCGCCGCTTGGGGAAATTACGCTGCGAAGTTAGCGGCAGCAAATTCCCAGTTCACCAGGTTCCAGAATGCTTCCAGGTACTTGGGACGCGCGTTGCGGTAGTCGATGTAGTAAGCGTGCTCCCACACATCGGCGGTGAACAGCGGCGTTTGGCCGTCGCGAGCAATGGGGGTGTCGGCGTCGTCAGTGTTGACGATTTCCAGGCTGCCGTCGCTGTTTTTTACCAGCCAGGTCCAACCTGAACCGAAGTTGCCCACCGCTTTGGCATTGAAGGCTTCTTTGAAGGCGTCGAAGGAGCCGAATGCGCTGTCGATAGCGGCCGCCAGATCACCGGTCGGTGCGCCGCCGCCGTTGGGGCTCAGGCTGTTCCAGTAGAAGGTGTGGTTCCATACTTGAGCCGCCTGGTTAAACAGACCGCCGCTGGCGCTCTTGATGATGTCTTCCAGAGACTTGCCTTCGTTTTCAGTGCCGGCAGTCAGCTCGTTCAGTTTGGTGACATAGGCGTTGTGGTGTTTGCCGTGGTGGAAGTCCAGTGTCTCGGCAGAGATATGGGGTTCCAGAGCATTCTTTTCATAAGGCAGTGCGGGTAATTCAAAAGCCATTGTGGGTCTCTCCTGACGTTTTGTGGGTTTTGATTTCCTGCAATCGTTGCCGCTGCAGGTTTTATCTCTCAGTATTCTTTGAGTGCTGCCGGGAGTGGAGTTCAGTCCCAGCGCCAGCCGCCCATATCCTGCCAGCGATTGACGATCTGGCAGAACAGCTCTGCGGTTTTCTCGGCATCGTACGCGGCGCTGTGTGCCGCGCTGTTGTCAAAGGCAATATCGGCCAGCTGGCAGGCTTTCGCCAAAACCGTGTGGCCGTAAGCCAGGCCCGCCAGGCTGGCCGTATCCATCACCGAAAAGGGGTGAAAGGGATTGCGCTTGATGCCGCTGCGCTCAATGGCGGCCAGTACAAAGCCCAAGTCGAAGTGGGCATTGTGCCCGACCAGCACGGCGCGCGTACAGCCGTGGGCCTTCACCTGCTGACGGATTTTCTTCATCAGCTCGCCCATGGCGGTGACTTCCTTGTGGGCCTCGCGATTGGGGTTATAGGGGTCGATACCCGTAAATTCAAGGGCCGCGGTTTCCAGATTGGCGCCTTCAAAGGGTTCAACGTTGTAGCTCAGTGTTTCATCCGGTTCGAGATTACCGGCATCGTCCATGCGCAGCAGGGTGGCGGCGATTTCCAGAATGCCGTCCGTCCGGCTGTTGAAACCGCCGGTTTCCACGTCGATAACGACCGGCAGGAAGCCGCGAAAGCGCTGGGCGATCAGGCTTTTACCTTCATTTATCGGCATGCTTAAACCACTTTCCAGCGCAGGGTTTCGCCCGCGCGCAGAGGCTTAACGGTATCGCTGCCCAGCGGTAGGCTTTCCGGCAGTACCCAGTCTTCTCGCTGCAGGGTGATTTTTTCGCTGTTGCGCGGCAGGCCGTAAAAGTCGGGGCCGTGGAAGCTGGCAAAGGCTTCAAGCTTGTCGAGTGCCTTCGCATCTTCAAAGGCTTCTGCGTACATCTCGATGGCGGCATTGGCGGTATAACAGCCTGCACAGCCGCAGTCAGCTTCTTTGCGGTGACGCCCGTGAGGCGCCGAATCGGTGCCAAGGAAGAACTTGGGGCTGCCCGATGTCGCCGCGTCAATCAGCGCCTGCTGATGGCGGTTGCGCTTCAGAATGGGCAGGCAGTAGTAGTGCGGACGAATACCGCCAACCAGCATATCGTTGCGATTGAACAGCAGGTGGTGGGCGGTAATGGTTGCGCCGACATTGGCTGGTGCTTCGCTGACAAAGGCGGCAGCATCGGCTGTGGTGATATGTTCCAGCACAATGCGCAGGCCGGGGAAGCTATGGACCAGTCGCTTCAGGTGGCGCTCGATAAATACCGCTTCGCGGTCGAAGATATCGATGTCGGCATCGGTCACTTCACCGTGCAACAGCAGGGGCAGTCCCTGTTTTTCCATTTCGGCCAGCACTGGCCACAGGCCATCCAGATCAGTAACGCCAGCGTCGGAATTGGTTGTGGCACCGGCCGGGTAGAGTTTGGCCGCGTAAACCAGCCCGGAGGCTTTGGCCTCGGCAATATCTTCCGGTCGGGTCATATCAGTCAGATATAACACCATGAGCGGGGTGAAGTCCCGGCCCGCGGGTATGGCCGCGCGGATACGCTGCTCATAGGCGCTGGCTTCAGCCAGGTTGCGCACGGGCGGCGTCAGGTTGGGCATCACGATCGCGCGGCCAAAATAGCGGCTGGCATCGTCTACGGTGCTGGTCAGGGCATCGCCATCGCGCAGATGGATATGCCAGTCGTCGGGGCGGGTAATGTGCAGGGTTTGCATGGCCTAGCCTGTGGTGATGTGAGCCGAAATGCTACAGGATTGCGCTGCCTGATAAAAGCCGGGGCCGGGCCGAATGCTGGCGAATCCGGCCACCTTTTTGCTTGCCGGATTCCCCGTGTGGCAATCTATGTGCTGATTCGAGGAGTTTCCCCTGATGTCCCGCCTATACAGTTCCGTCAGTCTGATCGGTATGCCTGCTTGTGGAAAGTCCACGGTGGGGCGACGCCTTGCGGCGGCGCTGGGGTTGCGCTTTATCGATGGTGATGCGCTGATCGAGCAAAAGCAGGGGCGTCGATTGTCGGAAATTCTGGCAGAGAAGGGGTATTTGGGGCTGCGCGAGGTTGAGGAGCAGGCCTTGCTGAGTGAGGATTTTCACGCTGCGGTGCTCGCAACCGGCGGCAGCGCCGTATACAGCGACGCGGTCATGGCGGCCCTGCGTCGCAGCGGGGTGATTATTTTCATTGATGTGCCGTTGGACGCGCTGCGTTCGCGCCTGGGGGATTTCGCTGCCCGTGGTGTGGCTTGCCCGCCGGGCACCGGCTTGGACGAGTTGTTTGCCGAGCGCTATCCGCGCTACGAGCGGGCGGCAGATATCCGCGTTGACGCGACAGGGCTGGACGAGGAGGCGCTGCTGTCTTCGCTGCAGAGTGCGCTGCGTGACTGGCATAATGGTGACCGACCGCTGAGCTTGCCCGCGAGTGATCATTAAAGGCCGATAATAAATGCCGCGCTGCCTAAAGCGTGCACAAGGGAGGGGCGAATGCCCATTAAACGACACACCTGTATTGAGATTTCCAAGGAAGACCTGAAGTTTTCCGCAGCGCACTTCACCATTTTTTCTGCAAGCGATCGCGAGCGTCTCCACGGACACAACTTTCGTGTCAGCCTCGACCTGACTGCCGAGGTGGGTGATGACGGCATGTGTTTCAGCTACGTGGAGATAAAAAAGCGGCTGCGCAAGCTCTGTGCAACCCTGGATGAGTACGTGCTGTTGCCGGGGCAGTCCCCCTATCTGACGATTGCGGAGCAGGGCAACTACTATTGCGCACACTTCAACGGTGAGGAAATGCTGTTTATCAAGGCCGATACCTTGGTGCTTCCCCTGCGAAATACCACCGTTGAGGAGTTCGCCCGCTACCTGCTGGAGCGCCTGTTGGAGGATGCGCCGTTTATCGATGGCAATGAAATCAGCAGCCTGGTGATGAAAGTGTCCTCGGGGCCGGGCCAGTGGGGCTCCGCGAGCTGGACACGGGACTGAACACAGTGGGAGAGAATGTGAGCAAATTACTGATTATTACGGGCGGCAGCCAGGGGATTGGCCGTGCGACTGCCGAGCGCTTTCTGCGCGACGGCTATCGGGTCATCAACCTGTCGCGGCGCCCCATTACCTTGCCGGGCGCGGAGCAGTGCTCTGTGGATATGTCAGCCCCGGCGTGGCTGACGGACTGCGCAGAGACCCTGGTCAGTGCAGCGAAAGCGGCGGAGCAGGTAGTGCTGATCCACAATGCGGCCCGTCAGGACAGCGACACGGTTGCCTCACTGCAGGGCGAAAGTTTTCGGGATGTGCTGCAGATTAATCTGGTTGCACCACAGCAGCTCAATGCATTGCTGATTCCCCACATGGCGGCGGGCTCGTCGATTTTGTATGTGGGTTCCACGCTGGCGGAAAAAGCGGTGAAAGGTTGTGCCTCGTATATTGCCAGCAAGCACGGACTGGTCGGGTTGATGCGCGCCACCGTGCAGGATCTGGCTGGTACCGGCATCCACAGCGCCTGTATCTGTCCCGGCTTCACCGACACCGATATGCTGCGTGGACACATTAATAATGACCCGGACGTCATCGCGGCGATTACTGCCAATGTGTCGGCAGGGCGATTAATCGATCCGGCGGAAATTGCCGATCTGCTCCATTTTGGTGCGCACTCGCCGGTGGTCAGCGGCGCGGTGATTCACGCCAACCTCGGTCAAATCGAACACTGACAGTCGCCTTATGCCGCCCGCGCCGGGCGGTTATCCTCGCTCTTCGCCGCGCCTGTTGAATATCCGTATTACAGTTGGCGCCCATCTTGCAAAACCCTTTTTGCACACCTCGCGACGGGCCTCCTCCGCGCAGAATCTTTCCACGGACGGTGAGCAGGCCCCTGCGGTTGTCACTGTGTTTTATACCTGTATTGCCGGGTACTCATACTTGTTTGCGTTACGGTCATCCGAATTGCTGGAACACAGAATCAAAGTAGATGGCAATTGCGTAAGGGAGTAGAGTGAAGTGGCAAACACATGAAACTGTCGTCACGCCTACTGCGTACAGACTGTCAGTAACGTGGCGTTTCAGCAGAAAAGGAGATTGCAAGAATGGGCATACTTGATAACGTCCGAGAGCAATACCTGAAGGGCAAAGAAGAGGAAATGTCGTTGCTCGACTACCTCGATCTTTGTCGCTCTGATCCGCTTGCGTATGCAACTCCTGCGGAGCGAATGCTCGCAGCCATCGGCGAGCCGGAGTTGGTCGATACCCGCAGCGACCCGCGGTTGTCACGGATTTTTTCCAACCGTTTGATTCCCCGTTATCCCGCCTTTGCCGAGTTTTACGGCATGGAAGACGTGATCTCCCAGATCGTCGCCTATTTCAAACACGCCGCGCAGGGGCTGGAAGAGCGCAAGCAGGTGCTCTACCTGCTGGGGCCGGTGGGCGGCGGTAAATCGTCGATTGCCGAGCGCCTGAAAAAACTGATGGAGGCCTACCCCATCTATGCGCTCAAGGGTTCCCCGATCAATGAATCACCGCTGGGCTTGTTCGACCCGCAGCGCGACGGCCCGCAACTTGAGGAAGAGTACGGTATTCCCAGCCGCTACCTCACCGGCTTGTCATCCCCCTGGGCGCTGAAGCGCCTGGACGAATACGAAGGTGACCTGACTCAATTCCGAGTCGTGCGTATTCAGCCCTCGGTGCTCAAACAGGTGGCGGTGACCAAAACCGAGCCCGGTGACGAGAACAACCAGGATATTTCCACCCTGGTGGGCAAGGTCGATATTCGCAAACTGGAAGCCTATGCCCAGGACGACCCTGACGCCTACTCCTACTCCGGTGGCCTCTGTCTGGCTAACCAGGGTTTGCTGGAGTTTGTAGAGATGTTCAAGGCGCCTATCAAAATGTTGCACCCGCTGCTGACTGCGACGCAGGAGGGGAACTACAAGGGCACGGAAGGCTTCTCGGCGATTCCGTTTCAGGGGGTGATTCTGGCCCACTCCAACGAATCGGAATGGCAGAGCTTCCGCAACAACAAGCACAACGAGGCGTTCCTCGACCGGGTGTACATCGTCAAGGTGCCCTACTGCCTGCAGGTGTCGGAAGAGGTCAAGATTTACGAAAAACTGCTGCGCCACAGTTCGCTGGCCGAGGCGCCCTGTGCGCCGGGTACGCTGGAAATGCTGGCGCAGTTCTCGGTACTGTCGCGGCTGAAAGAGCCGGAGAACTCCAGCATCTATTCGAAGATGCGGGTGTACGACGGCGAGTCGCTGAAAGACACCGATCCGGCCGCCAAGTCCTATCAGGAGTACCGTGATTATGCGGGGCAGGATGAGGGCATGGACGGTATCTCTACCCGCTTTGCCTTCAAGGTCTTGTCGGCGGTCTTTAACTACGACAATGCCGAAATCGCCGCCAACCCGGTGCATCTGATGTATGTGCTGGAGCAGCGCATCATGCGCGAGCAGTTGCCGGAGGATGTACAGCGCCGCTATCTGGAATTCATTAAAGGTTGGCTGGCGGTGCGCTACGCCGAATACGTGGGCAAGGAGATTCAGACTGCGTATCTGGAGTCGTACTCCGAGTACGGTCAGAACATCTTCGATCGCTACGTCACCTTTGCGGACTACTGGATTCAGGACGAGGATTACCGCGATCCGGAAACCGGGGCGATTTTCGACCGGGCGACGCTGAACGGCGAGCTGGAGAAAATCGAAAAGCCGGCCGGTATCGCCAACCCCAAGGACTTCCGCAACGAGATCGTCAACTTCGTGCTGCGGGCGCGGGCGCAGAACGAGGGCCGCAATCCCAACTGGACCAGTTACGAAAAGCTGCGTGATGTGATTGAGAAGAAAATGTTCTCCAGCACTGAAGAGCTGCTGCCAGTGATTTCCTTCAACGCCAAAGCCTCGGATGAAGATCGCAAGAAACACGAGAACTTTGTCACGCGTATGGTGGAAAAAGGCTACACCCCGAAACAGGTGCGGCTGCTGTCTGAGTGGTATCTGCGCGTGCGCAAGGCGGGCTGACCGAAAGCTGATATCCGCAAGGATTAAGGGGCGAAAATGTCGATGATTATTGACCGGCGCCTGAATGACCGTAACAAGAATGCGACCAATCGCGCGCGGTTTATCAGGCGCTACAAATCGCAGCTCAAGCGCTCGGTTGCCGATCTGGTAGCCAAGCGTTCCATTACCGATATGGGGCGCGGCGGTGAGGTGGGAATTCCGGTAAAGGATATTTCCGAACCCCGCTTCCGTATCGGTCAGGGCGGCGATCGCGAGATGGTGCATCCCGGCAACCACAGCTTTTCGACGGGCGACAAAATCGCCAAGCCGGAGGGTGGTGGTAGCGGTCAGGGTGAAGACGGTGAGGGCCAGGGCGAAGGCGAGGGCGGCAACGGGCAGGACAATTTCATGTTTACCCTCTCCAAAGAGGAGTTCATGAACCTGTTCTTTGACGACCTCGAACTGCCACGGCTGGCGCGCACCGTTCTGGGCGATGCCAGTCAGTTCACCATGCGCCGGGCGGGCTATACCCCCAGTGGCGTGCCGGCCAATCTGTCAGTGCGCCGCTCACTGGAAAACGCCATGGCGCGGAAAATTGCGCTGACGGCGCCGCTCAAACGTGAACTTCGCTTGCTGGAAGAACAGGGTGGTGATCCCGAGGAGATTCAGGCCCTGAAGGATCGCATTGCCCGCGTGCCGTTTCTGGATGAATACGACCTGCGTTTCCGCCACAAGGTGAAGGAACCCAAGCCGATCAGCCGCGCGGTGATGTTCTGCCTGATGGACGTGTCGGCGTCCATGTCGGAGCAGAAGAAGGATCTCGCCAAGCGCTTTTTCACACTGCTATACCTGTTCCTGAGCCGCAAGTACGAGAAGGTGGAACTGGTCTTTATTCGCCATACCTCCAATGCGGAAGAGGTGGACGAAGAAGCCTTTTTCCACGATCCGCAGACTGGCGGCACGGTGGTCATGTCGGCGCTGAATCTGATGCTGGAGATTATCGCCGACCGCTACGACAGCGAGCAGTGGAATATCTACGGTGCCCAGGTGTCGGATGGCGATGCTTTCGGCAGTGATCCCCAGCGCAGTGCCTCGCGCTTGAAGTCCGATATTCTGCCGCTGTGTCGCTACTTCTCTTATGTTGAAGTGCCGGACAACCCCAACAGCGTGACACCACTGGCGGCGGCGTACAGTCAGCTGCGCGATCCCAACTTTGCCCTCGCTCGCGTCATGCATCGCGGTGATGTTTATCCGGTACTTCGGGAGCTGTTCCAGCGGGAGGCTGCATGAATACTGCCAACACGCGTCGAGAAGAATCTGTGCTGTCTCACGGCGGCGACTGGGACTTCGAACTGCTTCAGCGCTATGACAGCGAGATTGCCAAGATCGCCGCTGAATTTGGTCTGGATACCTATCCCAACCAGATCGAGGTGATTGCCTCTGAGCAGATGCTCGATGCCTACGCTTCAGTCGGTTTGCCGATCAGCTATACCCACTGGAGTTACGGTAAGGAATTTATCCGCAATGAAGAGGCCTATCGGCGCGGCATGCGGGGGCTGGCCTATGAGTTGGTGATCAACTCCGACCCCTGCATTGCCTACTTGATGGAAGACAACAGCATGCCCATGCAGGCGCTGGTCATCGCTCATGCCTGCTACGGTCACAACTCCTTTTTCAAAGGCAATTACCTGTTCAAGCAGTGGACCAGTGCCGACGCGATTGTCGATTACATGGTGTTTGCTCGAAAGTATATTTTCGAGTGCGAGCAGAAGTATGGCATCGACAAGGTGGAAGAAACTCTGGATGCCTGTCATGCCCTGATGGACCACGGCGTCGACCGCTACCATCGGCCTTCGCCGCTGTCGGCGCAGGATGAACTGCGGCGTCAGCACGAGCGCGCCGAGCACGCCCGCAAGCAGTATGATGAAATCTGGCGTACTCTGCCGCGCTCCGCCAAAGACGATGCGGATACACCGGAAAAATCGCGCAAGGCGTTTCCCGCCGAGCCTCAGGAAAACCTGCTGTACTTCATCGAGAAGTACTCGCCGACGCTGGAGACCTGGCAGCGGGAAATTGTGCGTATTGTGCGCAAGCTCGCGCAGTATTTTTATCCCCAGGGGCTGACCAAGGTGATGAACGAGGGCTGGGCGACGTTCTGGCACTACACTCTGCTTAACACCCTTTATGATCGCGGTCTGGTCGACGACGGCTTCATGTTCGAGATTCTGCAATCCCACACCAATGTGGTCATGCAGCCGGGCTACGACCACCCGGCGTACAGCGGTATGAATCCCTATGCGCTGGGCTTTGCCATGTTCCGCGATCTGCGGCGCATCTGTGAGGAGCCCGACGAGGAAGACCGTGCCTGGTTCCCGGATATTGTCGACAAGGATTGGCGCGAGGTGCTGGATTTTGCCATGCGCAATTACAAGGATGAGTCGTTTATCGCTCAGTACTTGTCCCCCAAGCTGATTCGCGAATTCCACCTTTTTGCGATTGCCGACCAGCATCAGGACGATCACCTGACCGTGGCAGCGATTCACAATGAAGACGGTTATCGCGAAGTGCGTCGCCTGCTGTCGCGGCAGTACAACCGCGACGTATTGGTGCCGGATATTCAGGTGCAGCGCTACGAATACATGGGCGATCGCTCACTGCTGTTGCGCTACACCCGGCTGCGCGACCGGCCGCTGACCGGCGAGGCCAAAGAAGTGCTCAAACACCTCAGTCGACTCTGGGGCTTTACGGTCAGCATGGAAGTGTTTGACGAGCGCGAAGGCGTGGTGGACCGGGTTGATGTGGAGCCGGTGCGCGACTGAAGGCACCGGCGGTATCGGCGCTCAGCGTCCCGTATAGGTCGCTGGCGTTTTACTGAAAAAGGCATCGATTGCCAGCGCGTGGTCGTCAGTCCCGTGACACTGCGCCTGCACGTCGGCACACACATCCAGAAAGTCGTTCAATTCCTGACGCTGCGCCTGTTTCAACAGGCGCTTGGTATGGCGCAGGGTGATCGGGGGCTTGCTGGCAATGTCGGTGGCCATCGCTTCCGCGCGTGTCAGCAGTGAGTCGCTACTCACTTTTTCCAGCAGCAGACCCAGTGACAATGCCTCGTCGGCTTTGACCAGTCGTCCGGTAAACGTCAGTTCGGCCGCGCGCTGGTAGCCCACCAGGCGTTGCAAGAACCAGCCACCCCCATCACCGGGAATCAGTCCCAGATTGATAAAGGTTTCGCCGAACAGGGTGTTCTCGCTGCCGATGCGCAGGTCGCACATGCAGCAGAGATCAAAGCCCGCGCCGATGGCGGCGCCATTAACGGCCGCGATGGTGACCACTTCTGCGTTGAATACCGCCTTGCTGATGCGCTGGATGCCACGTCGGTAGGCGTCCGAAATTTCGCTGGCGCTACCGGCGAACATGCCCTGTTTATCCCGCATTTCCTTAACATTGCCGCCTGCACTGAAGGCGCGCCCGGCGCCGGTCAGGATCAGGCAACTGATCTCTGTATTGGCGTTTGCCCAGTTGATCGCATCGCAAATATCGTCGATCAGCGCGGTGCCCGTCAGGGCATTCATCACGTCATCGCGTTCAAAATGCAAAATGGCATAGCGACCTTTTTGGATCAGGCTGGCATCGCGTAGCGTCGGGAGCGTCATCAGGGCAATCCTTCTTGATGGAAAGGGAGGTGGGCGATTATGCCACAGCCGCGAGAACCCTTTGAGGACCGCAGGCGTATAGCCAAGGTCAATGGAGGTTGTTATGAAACGGTTTGAGTTGGAACAGATTGATAGTCATGCCGCCAGCGCATTGGAAATTCACGCGCTGGATGGCGGTTTATACAGTGCCATGGCCGTGATTAACGGTGAGCGGCGAGCTTTGTATCACCACGGGAAACGACTCAGTTCGCGGCACTTGCCGGCCTTGCGTGAGAGCTTGTCCCTGAGTGCCTGTCCCCAGTTTCTGGTGCAACAGAGTGCCTATGACGAAATGGTCGGACAGCCGGGAAGTGCCATGGGGAATACCCTGCGTATTCCCTTGGCGCGGCTGTCTCCGGAAGGGGCTGCCGACTAGCGGCAGCTCTGGCTGAGGAACTCGTTGCGGGTGGCGGGATCGGTTTTGAAGCTGCCCCCCAACGCGGTGGTTTGCGTGCGGGAATTGGTGTCCATCACGCCGCGGCTTTTCACGCAGTAGTGGATAGCATCCACGGTGACTGCCACATCGTCGGTTTCCAGCAGGGTTTGCAGCGCCACCAGCACTTGCTGGGTCAGGCGCTCCTGTACCTGAGGACGCTGTGCAAAGAAGCGTACAATGCGGTTGATCTTGGAGAGCCCGATCACTTTGTCATGGGGGATATAGGCAACCGTTGCCTCCCCGTCAATCGTCACAAAGTGGTGCTCGCAGGTGCTGGTGACGCTGACGCCACTGACTTTCACCATCTCTTCTACCCGCATCTTGTTGTCGATATTGGTGATCTTGGGAAAGTTGCTGTAATCCAGACCACAGAAAATCTCGTCGACGTACATCTTGGCGATGCGGTGCGGGGTTTCCTCCAGGCTGTCATCGCTCAGATCCAACCCCAGAGTCTCCATAACACCCAGCATTAAGTCGCTGATGCGCTGTTTTTTCTGTTCATTGCTCAGTGCGCTCTGGGGGCGCATGGGCGTTTCCAGCCCGGCCTTGAGCAGGGCCTCGTGCACGGCGGTCGCTTCCTTGGAAATCATGCTTTTGCTCTCTGCTGACGTTTTGCCTTGTTTACGGACAAAGCAGGAATTTGGTTTCTGTGACGTGTTGGGCAGTGAGGTGTAACACGGATTTCGCGGAGTTGCCGAGTCGGGGTACAGTAACTCTTTGCCGAGCATTGCAAGGGAGTGGCCGGATGGCTTCGCTGGATAAACTGACCTACCCGAGCCTGTCGAAACCGGATTACCAGCGGCAGATGGACGCCCTGCAACTGGCGCTCATGTCGATGCAGCTCAGTCTGTTCCGCAACCAGCAGCGTGCGGTGCTGGTAGTGGAAGGGCCGGATGGCGCTGGCAAAGGGGGGCTGCTGCGGCGGGCACTGCGCTATATGGACCCCCGCAGTGTGCGCGTGCATCCCACCGGCGCGCCGGATGAACGCGAACGCGGACAGCATTATCTGCAGCGCTTCTGGGAACGCCTGCCCAAGCCAGGGCAGATATCCGTATTTGACCGCTCCTGGTACGGGCGCTTACTGATTGAGCGGGTAGAAAATGGCCTGCACGATGTAGAGCGCGCGCGTCGGGAAATTGCCCAATTTGAACAGATGCTGATTGATGACGGCATTCTGCTGTTCAAAATCCTGCTGTACATCGACGAGGAGACCCAGCGGCAGCGTCTATTGGCGCGGCTGAACAATGCCGAGAAGCACTGGAAGTTGACGGGCTCGGATCTGAGCGCCTTTCAGCGCTATGCCGAGTATCAGTCGGCTTTTGAGGATTTGCTGGAGTACAGCAGCTCTCCGGTTGAATGGCACTTAATTCCCGCCAACGACAAGTATTACGCCAGGGTCCACGCTATGCAGTGTGTTCAGAATGCCTGGCTTGCGCATTTCGGTGCGCCCGCTGTCGCGCCTATTGATCCGGAGTTTGAACAACAGGCTAGAATTATACTCGAATGCTGATACCAGCGGTTAGCCGAAAAACATAATAAACAGGAGCCCTCGGCTTGAGAAAAGCGATAAGAGAAATCATCGACATACTGGGAACGCGGCTGATACTGCTGGTGTTGCTGGTATTCGTTATGGCTTTCGTCTTCCTGTTTCCTCTGTCTGAGTATTTTGCCACTGCGCGGGCAGAAGCCCGCTTAAACACCCAGCTGCAACAACAATTAGACGCGCGCAGCAGCAGCTTGCGCCGTCGCATTGATTTACTCGAGCGTGACATCCAGATGCTTTCTCAGCTGTCATCTGTAGCGGCGGTTCAGATGACGATGGCGAACGGTGGTGTGCTGAATGCCTCCCAGAAAGACCCGCTTCATCACGACTTCCTGTCGTATATGCGTCAGCGGGACGAGGTTCGGCAGCTGCGCATCATCAGTGCCGTGGACGCCGGTCAGGAGCTGGTTCGGGTAGATCGACTCAGCTCGGGAGAGCTATGGCCGGTTGCGGACACCGAGCTACAGAACAAATCGCATCGTGACTACTATATCGAGGCGGTGTCCCGCGATGATCGGGGCGTTTACGCCTCCGCGATTAGCCTCAATCGGGAGCTGGGGCGGATCGAAATGCCCCTGGTGCCGACCTTGCGTTTAATCACCCCTTTGTTTGACGAACAGCAGCGCAGACTGGGCTTGCTTGTCGTCAATGTGGATTTCAGCTTTGCAGAGCAGTTGCTGCGCAAGGATTTACCGAGGGGGGTGGATGTTTATCTGCTAGGCCCAGACGGTGATTTCCTGTTACATCCCGATTCCAGTAAACGCTATGCCTTTGAATTTGGCGAGCCCTACCGCTGGGCGCAGCAATTTGATTTGCCCATGCGCAGCGATGCAGGCGCCTATACGACGGCAAACAGTCCTTGGCATGTGGCGATTCATCATCTTGCTTATGACCAGGATAACGCCGTATTTCTGGTCGTGGCCGCTAATGACGGTGCTGTTGGTGACTACGTAGGCCATTCCCGTAATCTGAATCTGCTGACCTTCGGGGCTTTCCTGCTGCTTGCGCTGATCTTGATTCTGCAGTTTTTGGTGAATGCTCGCCGCCGGGAGGTAGCGATTACCAGTAGTGCCGAGCTGCTGGCGATTATTCAGGGTAGCAATGACGCGGTCGTTGGGCTGGATGAGCGAGCGATGATTACCAGCTGGAACCCGGCGGCTGAGGCCATGTTTGGTTACAGTGCTGAAGAGGCGCTGGGCCAGTCTGTGTCGACATTGATTGTGCCTGCTGAGCGGCAGGCAGAGTTTGAAAAATTGAAACGAACGCTGGTCGCTGGGCAAGCGGTGCCGCCGTTCGAGACGCTGCGCCAGCATCGTGATGGGCAGCTGATCGAAGTGTCGGTGAATGTCTCGCCCATGCGCGGTGAAAACGGCAAGGTGATTGGCGCCGCGAGTATTATTCGCGATATCCGCGAGATGCGCGAAACCCAGATCAAGCTTCGCAAGCTCAATCTGGAACTGGAAGAGCAGGTGGCGGAGCGCACCCGCGAGTTGCGGTCGGCGATGACCATGCAGAAGGCGATTCTCGAGCGCGCCGGTTACGGCATTGTGGTGAGTAGTCCCAGCGGGCGCATCCTTCTGTTCAATCCGGCGGCGGAGCAAATGCTGGGCTACAAGGCTGAGGAGGTAGTGGGTCAAAAGCGCATCACCGACTTCTTTGTCGGGCGCGATTTTTGGGACGCCGTAGATGTCACTGCCGAGATCCAGGGCGGCAAGCTGGATACCCGCACCTTGCTGCGTGAAGGTTTTCAGGACGAGCGAGAGTGGTGTTTTGCACGCCGTGACGGCAGCGAATTCCCCGTGCTGCTGAAAACCAGTTCGCTGGTTAATGGCAATGACGACGACCTCAGTTTTCTCACGATTGTGATCGATCTGACCCGCCGCAAGGCTGAGTTGCAGGAACTGGAGCAGGCCAAGGTTGCTGCTGAGGAGGCGAGCCGCGCGAAGAGTGAATTTCTCGCCAATATGAGCCATGAAATTCGAACGCCGATGAATGCCGTGCTGGGGATGCTCACTCTGCTCAAACAGACTGATCTCGATGACCACCAACGTGACTATGTTCGCAAGTCCGGCGATGCCGCGGGGGCACTGCTGGGGATTATTAACGACGTTCTGGATTTCTCCAAAATTGACGCGGGCAAAATGCAGCTTGATCCGCAGTGGTTCAGCGTTGAGCAGCTGCTGCGCGACATTGCCAATATCCTGACTATGCAGCTGGACGAAACCCGTCTGGAGCTGCTGTTCGATATCAGCCCCGAGATTCCCGCCCGACTGCTTGGTGATGCGCTGCGTATCAAACAGGTGCTGCTCAATCTGGCCGGTAATGCCGTTAAGTTCACCGAACGGGGTGAAGTGACCGTGGGCATTATTGTGCAATACCGCGAGGGCGATGACGTGGTGCTGGGTATCAGCGTGCGCGACACCGGTATCGGGATGTCCGAGCAACAGCAGCAGCGGGTATTCAAATCCTTTACTCAGGCTGAAGCGGGCACCACGCGGCGCTACGGGGGAACCGGGCTGGGGCTGGTGATCAGCCAGCGTCTGATCCATTTGATGGGTGGTGAGCTGGAGCTGGACAGCAAAGAGGGGCGCGGCAGTGTGTTCTCTTTTTCGCTGCCGTTAAAAGCCGACGCTGAGTCGCTGGGCGAGGTACTTCAAGGCAGCGAGACGCCGCAGCAATCCCGACGGGTGTTGCTGGTGGAGGACAACACCGCGGCGCGGCAGGTAGCGGTTCGCGCCTGCGAGTCGCTGGGCTGGCAGTGTGAGGCAGCGGGCAGTGCTGCCGAGGCCTTGGCGATACTGAAGGAAAATGTCGAGTCTTTCGATGCGGCGCTGATCGACTGGGTCATGCCGGGCATGGATGGCTGCGAACTGGCCGCCACATTGCGCGATGGCGTCGCACCGCACTTAACACTGATTTTAGTGACTGCCCACAGCTGGGAAACCTACGATAGCGAAGGGCGTTCGCCAAAGGAGTTGTTCGACGCGTTTCTGGCGAAGCCTGCAACGGCTAGCGATATCTATCGGGCGGTTGAGGGCACACTGGATGAGCAACGGCCAGCACCGCCTGTCAAAACAGATGAGCGTCCGGCGGTACAGTCGCTGCGCGGTCTGA
The DNA here is from genome assembly GCF_000420325.1 of Spongiibacter tropicus DSM 19543. Taxonomy (NCBI): domain Bacteria; kingdom Pseudomonadati; phylum Pseudomonadota; class Gammaproteobacteria; order Cellvibrionales; family Spongiibacteraceae; genus Spongiibacter; species Spongiibacter tropicus. The sequence goes on along the minus strand of NZ_ATUS01000001.1, from coordinate 1,084,332 downwards.
CGATTTTGCTGGTCGAGGATAATCCCACCAACCAGCAGGTCGCGAGAGAGTTGCTGGCCTTGGAGGGCGCGCAGATCGTGCTGGCGGAAAACGGCCGCATCGCCGTGGACCTTCTTCGCGAGCGGCAGGATTTTGATGTGGTGCTGATGGATCTGCAAATGCCGGAGATGGACGGCTTTACCGCCAGCCGCAAGATTCGTCAGGAACTCGCACTGACGTCGCTGCCGATTATTGCCATGACGGCCAATGCCATGCCCAGCGATCGCCAGGCCTGCCTTGATGCGGGTATGAATGACCACGTCGGCAAGCCCTTTGAGTTGCCGATACTGGTTGCCAGTATTCTTCGTGCCTGCGGGCGCAAGCCGCTTGCTTCGGTGCCTGAGCCTGTGGCGCATGACGTTGATGAGCCGGAGTCCGTGAGTCTGCTGTCGCCGCCAGGCTTCGATCTGGCCTCTGCGCTGGAACGCATGGGAAACCGGAAACCGCTGCTGATGGAGCAGCTAGCCTATTTTGCCGAGCATCATCGCGACAGCTTGCAGGCGGTAGACAGCGCGCTTGATGCTGGCGATCGTGATATGGTGGCGCGCCTATTGCACGGTTTGCGTGGTGCGTCCGCGACATTGGGCGCGAATGCGCTGGCCGACAGCCTGCTCACCGCCGAGCGGCTTTGCCGGGACGAGGCGCAGGACCCCAGGGCCGCGATTGATACAGCGCGAGTGCTATTGGCTGAGGCCTGTGCGGTCTTCGCGGGAGTGGCGAAGGATAGCGGCAACAACAGTGCTGAGACCGATATCGACCCTGTCGATGAGCAGGGCATGAAAGCCCTGGCCAATGAGCTTCAACAGCTCCTGAAGCAGAACAATATGCGGGCAGTGGCCGTGTACCGCCAGATCAAAACAAAAGGGATGGGGCGACACCCCGTAATGAGAGAGATAGAACCCGCCATGAATCAGCTGAATTTCAGCGCCGCTGCAGAAACCTTGGGCCGTTGGCTTGCCGCGCAGTCGGAGCAAGGAGGGTAAATGCCGAGACCTTTCGCCACACACAGTGACGAACTGATGGCTTGGCCTACGCAATCCATTGAGCACGTTCCCCGCTTGTTGATTGTGGATGACGAGCCGGTAAACATTCACTCGCTCTATCCCCTGTTCGCCGACGACTACGAAGTGTTTATGGCTACCAGCGGGCAGGAAGCGCTGGCGATGTGTCATCAGAACCAGCCTGATCTGGTGCTGCTTGATGTATTGATGCCGGATATGGACGGCCTGGAAGTCTGCCGGCAGCTCAAGGCTGAGTCGGATACTGCGGCGATTCCGGTGATTTTCGTGACCTCGCAGCACAGCCCGGAGGAAGAATCGGCCGCGCTGGCTGCCGGGGCTGTGGATTTTATCAGCAAGCCGGTGAATCCCGCCGTTGTTAAAGCGCGAGTAAAGACCCATCTGACGCTGAAATGGCAGGCGGATACCCTGCGTAATCTGGCGTCGATGGATGGCCTGACAGGCGTGCCCAACCGCCGGGTTCTGGATGATCGCCTGCGCGCCGAATGGCGATCTTGCCTGCGTAATCGCAAAGCCCTGTCGCTGCTGATGATCGATGTCGACCAATTCAAAAGCTACAACGACCACTATGGTCACCTGCAGGGTGATGAATGTTTAAAAGCGATTGCCAAAACGCTGAGTCAGAATGTGGAGCGCAGTCGCGATGTATTGGCCCGTTTTGGGGGGGAGGAGTTTGTCTGCCTGCTGCCCGAGACGGATCACGCCGGTGCCATGCATATGGCCGAGCGGCTGCGTCAGGCCATTGAGTCGCTGGCGATTCCCCATGAGAAGTCGACGGTGGCCGATGTGGTCACCGTCAGTCTTGGCTTGGCCACCCAAATTCCGCTGGAAGACGGTGAGGGTCTGCCGTTGCTGATGGCGGCCGATGAGCAGCTGTATCGCGCCAAGCAACATGGGCGCAACCGGGTGATGAGCGCCTGCGACAAAATGAACTAAGGGCGGTCGGTTAGCGCCTCATTGCGAGCGCTCACGCGCTCATAACTTTTCGCCAGCGCGTATGACACTGCAGCGGGAAACAGTTTGCTCAGCAGGCTATACAGCCTGGCATCGACGCCGATAAAACGCTGCGCCTGATTGCGCTCCACGGCGGCGAGGATTTTCTGCGCGGCTTTGGCCGGCGCAATACCAAAGCGCTGAGCCAGTGCCATATTGGCCTCGGCTTGAGCAATATCATCCGACTCGCGCAGTGTGGCCTGAATCATCTGGGTGTTGATGGCGCCGGGGTTTATGCAAGTCACGCCAATATGCTGGCCGCGCAACTCGGCGCGCAGCGATTCACTGTAGGCCTGAACGGCGGCCTTGCTGCTGCTGTAGGAACTCTGGCTGGGCATGCCGTAGCAGGCCACCATGCTCGACAGGTTCACGATATGCGCGCCCCCGGCGGTTTTCAGCATTGGCAAAAACGCCTTGCAGCTATTCACCGTGCCCCAGAAGTTCAGGTCAAAGACACGCTGCCAGTCGGCCTCGCTGTGTGTTTCTACACTCTTCTGCAGGGTGATCCCGGCATTGTTAATCAGCAAATGCAGCGCTGAGTGCTGCTGGCGTACGTCCTCTGCCAGTGCCTGAATCGCGGCACGGTTGCGCAGGTCCACGGTGTGACAGCTCACGCGCAGTGTCGGGCTGTGAAGCTCCGCCGCCAGTGTTTCCAATGCCTGCTGATCGATATCGACCAGCGCCAGATGACAGCCGCGCGCAGCCAGTGCTCTGGCCAGTGCGCTGCCCAGCCCGCCTGCTGCGCCGGTAATCAGCGCGGTTTTTCCCGGTTCCAGTTTCATGGTGATGGCTTCCAGCTAAGAAAAAAGGGCAGCCTCAGCGGGTGAAATCCGAGGTCTGCCCAAGGCTCTTTCGAGCACCTATGAAAAACGCTTAAAAGGTTTTGCGTACTTCCACGCCATACATGCGCGGCTCGCCCAATACGCTGGTGAAGGTGCCGATGCTGTCCCCGGCTGACACCGCGCCGATCTCATAGCGTTCGTCGGTCAGGTTTTTGACGTAGGCGGCAATACTCAGGTCGTCCTCGGGGTTGCTCCAGCTCACGCGAGCGTCGAGCAGTACGTAGGCATCGGCGTAAGACAGTGCCTCTTTGCGTTTGGCGGCTTCCCAGGCACCGCGATCCAGCCCGAGATACACATCGCTTTTATAGCTGGCGTCCAGGCGCGGCACGAAGCGGCCGACGTCGGTGTTCAAGGTGTATTGAATACCCAGCGACGCGGTCTCTTCGGGAGAGACGGCAAACTCTTCGTCAGAGCGGTCTATCGGTACATACTCACCGCGCAATGCCAGCGACTTGAGGTCGTTGTCCATGAACTCTTCATAGCGATAGTTGTTGTTGCTGTAGGTGAGGTTGATCATGGTGTTCATGCTCGGGAACCACATGACTTCCAGCTCAGCCCCTTCAATCACCGATTCCCCGGCATTCTGGGAGCCCACTACCAGCGTGTTGTTGGTATCGACGTTGACGGTGATCAGGTGCATGTTTTTGAAGGTCATGGAATAGGCCGCCAGATTGACTCGCAGCGAGCGTTCCAGAGCGTCGATCTTGATGCCGATTTCGCGGTTTTCCAGTTCTTCCGGCTCCACCACGCTCAGCCCATCGAGGCCAAACGGTTCCTGAAAGCCCGATTTGAAGCCATTGCTCCAGGTGGCGTAGACCATGGCGGAATTGATCAGGCTGCCATCCAGCATTTCCTCCGGGAAGATATACGCGGCAGAGGCCATCGGGGTGAACTGGCGGAAGGTGTCTTCGCGGGTGTCGATCTTGGCATCGCCCAGCGGCGCACGAATATCGCCGGGAAATTGCTCGCGCAGTATATTGTTGGCAATGGTGAGCGGGTCTTGCGACCAGCGACCGAGAAACGCCATGGCGCCCATTGACGGCAGCAGCGGAATAAAGCGCGGATCGGCGCCACTGACGATCGACGTGACCTCCTCCAGGTCGGCGCTGCGGGTCACCAGGTAGGAGTCGCGGGTTTCCTCGGTGTAGCGTCCGCCCAGTGTCAGCTCAAAGTGATCGGTGACATGCCAGGTTGCCTGGGTGAAGGCGGCGAAGGTCTGGCCGTCGATTTCAAAATCCTGCACGGTTGCCAGTGGCAGGGCGGCGGCAACCAGCGGCACGGTGCCGCCGGGGATGAGTCCGGTGACCGTTTCCAGTAAATCCGTCAGGGCGGCAATATCAACGCCCGCCTGCCCGGCAGCGAGGCCGAGGAAGTTAATCGGCTCCGAGCCCACCAGTGGGTTGGCGGTATTGAAACGCTCCGATTTGTACTCGTCCTGATAGAAAATGCCGGCAGCATAGTCGACGCTGTCGAACAGCACGCCGTTAAACTGCAGTTCCAGTGTCAGCGACTCCTGAATGCTGTCGCCCAGCAGGTCGGCGCGCAAGTACTCGGCGGGGCCGCCTTCGTCAGCCGTCGTCTGCGGGTTCATCTTGGTCGCATCGCGATAGCCCAAAATGGCCTTCATGCTGTGGTTGTCGCTGAACTGATAATCAAAGGTCAGTCCCAGCATCAGCTCGTCGTTGTCTTTGCGCTGTCGCTGGCTATCCCCCTGATTGGTGTGCAGGTCCGGCTGCGCGTCGCGGGCATTGGCATTGCAGTTGTCGACGTAGGCCGAGGGGTTATTCGGATCGGTATCGCCCGGCCAGAGAATGCCCAGTCCATTCACGAACAACGCGTCTTCGTTATTGATGCGGCAGTGATAGGAGGGGAAGTTCTCGCGGGTGCGGCCGACAAAGGCAAAGGCATCGACCGTCAGCTCGTCACTGGCCAGCCAGCGACTTTGAAAGATCGCTGACAGGCGATCAATGGACTGGTTCTCGCGTCCGGTCGCGTCTTTCAGAAAGCCGTCTCGACGGCGGGTGTTGACCGATACCCGGGTAAACAGCTCGTCGTTGATCGGCATGTCGACGGCCGCCTGCAGTCGCTGCTCGTTGTAGTTGCCCAGGCCGGCATCAATATAGCCGCCAAATTCCTCGCCCGGTTTGGTGAGCGTAAACACCAGTGCACCGCCGGTATTGTTCTTGCCGAACAGCGTGCCCTGTGGGCCGCGCAAGACCTGCACGCTGTCGACGTCAATCGTGTCGAGCAACTGCCCGTCGGGGCGGGGAATAAAAATGCCGTCCAGATACACGCTGACGGAGGGATCAAAGCGGGCGAAGGGTGCGCGCTGGCCGATGCCGCGAATAAAGATCTGCGGAGAGGTACTGTTGTTGATCTGCAGGCTCGGCACCGACTTACTCAGCTCTTCCGCCGCGAGAATGCCCTGCTCGCGCAGGCTGTCGCCGGTGATGGCGGTCACTGCAACCGGCGTTTCCTGAATACTTTCCGCGCGTTTCCTTGCGGTGACGACGACCTCCTCGATCAGGCCGCTGGCGCGCTGCTCGGCGGCGTCCAGTGCCAGGGGGGTAGCGCCAATGGTCATGCATGCCACAGCGAGTGGCAGCGGGTAGCGTTTGTAGTGATGCATGGTCGTCCCTTTAGAATTATCAGTATGCATTGCGTTGTGGAATGGCGTGGTTAGAGCCGCCGGAGCAGCGCGGGCAGCAGCGGCCTGAGCAGCGGTCTGACCGGACTTGTCCAGCGGCGGATAGGGGTAAATTTGTCCCGGAGTTCCTGTTGATAATCGGCGAAACTGTGTTGCTGAAAGTCCAGCAGCGCCTGCGCTTCGCGCGTGTCCATCCAGTGGGTGTAGTAATTGTTTTCGCCGTGAATACCGGGCTTCTGCGCCAGACCCAATGCGGTAAACGCGGCATTCATAAACGCGTGATGAGTAATCTGGCAGCTCTCGCCGCCGCCCAACAGCAGGATCTTGTGCCGGGCTTCCGGCGTGTTAAGCGCATTGGAAATAGCGCGGGCGACGTCTTTGGGATGGATGTATTCCATGGGCGTGTCGGGGTGTACGCCCAGCAGTTGGCGCAGCACCTGGCGCTCAGTTTTCGTGGTGCGGGCATCGACCGACACGCCCACGCGCATAATGATCCAGGGAAGCGCGCTGCGTTGCAGGTAGTCTTCCACCAGCAGTTTGTGCCGGGTGTAGTGGTCTGAGGCTTCCACCGGGTCGTCACTGCTGCGCGTGGGATTGTGCCGTTGGGACGGGCCGAACACGGTGAGTGATGACGGAAAAATAAACAGTGGTGGGGCAGTCTGTCGGGCCGCGCAGTCGATCAGCGCCTTCGCTGCATCAACGTTGACGGCTTCGGCCAGTGCGGGTTGCTTGTCGGTATTTGGGGGCAGCAGCGAGGCCAGATGGACAATTGCCTCCACCCCCTCAACCAGTCCGGGCAGGCATTGCGGCTCGCAGATATTGCCAAAGACGATCTCGCACTGCCCGCTAAACCGGGCGGCCTGTTTTCGCTGCTCCTCGCCATCAAGATCGGTGCAGCGCAGCTCATGGCCGTCGGCCAGCAAGCGCTCAAGGCAGAGCAGCCCCAGATTGCCGAAGGCGCCGGTAAGCAGTACTTTCATCGCAGGTCGGACCCTTGCTGCTTGGGGCAGACCGCAGTAAACGCGTTAACAGACATGATAATGGCGTTGTTCCTGTTGTTATGGTGATTGCTGTGTCGAGTGTTATGTCGAGCGCTGTATCTATGTCGCGATCACGGTGGCGTTGATCGTGATGTGCTTTTATTTTTGTGTAGTGTGTTTACATAAATTTCTGGTGAAGATATATAATCATCTTATATAAGTCAAATATATGAATGGGAGGCTGGATGAGTGCCAGTCAGGAAAAGACGCCGCCCACGCGATTGACGCAGGCGCAGCGGCGGCAGCAGACCAAAGAAAAAGTCCTGCGCTGTGCGGCCGAGCGCTTTGGTCAGTGCGGCTTTGCGGAAACATCGCTGGCGGATATCGCCGAGGATGCGGGGATTACGGTGACGCCGATCTACCACTACTTCGGCAACAAGCTGCAGCTCTTCACGGCGGTGACCGAGTATTACGAAGATCGCCTCGCCAGCCGCATGGCCGCCATGCGTTCTCGCGGCTCCTGGGTGCTGCCGGACATGTGGGAGCTATTTCTGGATGTGATGCAGGAGCCGGGCTTCAGTCGTGTGGTGCTGATGGATGCCACCCACGTGCTCGGGCGCGAACGCTGGCCCGAGACCTCCGTATTTCGGGAGGTAAAGTATTTACTGGGGAGTGCGAAGGCGCCCGTCGAGGCCCATCTTGCCGGGCAGTTTAGCGATGCTGAATCGGAGCTGTTGATCCGCATGGTCATTTCGGCGCTGGCCGAGGCCGCGCTGACACTGGCTGCTGATCCCACGCTGGACGCCCGCAGTCTGATGACACGCTTGCTGGCGATGTTGGGGCTGGATCAGGTTCAGCTTTTGTCCGAGTAATTGCGCCGGTAAGTGTCTTCACCCATAGCGCGAATTTGCTGGTCGATCATCAACTCGAAGGCACCGAGAATCGCGTCGTAGTCGCGGTTGCCGTGCAAGGCATTCAGTGCCTGTGCGGCAGCTTCGATGGTCGACAGGCCATCGGCGCGGGGCGATTTGCGAATGCGATAGCGGCTGGGCTGGTCTACGTTCAGTGCCAGTCGCGGCAGCGCATTGAGCCAGGGGTTGAGGTGCAGCAGCTTGGCAGTTTTCCGCCAGGTGCCGTCGAGAATAATCAGCTGTGTGATGTCAGCGGCATTGGCCTCGTTCGTACTAATGGTGGGTTCGCCGGGATACAGCAGCAGGCTATGCTGTTGCCAGTCGTGGCCGAGCAGTGATTCGGGCTCGAAGTGCTCGCCGACGATCAGGCGGCTGCCGGGAATAGCGCGTGCCAGCAGCGGCGCCGACGACAGAGCGTGGCGAGCTTCTTTGGGGTGCTGAAGAAGGGTCAGGCGATAGCGGCTGTGGCGTTGAACCATAGCCTGACAGAGGCAGGTGCTCAGTGGGCGATCACAACCCTGGCAGAGTGCGCGAGAAGTCACAGCGGAGCCTGTAGCGAATTTTGGACTACTATATCAGTCGTCCCCGGACTCGCTCCAGCCAGCGAATTGCCGGACACATAAGGATAATGAATATGGGCAAATGGATGCCGGCCTCGCTGCCGGACCTTTCCGGGAAACGGGTGCTGATCACTGGCGCCAACAGCGGTATCGGCTACCAGTCGGCGCTGATGCTGGCGCAGTGTGGCGCCAAGGTATGGCTGGGTTGTCGCAGCGCCGAACGCGCGGAGGCCGCCGTACAGCGTTTGGCGAGCCGCGTGGGCTCACGCGATTCGCTGGTGGTCTTGCCGATGGACCTGGCCTCGCTGGACAGCGTGCGGCAGGCCGCAGACAGCTATCTGGAATCGGAACAGCCGCTGGACCTGTTAATCAATAACGCCGGGGTTATGGGACTGCCCTTACAGCGCACGGCCGCGGGTCACGAAATGCTGTTTGCGGTGAATCACCTTGCCCATTTTCTGTTGACTGGTGCACTGCTGCCCGCATTGCAGGCCGCGCCTGCGGCGAGGGTGGTGACCGTTTCCAGTCTCGCCGCCAAGCGCGGCACACTGAATTTCAACGACCTGAACTGGGAACGCGAACCCTACAGCAAGGTCGCTGCCTACGGGCGTGCCAAGCTTGCCAATCTTTGTTTTGCCACCGAGCTGCAACGCCGACTCGCTGCCGCAGGCAGCCCGGTGATCAGTCTGGCGGCACATCCGGGGTATGCGTCGACCAATGTGGCCTTTGCCGATAGTGGGCAAGCCAGTGTGAGCCGACGCCTGTGGCAGCACATCGCTCGCCTCGGCAATCTGTTGCTGGCCCAGAGCGCAGAGCAGGGCGCCTTACCCAGTGTCTATGCCGCTACCGTCGATACCCTGCGTGGCGGCGAATATATCGGCCCCGCCGGTCCCTTCCAGTTCCGTGGTTCTCCTAAACAGCTTGCGGTGCTCAAGGCCGCCACCGATCGCGCCGTCGGTGGGCAGTTGTGGGAGCAGTCAGAACAACTCACAGGGATGCGCTACTTATGACCATCGCCGCGTTTTATAACGATTTGCTGTTGGCCTACGCGATCATGTCGGTACTGGTATTTGTGGTGCTGCAGTGGATCGTGAAGGCCGCCTACGGTCGCCACAACGACGGTAACCTCGCCTGGTGGTGGGGGCCGGGGATTCCCACGCGCTGGTCGTGGGTGATGATGGAAGCGCCGTCATCCATCGGCTTCGCGGTGATTTTCTTTATGGGCGAACACGCGCTGACACCTGCGCCGCTGCTGCTGTTTGCGCTGTGGCAGCTTCATTATTTTCATCGCAGTTTTATTTACCCCTTCAAGCGCAAACTGAAACCGGACGATAAGACGCCACTGCTGATTCCGGCCTTGGCGGTGCTGACCAATCTGGGTATCGCCTTCCTCAATGCGGCCATCTTGTCGTGGTCTGAATTAGGCGCAGATTATGGCCAGTGGCTGGTCGATCCCCGCCTGTGGTTGGGTGTACTGATCTTTGCGCTGGGTTTCTGGGTCAATCGTCGCGCTGATGCCATGCTGGCGGCGCTGCGTAAGCCGGGGGAGAGTGGCTACAAGATTCCCCGAGGTTGGTTGTACAACTATATCTCCTGCCCCAACTACTTCGGTGAAATTCTGATCTGGACAGGCTGGGCGATTGCCAGTTGGTCATTGGCGGGGGCGGTCTTTGTCTTGTGGACCGTGGCGAATTTGCTGCCGCGCGCACTGAGCAATCATCGCTGGTATCACGAGACCTTTGACGCATACCCGGCGAAGCGCCGGGCGCTGATTCCCGGTCTGCTATAGCGGGCGCCGCCGGATCAATATCGAGACAGCAGCGAATACTCGACGGGGACCACGAGCGTCAGGGTGTCACGGCCAAGATCATCCGGAATACCGGGAACCGGGTCGGCATCCTGAAGCACTTTTAACGCCGCCTCATCCAGACGGCGGTGGCCGGAACCGGTATGAATGCTGGCGTTGGAAATGCTGCCGTCTTTGGCGATCGTGAACTTGAGTTTCACGATGCCCTGTTCTTTGTTTTTCTTGGCGATTTTCGGGTAGCGCTTGTGGTGGTTAAGCCAGGCCATCAGCGTGCTGAAATAATCGCGGGCCGCGCCGGGGCGGCCGCCGAGTTTTTGCTGGCTGCCCGACCCGGTGGCTTTGCGGGAGGCCTGTGACTGGGTGTCATTGGGCGCGGCGCTGGCAACGGTGTTTTGCTTGGGGGGCTCAGCGGCGGGCGCGGGTGACGGCGACTCTGCTGCCGGCGGCGTCTCGCTGTGTTGATAGTCCGCCTCCGCCGGGCTGGGCTCAGCGGTTTTAGCGACGACGGGCGCAGGCGCTTTGGGTTTGGGCTTAGGTTTGGGTTTCGGCTCCGGCTTGGGTTTTCTTGCCTCTTGTTTGGCTTTTGCTTCCCGCTGTTGACGCTCCCGTTGTTTCTCGGCTTCCGCTTCCTGCTGGCGTTGTTTGGCTTTCTGTCTAGCAACGGCATCCGTGTAGGAACCGGCCATCCCCAGGCCGATCTCAAATCCGTACTCGCCCTCACCAATAGCGCCGCCCTGATGTGGCGCGGGGCGCGATTGCCAGTATCCAATCGCGAGACCGCCGTGGATTAACAGCGATACCGCAATCGCAATGGGCCAGGAGATACGGGGCATGAGCTCAGTTCGCCCCTTTCTTGGTGTAGAGACTGGTGGTGGCGTTGCTCAGGCCGCGCAGTGCCGCCAGCAGGGTGTCCAGTTGCGCGGCTTTCAGTTCTCGGTCGGCCTGCAGGGCAATATTCAGCGGCTGCTCCGCGGGCAGTGCCTGGAGCTGCTGCTGGATATCTTCAATGCTGGTGGGGGTTCCGAACAGATAGGTCTGGCCGCTGCGATCAATCTGAATGGCGATGGCCTTGGGCGGCGTCGGTGTCTCCAGATTGGCGTCGGGCAGGGTGATGTCGCCGACCAGCCCGGCGCGCATCTGTCCTGCGACCATGAAGAAAATCAGCAGCAGGAAAACAATATTGATCAGCGGGATCATATTGTCGTCGCTGCTGCCGCGGCGCAGTTTGCTGTGGAGGAGTGAATTCATCGGCGTAAAACTTATAACTGGCTGCTCTGGCCGAGCGAGATCTGAGTAATCTCCGCATGGCGCAGCGTGGCGATACTGTCGAGGATTTGCTGGACGGTCAGCTCGGCATCGGGAACCAGTGTGACCAGCGCCTTGGCATCCAGTCGCAGCAATGCCTGATCCAGCGGCTCGGCACCGCTGCGCTCGCTTCCCTTGAAGACGGCAGCTTGTCCGTCGCGCATCAGCAGTAAAAACTGCATGTCCTTATCCTGTGTAGCGGCAACGCTGTCGCCGCCGACGCTGGTCTTAATCTGCTGGCTGTTCCACTTTGTGAAACTGCTGGTCAGCATGAAAAACATCAGCAGGATAAATACCACGTCAATCAGCGCCGTCAGGCTGATGGCTTTGCGCGGGCGCGGCGGCAGCAGGGCGTTCATTTTGCGTCTTGCTTCTTCGCCTGTGCTTTGGGCAGTGACGGTGCCAGGGTCAGCACGCGTTCTACCGCGTCCTGAATACCGGCGCTTTCGTTTTCGACTCGGCGCTCCAGCCAGCTATGCGCCAGGGATACCGGGATGGCGACCGCCAGACCGACAGCGGTGGTCAGCAGCGCCTGCCAGATACCGCCAGACAGAACCGCCGGATCAACCTGTTCGCCAGCGGCTTCCATTGCTTTGAATGCCTCAATCATGCCGAGCACGGTGCCCAGCAGACCGAGCAGCGGGGCCAGCGTGGCAATCACTTCCAGAATGCGGAGTTGGCTGCCCAGCTCAAGTACCCGGCCACGGGCGCGCCGGAAGGCTTCTTCGCGCTGTTGCGCTTCGCTGAGCCCGGTAATGTTCAATGTTTCCAGCGTGTCGCGAATCGCACTGGAACGCGGGTTCTTAGCGCCTTTGACCAGCAGCAGAGCCTCGTTTACATGGTGTTCTTGGAGGCGATGTACGGCGTCTTCTGCGCTGCGATCGGAGAGCTTCAGTTGCCCCCAGAACTGCCAGATCTTGAGCAGGACGACGGCGAGGCTGACGATGGAAAACACGCCGAGTATCCAGACGACCGGGCCGCCGGTGAGGAGAAGATTAAACAAAGGGGACACTGTTGAACTCCCTAGTGCTAGCGCTGCCAATAAGTAAAATGATAACGATTCTTATTATATATTTTGTTTGTTCTCGCGCGCAAGGCCTTTGTGTTAGAGCTATGAGAGCGCCCCGCCAGTTGTTCTGGCGGAGAGCGTATGGGGGGGAGTGCGGTGAGAGTCGTTAGAGTTCGGTACTCAGCTTGGCTTCGATATCCGCTTTGCAGCGATACAGGCCTTCGCGTATGTCGGACTCAATGGCAGGGACACGGGCGGACGGCAATACCACGGCCACGCAATAGCGCCCCTGATAGGTTTCGACGGGAATGCCGAAGCCGGTTATGCCAATGGTGTGCTCGTCGTAGTCGGTCGCGATGCCCGATTGGCGCAGGGTTTTCAATTCCTTGAGCAGTGCCTGGCGACTCCGTGTGTGTACGGTGAGCTTGGGCATGTCCTCCGGCAGCAGGCGCTCTACCTCCTCGTCATCCATGTCCAGCAGCAAGGATTTACCCGACGCCGTGGAGTAGATGGGAATTTGCATCGTGCCGACGGGAAAGACAATGCGCAGTTCGCGCTCGGCGGTAATCGTGTCGGCAACAATGACCTGGCTGCCGCTCAGTCGGCAAAGTGCTACGGATTCGCCGAGTGTACTGTGCAGCGCTTCAAGGTGCGGCCGAATCTGCGAGATGATGTCGCACTGGGCCTGGAATACCAGACGACTGACCTCGGGCCCCAGGCGCAGGCCGCCGTTCTGGCTGAGTGATTCCACCAAGCCCTCTTGCTTCAGTGCATTGACGATGCGCTGCACCGTCGAGCGAGGCAGATCAATGTCTTTGGCGATGGCACCCAGACTCATCCCGCTGCTGTGTTCGCTCAGTGCTCGCATGATCGCCGCCGCTCGGGCGATGACCTGAATGCCGCCGGGTGAGTCTTCGCCCGAGGGGCGTCCGTTGTTGGCCATGGCGCGTTGCTTACTCCTTTAAATCTCGTGTCACCACCGCAGCGTCTGCGGGGCGTAGAGCCTGTGTTTTTAGAATTATGCCTTGTTGGTGTCGCGCAATATAGCAATTCGCTATTGCCATGTAAATTCACTATACGGTACAGTGTATCGCTAGTAGATACATGCATCAATCTTGTCAGGAGTTGCTTTCCATGAGCTGTTCGCGTCTTGTTTCTCCCTGCTTTCGCCCGCTTGTGGCTGCCGCGCTGCTGGCGCTGGTCGCATGTGGGGAGTCGGCGGCACCCGCCGAGCAGGCGCCCGCTGCCGCTCCCGTGGGTGTGCATCGGGTAGACGCGCGCGACCTGAACAGCACCGTGATGCTGCCGGGGCGCACCGTGGCGCATCGGGTGGCCGAAGTGCGGCCGCAGGTATCGGGTATTTTGCTGAAGCGACTGTTTGACGAAGGTGCGGCCGTGGAAGAAGGGCAGCCGCTGTATCAGATCGATCCTGCACCCTATCGGGCCGAGCAGGCCAGGGCAGAGGCCGGACTGGCAACGGCCCAGAACCTGTGGACCCGTTACGGCAAATTGTTGAAGAGCAAGGCGGTCAGTCAGCAGCAATATGACGATGCCTTCACCGCCTTGCAGGCCGCCAAGGCCGAGCTGGAAATCGCCAATATCAATATGCAGCACACCGTCGTTCGCGCACCCATTGCGGGGAAAATCGGTCGCTCCATGGTGACGGAGGGCGCGCTGGTCAGCGCCTCGCAGGCACAGGAACTGGCGGTGGTCACGCAGCTCGATCCGATTTATGTCGATGTGGTCCAGCCGGTCAGTCGGATTCTTGAGTGGCGTGAAAGTATTCGTGCCGGTCGCCTGCAACTGTCGGCCGACAGCGAGGCGACCGTTACTCTGCACCTGGGCAATAACCGTCGCTATGCTCACAGCGGTCAGCTTCAGTTCTCCGAGGTCAATGTCGATCCCGGCACGGGCTCGGTGACGCTGCGTGCTGAATTTCCCAATCCCGACGGCGAACTGCTGCCGGGCATGTTTGTGCATGCCGAGCTGAACGAGGGCAGTCGCGACGATGCGATTCTGCTGCCCCAGCAAGCCGTGTTGCGCGACCCTACCGGACAGGCGTCTGTATGGCTGGTGGGCGAGGGCAATGTCGCTGAGCGTCGGCCGGTCACCCTGCTGCGAACCGTGGGCAATACCTGGTTGCTGGAAAGCGGCGTCGCCCCCGGCGATCAGGTGATTGTCGATGGCGCGATGATGCTGCGGGAAGGCATGCCGGTGGCGCCCAGCGCCCCGGCCTCGCCCGTGGATATGAGCACCGCGTTTACCACGGCAGCGAAATAAGCGAGGCCCGGCATGTCGAGATTCTTTATAGACCGCCCGGTCTTTGCCTGGGTGATTGCCATTCTGCTGATGTTGGGCGGTGCACTGTCCATTCGCGGCCTGCCGGTCAGCCAGTACCCCGATGTTGCGCCGCCAGCGGTGGGCATCAGTATTAACTATCCGGGGGCGTCGGCCGCCACCGCGGAAGATTCGGTCACGCAGGTCATTGAACAGCAGCTCAATGGTCTGGATGGTCTGCGCTATATCTCCTCCGAAAGCCTGTCGACGGGCAACATCACCATTGTGGCGACCTTCGAGCAGGGCACCGATCCGGATATCGCTCAGGTGCAGGTGCAGAACAAGCTGCAACTCGCCATGCCCATGCTGCCCGAAGAAGTGCAGCGTCAGGGCGTGCGGGTAGCCAAGCACAAACCCGGCTTTATGCTGGTGCTGGCACTGGTGTCGCAGGATGGCCGCCTCAGTTCCGCCGACTTGGGTGACTTCGTGGTGTCTACGCTGCGCGATCCCATCGCGCGAACGACCGGGGTCGGCGATTTCATGGTGATGGGCGCGCCCTATGCCATGCGCATCTGGCTGGACCCGGCCAGGCTGCACAGTTACGACCTGATGCCTCAGGATGTTATCAGCGCGATTCGCAGCCAGAACGTGCAGGTGTCATCGGGACAATTCGGCGGCCTGCCCGCCCATGACAAAGTGCGCCTCACCGCCACGGTCGTGGGCAAGGTGCGGATGAAAACCGCCGAGGAATTCGAAAACATCCTGCTGAAAGTGGATGCTTCCGGTGCGCAGGTGCGCCTCAGCGACGTGGCCGACGTGGTGCTGGGCAGCGAGAACTTTTCCATTTCTTCTCACTACTGGGGGAAACCGGCGGCGGCGATGGGCCTGAAACTGGCCAGCGGTGCGAATATGCTGGATACCGTGGCAGCGGTTAAAGACACACTGGAACGTATGCAGCCGTATTTGCCCGAGGGCGTGGAAGTGGTTTATCCCTTCGACACCTCGCCGGTGGTGGCGGCGTCAATCGAAGGGGTGGTGCACACGCTGATTGAAGCCGTGGTGCTAGTCTTCCTGGTCATGCTGCTGTTCCTGCAGAACCTGCGCGCGACGATTATTCCCACACTCGCGGTGCCGGTAGTGCTGATGGCGACCTTCGGGGTGATGTTCGCGCTGGGCTTTACCATTAATGTGATGACCATGTTTGCCATGGTGCTGGCGATCGGCCTGCTGGTGGACGACGCCATTGTGGTGGTGGAGAACGTCGAGCGCATCATGTCCGAGGAGGGCCTGTCGCCCAAGGACGCCACCCGCAAGTCCATGGATCAGATCCAGAGTGCGCTGGTCGGCATCGGTCTGGTTATCTCGGCCGTGTTTATGCCCATGGCCTTTTTCGGTGGCTCGACCGGGGTTATCTACCAGCAGTTTGCCATCACTATTATCTCGGCCATGAGCTTCTCGGTGCTGGTGGCCCTGTTCTTCACACCGGCGCTCTGCGCCACTATTCTCAAACCTGTTGAACGCGGCGAAGCCCACAGCAAACTGCGTTTCTTCCGTTGGTTTAATACCCGTTTCGACCGCGGCGCTCAGCGTTACAGAAGCTGCGTCAACTTCGTGCTGGCGCGCCGGGGTCGTTTTATTCTCGCCTACCTGCTGATCTGTGGTCTGGCTGCGTGGGTCTACCACGTACTGCCCTCGGCCTTCCTGCCGGAAGAAGACCAGTCGGTAATGGTCGTGCAGGTGCAGTTGCCCGGTAATTCCACGGCGGCCCAGACCGAAGAGGTGGTCGCCAAGCTGCGCCACTACTTTGAAGAAAACGAGCCCGACACCGTGCGCTCGGTGCACGCCGTGATCGGGTTTAACTTTGCTGGTCGCGGTCAAAGCTCGGCCAATGTGTTTGTCAGCCTGAAATCCTTCGAGGAGCGCCCCGAGGCGTCGCAGAGCATTTTTGCGGTGGCAGAGCGCGCCAATGCCTATTTCTCTACCCTGCGTGAAGGGCGGGTCTTTGCCATTGTGCCGCCGTCCATCATCGAGCTGGGCACCGCCAGCGGTTTTGATATTTACCTCAAAGACAACGCCGGTCTCGGGCGCGAGGTGCTCGATCAGGCGATGGGGCAGTTCCTCGGTATGGCCGCGCAAGAGCCCAGCCTGACCATGGTGCGCCCCAACGGACCGCCCTACGAGGCGCAGTATGAGGTCATTATCGACGATGAGCGGGCGCGCGCCTTGCAGGTGTCGCTGGACGATATCAATAACGCCCTGTCGGCGGCCTGGGGCTCGACTTACGTAAACGACTTTATTGATCGCGGGCGCAGCAAGAAGGTGTATGTGCAGGGTGTCTGGTCATCGCGTATGAGTCCGGAAGATCTCGATAAATGGTATGTCCGCAATGCCGACGGCGGCATGGTGCCGTTCTCGGCGTTTGCCAGCGGCGAGTGGACCTATGGCTCACCCAAGTTGCAGCGCTTTGGCGGTCTGCCCGCGATCCAGATTCTCGGTGCCGCTGCGCCGGGCTATACCTCCGGCGACGCGATGGCAGCCGTGGAGCGCATAGCCCAGACACTGCCCACCGGTATCAGCATGGAATACTCCGGCTTGTCGTATGAAGAGCGCGCCTCGGGCTCGCAGGCGGGCATGCTCTACGTGCTGTCGGTGTTGATTGTGTTCCTCTGTCTGGCCGCCTTGTATGAAAGCTGGTCGGTGCCCTTTGCGGTCATTCTGGTGGTGCCGCTGGGCATACTGGGTGCCCTGGTGGCGACCTGGTTGAGAGGGCTCAACAACGATGTGTATTTTCAGGTCGGTATGCTGACCACCATGGGGCTGGCGGCGAAGAACGCCATCCTGATCATCGAGTTCGCCCGCTCGCAATATGAGCAAGAGGGCAAGCCGCTGTTGCAGGCGACCGCCGATGCGGCAAGGTTGCGGCTGCGGCCGATCATCATGACCTCGCTGGCCTTTGTGTTTGGCGTGCTGCCACTGGCGGTGGCCAGCGGTGCCAGCAGCGGCAGCCAGCATGCCATTGGCACTGGTGTGGTCGGCGGGACGATTGCCGCCACGCTGCTGGCCATCTTCTTTGTGCCGCTGTTCTATGTGGTGGTCGTCAAACTGGTGGCACGCCTGAAGGGGGATGACGCGCAGGAGGCAGCCGAGCACGCGTGATACCCTCTGGCAAAATCGGCGGCAAATAAATGACCTCGCCGATGCACCTTTTGATGTGCTGATTCGGTATTAACAGTAGAACGGCCTCTACAAGGTGTAGATTGCGCGAGGGATTTTTGCCGCTGCCGTGTTTAACTTGAGCCTGTGTAGAGATTTTGTCTTCGGGATGAGGTCTGTATACAGGCTTTTTATCGGTGGTCATAACCACCTTCTACACGTGATTCCTCCGGAGACCCCGCCGTATGACTCAGCGCGCGCCACTGAGCCCAAAGCAGAAAACATTCGCCTGGTTGGCCCTGCTGATCCTGCTGCTTGCCGGGACCAGCTACCTGCTGCTCAGCGGTGACTCAACGGAAAGCGACACGCCGATGCGCGGTTTCGGCGGCATGACCACCTCGGTGCGGGTCGTGCCGGTGGAGCAGGGCAGCCTCGATGTGCGGCTGCGTGCAATCGGCACTGTCAGCGCGCTGAATACCGTGGTAGTGCGCAGCCGGGTTGGCGGTGTGCTGGAGGAACTGCTGTTCGAGGAAGGCGCCGAGGTCAGCAAGGGCGACGTGCTGGCACGCATTGATGCCGAGCCCTATCAGGCCCAGCTCGACCAGACCTTGGGCCAGCTTCAGCAGAACGAAGCCCAGTTGGAAAATGCCCAGGTCGATCTCGCCCTGTATCAGGGGTTGTATGCCGAGGACTCGATTGCCCGGCAGGAACTCGACAGCCAGGCGGCGCTGGTCCGCGAGCTGAAGGGCGCCAACAAAAGCTCACAGGCACAGGTGGCCGATGCACGGCTGCAACTGTCGTGGACGAACATCACCGCGCCGATCGCCGGCCGTCTCGGTCTGCGCAAGGTCGATGCGGGCAACCTGATTACAGCCAACGATGCCGACGGCATTGTCACCATCACCCAGACCAAACCCATTTCGGTGCTGTTCACGGTTCCCGAGGTGGAAGTGGCGGGGCTGCGCGAAGCCATGCGTGGCGATGCTGCCCTGCCGGTGGAAGCGCTGAGCCGTGACGGCGAAACCGTCATTGCCCGCGGGGTATTGCAGACCCTCGACAACCAGATCGAAACCACCACCGGCACACTGCGTGCCCGCGCGCTGTTTGCCAACGACAACGACGCGCTGTTCCCCAATCAGTTTGTTAACGTCCGCCTGCGCGTGCAGCAGGTCGACAATGTATTGATGGTGCCTGCGGATGCGGTGCAGCACGGCTCTCAGGGCGACTATGTCTACACCGTGGAAGACGGTGTATCCCGCTTGAAAGTGGTGACCCTCGGCGCCGCCGACGGCGACCGGATTGTGATTACCCAGGGGCTGCAAGCGGGCGATCAGGTGGTGCTGGAAGGCTTGGACCGCCTGCGTGATGGCCGTCCGGTTGTGGTCGATGGCGAGGGGGCATCCGCCGCGCTGGAACTGCCGGTCGGCGGATTGCAGCGCGAGCGACCAATGGGACCGCGGCCGGAAGGCGGTCGCGAGCCACCGAAAGACGGCGAACGCGCGAAGGATGACAAGGACGCCAAAACGCCCGGCGCGGCGCCCAAAAGAACTGCCTCATCGGAGGCATAGTCACCGGCGATGAATATTTCCCGTCCCTTTATCCTTCGTCCGGTGGCGACCTCATTGCTGATGCTGGCGATGTTGTTTCTCGGCATGCTGTCCTGGCGCCTGTTGCCGGTGGCCGCGCTGCCGCAGGTGGAATATCCGATTATTCAGGTATTCACATTCCACCCCGGTGCCGGGCCGGAAGTCACTGCCCGCAGCATTACCGGGCCGCTGGAAAAACAGCTCGGCCAGATTCCCGGTCTCAAGCAAATGTCGTCCACCAGCTCTGGCGGCGCCTCGGTGATTACCCTGCAGTTTGCGCTGGAGGTCGATCTCGGTGTGGCTGAGCAGGAGGTGCAGGCCGCGCTGAACACCGCCAACAGTCTGTTGCCCAGCGACCTGCCCACGCCGCCCATTTACCGCAAGGTGAACCCCGCCGACGCGCCCATTCTCACGCTGGCGATCTCCTCCGAGAGCCTGCCGCTGCCCACCGTGCACGATCTGGTCGACACCCGCATGGCCCAGAAGCTGGCGCAGTTGCAGGGCGTGGGGCTGGTCAGTCTGGCGGGCGGTCAGCGTCCCGCGCTGCGCATTCAGGTCAATCCCACCGCCATTGCCGCCTACGGGCTCAGCCTCAACGACGTGCGCACGGCGGTGTCGGCCACCAACGTCAATCAGCCCAAGGGCAGCTTCGACGGCCCCTATCGCAGCACCATGCTCGACGCCAATGACCAGATTCGTTCGGTGGACGATTACGAAAAACTGATTCTGACGTGGGTGGACGATGCGCCGCTGCGGCTCGGTGATGTTGCCACCATTATCGACGGCGCCGAGGACCGCTTCCTCGCCGCCTGGGCCGACACCCAGCCTGCGGTGCTGCTGAACGTGCAGAAGCAGCCGGGCGCCAATGTGATTGATGTGGCCGACCGTGTGCAGGCGCTGCTGCCACAGCTTGCCGCGACCCTGCCCAATGCGGTGGACGTGACGGTGCTCAGCGACCGCACCGACAGCATCCGCGCCTCGGTGCGCGACGTGCAGAAAGAGCTGCTGTTCGCCATCGCGCTGGTGGTGCTGGTCACCTTTGCGTTTCTGCGCAGCGTGCCCGCCACCATCATTCCCAGCATCGCCGTGCCGCTGTCGCTGGTTGGCACCTTCGCCTTCATGTATCTGGCGGAGTTTTCCATTAACAACCTCAGCCTGATGGCACTGACCATCGCCACCGGCTTTGTGGTGGACGATGCCATCGTCATGCTGGAGAACATCGCTCGCCACCGCGAAGAGGGCGCTTCGCCCATGGATGCGGCGCTGAAAGGTGCGAAGGAGATTGGCTTTACGCTGGTCTCGCTCACGCTGTCGCTGATCGCGGTGCTGATTCCCCTGCTGTTTATGGCCGATGTGGTGGGGCGCATGTTCCACGAATTTGCCGTGACGCTGGCGGTCGCCATCGGCATTTCGCTGGTGGTGTCGCTCACCCTTACGCCGATGATGTGCGCGCGCATGTTGCGCCAGCCGCTGGAACTCGATGAAGACCGGGGCCTGATTGCCCGGCTGATTCAACGCTATGGCACCGCACTGGACTGGGTGCTGGAACGCCAGCGCGCCACCATGGCGGTCATGCTCGGCACTATCGCGCTTACCGGCTTGCTGTATCTGCTGGTGGATAAAGATTTCTTCCCGGTACAGGACAGCGGCGCCATTCAGGTGGTGACCGAAGCACCTCAAACCACCTCGTTTGCCAATATGTCCAACCGTCAGCAGGCGCTGGCGGCGGCCCTGCTGGAAGACCCTGGCGTCAGCAGTCTGTCGTCGTTCATCGGTGTGGACGGCACCAATACCACGCTGAACAGCGGTCGTATGTTAATCAGTTTGCCGCCTCACGGTGAGCGGGATGAATCGGTGTTCGAGGTGATCGAGCGGCTGCGCGAGCGCGCCCAGTCAGTGCCCGGTATCGATGCCTGGTTCCAGCCGGTGCAGGAGCTGAGCATTGAAGATCGCGTCAGCCGCACTCAGTACCGCTTCACGCTCACGGCGGCCAGCAGCGACGATCTGGCCGAGTGGGTGCCCAAGCTGATCGCCGCGCTGAACGCGCGGCCTGAACTGCAGGATGTCGCCAGCGATCTGCAACAGCAGGGGCAGGAAGCGTATATCGATATCGACCGCGACGCGGCAGCTCGCCTCGGGGTGAGCGTGTCATCCATTGCCGATACGCTGCAGAACGCCTTTGGTCAGCGGCAAATCGCCACCTTGTTTACCCAGGCCAATCAGTACCGGGTGGTGCTGGAGGTGGATCAGCGTCAGGCCACCGGCCTGAGCGCCCTGCAAAACCTCTATGTGCCGACGTCGTCCGGTGAGCCCGCGCCACTCAGCAGTGTGGCGACGGTGAAAGAGCGTCAGGCGCCGCTGCTGGTTAATCATCAGGGCCAGTTCCCGTCGGCCACGGTGTCGTTCAATCTGAAGCCGGGCATCTCGCTGGGTAAGGCAGTGGCGGCCATCGAAACCGTGCAGCAAGAGATCGCCTTGCCGCTGGGTATTGAAAGCCGCTTTCAGGGCGCCGCCGAGGCTTTCCGGGCCTCGCTCGCCAACAGTCTGTGGCTGATTTTGGCGGCGATTATCACCATGTATGTGGTGCTGGGTGTGCTGTATGAAAGCGCCATTCACCCGGTCACCATTCTTTCCACGCTGCCGTCGGCCACCGTCGGTGCGCTGCTGGCACTGCTGATCAGCGGGCGGGCCTTTGACCTGATTGCGGTGATCGGCGTGGTGCTGTTGATCGGCCTGGTGAAGAAGAACGGCATTATGATGGTGGACTTCGCCCTCGACGCTCAGCGTCATCAGGGCCTGTCGCCACGGGATGCCATTCACCGCGCTGCCATGCTGCGCTTCCGCCCCATTCTGATGACGACCCTCGCCGCCCTGTTCGGCGCGTTGCCGCTGATGCTGGCCGGTGGCAGTGGCGCCGAGCTGCGCCAGCCGCTGGGTCTGGTAATGGTCGGCGGCCTGCTGGTCAGCCAGGTGCTGACGCTGTTCACCACGCCGGTGGTCTATCTGTTCTTCGATCGCCTGCGCTCGCGTTTTGTGAGCGATGACGACGAGGCCCTCACCGAGGTGGCGCGGTGAACCTGTCGCGGCTGTTTATCGACCGGCCGGTAGGCACCGGCCTGCTGTCGCTGTCGCTGGTGCTGCTGGGCCTGTTGGCGTGGCGGCTGCTGCCGGTGGCGCCGCTGCCACAGGTGGATTTTCCGGTGATCAGCGTGACCGCCAGCCTGCCCGGCGCCAGTCCGGAGAGCATGGCAGCCACCGTGGCGACGCCGCTGGAGCGGGCGCTGGGCAGCATTTCTGGGGTCACCGCCATTTCCTCGTCGAGCAATCAGGGCAGCACTCAGGTGGTGCTCAATTTCGAGGTGGATCGCGACCTGAACGCCGCCGCGCGGGATGTACAGGCCGCCATCAACAGCGTGCGCGGTCAGCTTCCCTCGGGTATGCCCGGCAATCCCCAATTTCGCAAAATCGACCCGTCTCAGGCGCCCATCATGGGGCTGGCACTGAGTTCCGATAATCTGTCGCCCAGCGAACTGTACGACGCCGCCTCGACCATTCTTGCCCAGCGCATTGCGCAGATTGTCGGCGTGGGCGAAGTGGCCGTGAGCGGCGCCTCGCTGCCCGCCGTGCGGGTCGAGTTGAATCCCGGCGCGCTGCTGCACAGCGGCGTGGCGCTGGACGATGTGCGCAGCGCCATTACTCAGGCCAATGCCCTGCGCCCGCTGGGGGTGATTGAAGACGACGCCATGCGCTGGCGGGTGACCACCAGTGATCCGCTGCGCAAGGCCAGCGAGTACCGAGAGCTGGTGATCCGCGAAAGCGACGGCGGCGTGCTGCGCCTCGGCGATGTGGCCAATGTCACCGACTCGGTGGAAGACCGCTACAGCAGCGGTTTTCACAATGACCGCCCGGCAGTGATCCTGATGATCAGCCGCCAGAGCGGCGCCAATATCGTCAAAACCATCGATGCGATCAACGAGCAACTGCCTCGCCTGCGAGCGCTGATGCCCGCCGACAGCGAACTGGCGGTGATTATGGATCGCTCCCCGGTGATTCGCGCCACCCTGCGCGAAGCGCAAATTACCCTGCTGATTGCCGTTGGCCTGGTGGTGCTGGTGGTGTGGGGCTTTCTCGGCCGCCTGCGCAGCGCGGTGATTCCCAGCCTCGCCATTCCGGTCTCGCTGATCGGCTCGGCGGTGTTCATGTACCTCTACGGCTTCTCGCTGAACAACCTGTCGCTGATGGCGCTGGTGGTGGCCTGCGGCTTGGTGGTGGACGACGCCATTGTGGTGCTGGAAAACATTCAGCGGCATATCGAAGCCGGACTGCCACCCAAACAGGCGGCACTGGAAGGCGCCCGCGAAGTGGGCTTTACCCTGCTGGCGATGAACGTGGCGCTGGTGGTGGTCTTCGTGTCCATTCTGTTTATGGGCGGGGTGATCGAGCGCCTGTTCCGCGAGTTTTCCATCACCCTGGCGGCGGCGATTGTGATCTCCCTGTTGGTGTCGCTCAGCCTCACCCCCAGCCTCTGCGCCCGCTGGCTCAAACCCCAGCCCAGTCGGCGGGAAGAGGGCGCGGTGGCGTTTTACAGTCGCGAGCTGTTCGATGGTCTGCTGAACGCGTATCAGCGCAGTCTCGACTGGTCGCTGCGCCACTCAAAGCTGCTGCTGGTGATTCTGCTGGCGGTGGTGGCGGGCAATGTCTACCTCTATGCCAGCCTGCCCAAAACCAGTCTCCCGAATCAGGACACCGGGCAGGTGCGCGGCTTTGTGCGCGGCGACGACGGTTTCTCCTTTCAGGTGATGCAGCCCAAAATCGAGGCTTATCGCCAGTACCTGCTGCGCGATCCCGCCGTGGCCGATATTACCGGCACCAGCGGTGGCAGCGGCGGCCTGACCAACGCGCAGGTCACCGTCAGCCTCAAACCGCTGAGCGAGCGCGGCGACTCGGCGCAGGCGGTGGTGGATCGCCTTCGTGCCAATGCGCCACTGGTGCCCGGCGGCATGTTGTTTCTGATGGTCGATCAGGATATCCGCCTGTCCTCGCCGTTCCGCCGCAGCGAATACGAAGTGCTGCTGCGCTCCGACTCGCTGGAGGCGCTGTCGGAGTGGGGTGCGAGGGTGGCGATTGCCATGCAGGACCTGCCGGAGCTGATGAATGTCGATCCGCCGCGCAGCGGCGAGACCCAGCAACTGGTGCTGGAGATCGACCGTGAAACCGCCCGGCAATATGGCGTGGACATGAACATGGTCGCCTCCATGCTCAACAACTCCTTTTCCCAGCGGCAGGTGGCAACGCTTTACGATGATATGAACCAGTACCGCGTGGTGATGGAGCTGAGCCCCGGCTACACCTCCAGTCCCTCGGTGCTCAAGCAATTGCAGGTGCTGACCAGCGACGGCAGCTCGGTGCCCTTATCGACCTTCGCCACCTGGGACTACGGCATGGCCGAAGACCGTATTCGCCACGAGGGCCAGTTTGCCTCCAAGGGCATCGGTTACGAGCTGGCGCCGGGAGTGACCGCCGAGCAGGCCGAAGAGGCCATTGGTGCCATGCTCGACAAGGTCATGCTGCCCAACGCCGTGCACCGCGCGCCGAGTACCGAGCAGGCGGATTTCGAAGCCAACCTCAACCAACCCTGGCTGCTGCTGTGGGTGGTGCTGGCGGTGTATCTGGTGCTGGGCGTGTTGTATGAAAGCACCCTGCATCCGTTGACCATACTGTCTACGCTGCCACCGGCGGGCATCGGCGCACTGATCGCGCTCAAAATATCCGGCAGCTATTTGAGTTTGATCGCCTTGCTGGGCCTGTTCCTGCTGATCGGCATTGTGATGAAAAACGCCATTATGATGATCGACTTCGCCTTGCAGGCGCAGCGCCGCGACGGCATGGCGCCGGAACAGGCCATTCGCGAGGCCGCCATGCGCCGCTTGCGCGCGATTTTGATGACCAATCTCGCCGGTCTGCTCGGCGCCGTGCCGCTGGCCATGGGTTTTGGCGAGGGCGCCGAAATGCGTCGACCGCTGGGCCTGACCATTCTCGGCGGTCTGCTGGTCAGCCAGTTTTTGACCCTGTACACCACGCCGGTCATCTATCTTTATCTGGAGCGTCTGCGCCGCGCGATATTGCGTCGCCGTCAGGCCCGCCCCGACAATGAATTTCAGGCCCTGCCATGATTGTGAATCGACTTCCCCGTAAATCGCTGCTGTTGAAAAGCCTGTTCAGCGCAGTGCTGCTGACCGGCTGCGCCGTCGGGCCTGACTATCAGGCGCCGGATATCGCCCTGGCCGATGACTACAAATACGAAGACGGCTGGCAAACCGCCCGTGCCGAGGTCCAGCCGCTGCCCGCCGACTGGTGGCAGGTATTTGGCGATGCCGAACTGACCGCGCTGGTCGAACAGGCCATGCAGGCCAATCAGACACTGGCTCAGGCAGAAGCCAGCTATCGCGCCGCCGAAGCCCAGTGGCGCGGCAGCCGCAGCGACTACTTTCCCAGTCTTGATCTCAACTTGTCGCAAAGCCGCAGCGGTGGCGACAACACGCCACTTAGCGAACGCAGCGCCGCGAGCCTGAACCTGAGCTGGGCGCCGGATGTTTGGGGCCGCGTACGCCGTCAGGTGGAATCCCAAAAAGCCAGCCTGCAAGGCAGCGCCGCTGATCTGGCGGCGGTGCGCCTGTCGATTCAGTTGTCCGTCGCACAGAGTTATATCCGCCTGCGTGTTCTGGATTTGCAGCGGCAGATCCTCGAAGAAACCATGGCGACCTACGACCGCTCTGCGCGTCTGACCAATAACCAGTACAAAGCGGGCATTGTGTCGCGGGGCGATGTGATTCAGGCGGAAACCCAGCGCCAGTCGCTGCGCGCCGATATGATCGACCTGCAAAACCAGCGCGCACTGGAAGAAAACGCTATCGCCGTACTGCTGGGTAAAGCGCCGGTGGAATTCTCCCTGCCGCCCAAACAGTCGCTGCCCGACTTGCCCGCGCTGCCTGAAGTGCTGCCCTCCACGCTGATTGCAAAGCGCCCCGACGTGGCCTTTGCCGAGCGCCAGCTCGCCGCCGCCAATGCAGAAATCGGTGTGGCACAGGCCGCGTGGCTGCCCAGCTTTTCCATCAGCGCCAGTCAGGGCGTGCAGGCGGCCAGCTTCAGCGCCCTGCTCGACACCCCGACCATGGTTTGGTCCGTCGGCCCCAGTCTCGCCCAAACCCTGTTTGACGGCGGCACCCGCCGCGCAGTGGTCGCCGTTGCTAAAGCGCAATACCAGCAGCGCCTCGGTGCTTATCGCCAAGCTGTACTTGAAGCCATTGCCGAAGTGGAAAGCGCGCTCGCGAGTATCCAACTGCTGGGCGACAAAGCCGAGCAGCAGGACAAGCTGCTGGACCTGGCCGAAGAAAACGAGCGCATCATCGTTAACCGCTACGAAGCGGGCATGATCAACTTCCTCGAAGTCGCCACCGCCCAGAATCTCACCCTCAGCGCCCGCCGCGCCAAACTCAGCAACACCGCCGAACGTCTGAAGGCCGCACTGCAACTGGCCGCCGTGATCGGCGGGCCGTGGGACAGCGCCATGCCAGTCAGCCAATCCGTTAGCGAGGCGCAAACAGCCACCGCGCGCTAGCTACACCGCTGATCAGGGGCGCCAAGCCACGCAAAAGGCGCCTCAGACCCTTTCTAAGGGCCTGATATCTGTATTCTCGTGGCCCCAATGTGCTTCACTGAAGAACGGCGGTTCTCGCCGTGATGAACACTCTGTACCGACT
The DNA here is from genome assembly GCF_000420325.1 of Spongiibacter tropicus DSM 19543. NCBI lineage: Bacteria > Pseudomonadati > Pseudomonadota > Gammaproteobacteria > Cellvibrionales > Spongiibacteraceae > Spongiibacter > Spongiibacter tropicus. Next base: position 1,057,444 of record NZ_ATUS01000001.1, on the reverse strand, counting down.
GATCACTATTGCTTAACTCACCGTCGTTTGCCGGAGAACTCCATGTCATTTCAAAAAATAAACAAAGCATAAACATCTGCCGCCTTACGGCGATGTTCCTTGCGAGCGCCGTTTGCGGTGTGTGCTTTATGTTAACCATGAAAAATAATGAAAGGCTTGATCCCGCAGCGGTACGATTCTATTGTAAGTAGCCTGTAGCGACGCACTAGCATGTGCTCCCGCAATGACCGAAGGAATGGTGAAACGCCCATAATGACAATCCCCGTCAATAATCTGTATGCATATACAGTATTTCCCGATAAATCCTTCCTGCCGTTGAAGTGGCCCTGTTATTGGTCTCGACGAAATTCGGTTTCGAAATGCGCTTTTAAAAACAATGAGTTAAATGGCGGGCGGAAAAGGCGTCGCGTGATAGATGGCCGCCCGATAATATTTATTATGAGGCCGCTGGTCTCATAAACAGGCTGTTAGCACTCAAGGGGATACAACGATGAAGCACTCTCAAGAAGAAATAAACGAAATCTGGAATAACGTAAAGGCTGACAAGTACGCGGGGGCTTCAGCTCAGCACCAACCAGTGATATGCAGCGACGATGATGCGGAGCAGTGTATTAGCATCCCTAATTCAGAGGGGACTGACCGAGAGCTTTATTCGCGTAGAAACGAAGACGAAGAATGGAAGGTCGTCCCATATGTAGGCGAGCGTACGTCTTGATGTCGGAGCTAAGTGCTAACAAGGCCAATCACGGCGACAGCTTTTTCGTTGCGGCTACGCCTTCACTGCAAAGCTGCGCGTGTTGGCGGCGTTAGGCGACTAGATCTGGCTGAAGTAGAATTGCACGATGTTTTTTTCACGAAGAATTAACCAAGACACCCAGGCCGTTGAAGTCTGGGAGTGTGAGTGGGCAAACCTCGGTACTGGCATGGCGAGGAAGGAATTCATTCGCAAAGTCGGGGACGAAGCTGACACGGAATTCACACATGAGGATTACTGCGCTGCAGACGCTGTGTGCTGGGCTCCAGGAAGGACGATCGGAAACATAGCGGTCAATTCAGAAGATGTGTTTGGTATGTTTGAAGGGGCGTCTGGCGATGATGCCGTTCTTCCATGTCACATCATCCCATGCGGAAAATTTCGCAATGGTGCTCAACGTTGGTATTGCAAAACGCACCAACTTCATTGGGGCACTAAAGCAGACTACGCGGCGGTTCCTGAATCTGGCGAGATCAGGTGTGGGAACCACTCGATGAAAATGAGCTATGTAGTCGATCCTCTTGAAATTGAGTTCAAGGACTTCGAGGAAATTGGAATCTGGTGTTCCTTACCACCGGCGCTCTCGAGTGAGCCCATTGAACAAAGGTCACCAAGAATTCACGTTCACAAGCGTTTTGCTGTGCAAGCACGTAAGGTTCTGGACAAAGACTTTGCTGCAATCGTTTGCTCGTACAATCAAAAACTCGACTTATTTGAAAGTCCGGATATCACCAAAATTCAGGTGACTCCACCGGCTGCTTTTGAGTTTGTGCGATCGATTGAAGAGGGTTACGAGGTTGACTGTATTACTTGCAAGAAGTGTGGATACCCTCACCTTGACCTTGGAAGTTTTGCTCGAACCCCACACAAAAAACATTTTTGCGGTAACTGTGGGAACGACAGCATTTGGAGTTCCGATTTAATCGTCTCGACTCCGCTCAAGCCATTGCATGATCAGTTCAGTAAAAGTAATACGTACGTTGTTCCCGACCGCCAACTAAATCTAGATGACTATGCTGGAAAGCGTTTCGAACTCTGGTCATCAACTCCAGCCGTAGTCTGGACTGCGGATCGCCCTCAGGAAAAAGGAATACACGTTCACGTCTATGAAGGTGCTCGCAGGATTGTGGATGACACCTTTGGCGAAGTCATCTACCAAGGGCAGCTACTTGATAGGGGGCAGATGTGGAAGAACATGGTTGCAAATACGGTGTACTAACGTCGCCTAACAACACGCTGCAAGGGACGTTTGACCCGTGGCTCATTTTTGCTGCCGCAAAAACGTTCCCTGCCTCAAGCGCAACTGATCGTTGGCGTTAGAACTAAGGAGGGCTAGTGGCTACTGAAGAAGAGAAAGAGGTGTATCGTGCTTTGCGAGAGTCTCAAGGAAAGTATACATATTTCCTTTTAGCAGCTGCGGGCACGGCGGTCGGGTTCTCCCTCACACAAACAGCATCTTCCGCTCTTAGTCTTTGTCAGTTACCCCTAGCAGCCGCTCTCTTATTCTGGGGTCTAAGTTTTTACCTTAGTTGTAAAAATCTCGCTTATGTTAACTCTACATTATTTGCTAATTACGAGTTGTTGCGCGTTGAAAATGGGCGGTATCCAGAACTAAGCGGCCATCCCCAAATGGTACAAGCCGCGAGCGAAGGTATCAGAGGGGCTATCAAAAACAATTCGGACACGGCCAATCAGTTGGGCCATTGGCAGTTTCGCATGTTAATTACCGGTTCTGTTTCCTATATCGTATGGCATGTTATAGAAATGTGGTTGCGTACGTGAGCCTTTCAACGCATCACGTAGCAAGCTCTAACAAGAGCCGGCAATACGCTCCCTGCGGTCGCCGGACACAAAAACGCTGCGCTTATTTTTGGGCCGTTGCGGCTGGCGTTAGGCTTACAGTGAATATACTTGAAGAAGAAATCTAATGTCAGGGAATAGCAGCGCTTTAGTACCGATTGAGTCATGGGCATATGCCTCACCAGAGCTGAAAGGCTCTGGTAAAAGTATTGATATAGGGCTTTTTGCTGAGTCGCTAATATACTATGACTCCGTAATTGTTAATCCTTCTAATCAACTTCAGTTGGCTGAGTTTATAAGCTGGTTTATAAATAATGGAGCTCTGAATGATTTCTATATTCTCCTCAAAGAAGGAGCGCTTAAATTTTACGAGTACTCATTCATAAGTACGGCAATTCTAAAAGACGATGAATACTCTATATGGAATATTCAAGATAATTTGCAGGCAGAGCCAAATTCGTTTGAAAGACGTTTTCTATATCACCAATCAATAGAGGCATTATTTCCGAAGGCAAGACATAGAAGGCACCTCTACTCGGCCTTTAGGGATAATGTCGTGGAAGTGAAAGCAGAAGAATTTAGCTCTGCAATAGAAAATGCTAGAGCCGATTTTAGAGATCCTAGAAGAAATGCCATTATTGTCCAATCATTTGTAGACGAAATTTATAGTGTTCATTCTTTAGGAAGGCCTCCTGAAATTAAAGCCACAGTTACTAACTCAGGGGGTGATGCTAAACATCGACTTAATTTCAATGTCGATTTCAATGAGTTGAGTCGAATAGCAGGAGAGGGGGTGACTTTCCATAATGGAACGCCGCTTACTGCTTCAGCATTATCAAATCGCTTTATCTGGTCGGCCGCAACTATGGGCAGTGATCTTTTTCTACCTCAACCGATGAGTATCCTCGTTGGTGATAAGCTTTATGAATCTAAAGAGCGTATTGCTAAATCCGGCGATATTATTGAGGAGCTAAAAGGTAAGGTTGAGTTTCCTGATATTAGGGCGCTAGTTAACTCGGATCAGCTGTCGCTTAGAGAAATTTTGAAAATTAGAGATAAAGCCAAGAAGTTTCGAAATTGGCTACAGCAAGAGAATGGTCGTGATAGAGATGCAATAATTGCCTATCACAATGAAGTTGCAAAGGAGAGCGGCCTAGTTACAGCTGGGCGTAAGACTTTGAGCCTTTTTGGTGTTTTGGGTAGTGGGGCTTTAGGCTCTGCTGTTGGGGCTGTTGTCGCAGGCCCAGGCGGCGCAGCAATTGGCGGTGCTGCTGGTAGCGCCTTTGGTTACTTGGCCGATGTCAGCTCTAAAGTAGGCAGCGACTGGAAGCCCGTTGTTTTTGGGGGGTGGCTAAAAGAACGAATAGAAAATGTTGTGGCTGCTGATGATAAATCCTAACAAATCAATCAACTTCTCGCCTTCGGCGCCGGACGCGAAAAAAGCGCGCGCCGGTTATTGTGGCGTTAACATAACTGAGGCCAAGACTATGAGCAGTGAAGCTTCCTATAGATATCACCTTCCCCATAGGGTTTCGCTGTCGGGGATTTTTGCAGGGATGTGGTTTTCGTTGCTTTGGTATTGGGGTAGTCCCAGCTTAGATGCTCTGATTTTGGTCACTTTGAATGTGGTTGTGGTGTTGGTTGGAATTTGGAGTATCAGTATCGTCGAAATTAATCACAACGGGGTCGTTCTCTATAGAGTCAATAAGCTTGTCTGGTCAGATGTGCATAGCGCAAAAAGAGTTAAATTTTTTGGTTTGAACCATATTCGAGTGAAGAGGAAAAAAGGCTTTCCATTGTGGATTCCTATGTATTTCAAGGGACATAGGCCAATCGAAAAGGCGCTCGTTGCCTGCGCGCCGACGGCCAGTGCGCTTAGCCAAGTACAGCTCGATATTAAAATTTCATAGTAATTCAAAGTGCAGGGTGCCATGTGCGCGGTGCCGGTTTTCTCTATTCTAGGATAATAAATTTCATGACACGAAAACTGATATATTTAGTGGCAACTTTATGCGTTGCCTTGGCGGCATATGAGGCATATGCCGTGGCAGTGGCATATAAGAATCTTTCTCATGAATTCGAGCCCTATGAGTCAAAAACACTAATGGATATAGGCTTGAGTGAAGAGAGAAAGGGTATGCTGGTCAAAATCCAAGATCCTTCATTTTTTGAACACACTGGCATTGAGTGGCCTAGCCCATTAACCACCACCACAATCACTCAAAGCTTGGTAAAGAAGCTTTTTTTTGAAAAATTTACGAAAGGTTTCAAGAAGATAGAGCAAACGTTAATTGCTCGGTTTGTTGTTCATTCAAATATATCAAAGGAAACCCAGCTTGTAGCGTTTGTATCTACTGCATATTTTGGTGAAATGGAAGGAAAACGACTGTTTGGTATTAGTGAAGGAGCCCGTTCTTGGTTTGATAAGTTACTACCGGAGTTAACTGATGATGAGTACTTGTCATTAATTGCTATGCTTCCTGCGCCGGATGCGCTCAAGCCAGGTACGGCGGCATCTGAAGAACGAGTAGGCCGCATCAAGAAGGTATTAAGCGGTGAATGCATCTACGAGCATGTGTCGCGAATATTCCTGGATCAATGTTCTTGAGTGCTGTCATGCGGAGCCTTGCAATTACGGGCTCTGCCCGCCTTTTTGCATTTTCCGTCGGCTACATTAGCTAGGTTTGTCTGCTGCAAACGTCAATATGAGTCATTGCATACGCATCTATATTTAACTGAGTAATACCGCTTGATCCTGTCCCGCTAATCCTCCCCAAAACTCCCTCCCTCTTGATCTACATCCAGAAATCCTTGCATCAGCTTGCTACATTGCGATCTAACGAAATGTGTATGGGGTTTTGGTTATGGCCTTACGTTGGACGCCGGAGCTGGAGATTGGTATTCCGGTGATTGATAGTCAGCATGAGCGGATTGTGGATTACATCAACAAGGTGGAGCTGGCGCATCAGCATCACAGCCACAAGGAGTTGATGGAGGTGTTGGATGAGCTGGTGGATTACACGGTGTCTCACTTTGCTTTTGAGGAGACGCTGATGGAGGAGGCTGGCTATCCCTTTGTGAAGCCGCATAAGAAGGTACATTCGCTGTTTACGCGTCGGATTTCGGCTTATCAGCAAAGTGCGCGGGCGGGAGAGGATGTGACTGAGGAGTTGATGCATACGCTGACCAACTGGCTGGTGAATCACATCAAGCACGATGACCGGGATTACACCGGCGTAGTGAAGGAGAATATGCAGGCGGCAACCCAGCGGGTGAAGGCGAAGAAAGGCAGTTGGATGAAGCGGTTGTTTGGCTGATTGCCTTTCTTGAGCCTGTAAGGAGACGCCTATGTCACGCTTTGTCTGGTCGCCGGAGTATGAGCTGGGGATAGAGGTGATTGATCACCAGCATCAGCGCATTATTGAGTACATTAATCAGATTTACGATGCCCGCAGCCGCGCGGCCGCGCAGGATTCGCTGGCCGTGATTTTACCGAATCTGGTGGATTACACGCTGTCGCACTTTGCCTTTGAGGAGGCGTTGCTGGAGGAGGTGGATTACCCCGAGTTATCGGAGCATCAGCTGACTCATCAGCATTTTGCGAAACTGATTGGCGCGATGAAAGCGCGCTTTGACCGGGGGGAGGCGATTGCCGAGGAGCTGGCGACGATTCTGCAGCACTGGCTGATTGACCACATTATGTCGGATGACCAGCAATACGCGCCGGTGGTGAAGCAGCGTCTGCTGGGTATTCAGCCGGATCAGCAGCAGAGCTGGGTGCGGCAGGCGGTGTCGCGGTATTTTCAATAATCGGATCCACCACCCAGCAACGCTTTCAGCGCGCCCGTGTAGACGGCAGCGCTATTTCCGGCTTTCCTTTCTCAGCTTGTCCGCATCCTCTTTGCTGATCGGGTAGAACATGCCCAATCCGCAGGAGGGGCCGGGCATATAGCTGCTGCCCATGCTTTCCAGCACGGTGATGATGTCGACACTGCAAAGCTGATGCAGTGAGGTGCGGTACATGATGGGTTTGTTCCGCGACAGCCCCAGGCAGCGGTGCGGCAGGTCGTTGAGATAAACCTCGTTGCGGCCGGTGTAGAACAGTACGTTGTTGGCGTCGAGCACGACGGTTTCATCGATGCGATTCAATGACAGGCAGCGAACGGGCTCGCCGGTGGCCAGTTTGAGGTTGGGATTCGGCGCGGAGCTGTCTTCCGCCAGGACGGTGGCGCTTCCCGCAGCGGTGCAGAGGCTGAGCAGCAGCGTGGCAAGGCGTTGGCGTGTCATGGGCATTTCTCCATAGCGGTTCACGATAACTGAGCACCGAGTGTAGCAGGCTGCTGCGCAAAAGGGCGGCGATAGATTGTGATGCCATGCGGCGCGCTAAGCGCTTGTTTGGCAAAGAATGTGCATAGGCAAAACCACACAATGATTTGCCGGGCTGGGGAGCCGCCGTGGTGTTTAACGCGGCGATGTGCACCCTGCGGCGATGGCAAAAAATAAATGGTTCAGTGCAGGGTAAAGGCATGTATTCCGGTCATGAAGCCATGCTTTACTGTGCGTATTCGGCGCTGTGGTGCCGGCTCGTGCTTTGGGGGCAGGGATGACAATTCGTATTGCGATCAATCACAACACTTACTACAAATTTGACCGTCCAACCAAAATTTATCCGCATGTGATTCGCCTGCGGCCCGCGCCTCACAGCCGCACGCCGATTCGGGCCTACAGTCTGAAGGTGACGCCGGAAGAGCACTTCATCAACTGGCAGCAGGATGCCTTTGGCAATTACCTGGCGCGGCTGGTCTTCCCCGAAAAAGCGACAGAGCTGAGTATTGAGGTGGAAGTGATTGCCGATATGACGGTGATCAACCCCTTCGACTTTTTTGTGGAGGAGTACGCCGAGGCCTTCCCCTTTGAGTACCCCGATCAGCTGAAGAAAGAGCTGCTGCCGTATCTGGAGAAAAAACCTCAGGGACCGCTGTTCAAAAAGCTGCTGGCAGAGATCGACAAGCCCGAGGAGCGGCTGAACGATTTTCTGGTGAATACCAACCGCCGTATTCAGGAATTGGTGGAGTACAGCCTGCGCTTTGAGCCGGGGGTGCAAAAGCCGGAGGAAACGCTGGAACTGGCGAAGGGTTCCTGCCGGGATTCCGCCTGGCTGCTGGTGCAGTTGCTGCGCCATGTGGGGCTGGCGGCGCGCTTTGCCTCGGGCTATCTGGTGCAGTTGGCCTCCGATGAAAAATGTCTGGATGGCCCCAGCGGCCCGGAAGAAGATTTCACCGACCTGCACGCCTGGTGCGAGGTCTATGTTCCCGGTGCGGGCTGGGTGGGGCTTGATCCGACCTCCGGCCTGTTTGCCAGTGAGGGCCATATTCCGCTGGCCTGTACGCCCGACCCGGTGTCGGCGGCGCCCATCGACGGTTTTACCGACGAATGCGAAGTGGAGTTTGACTACAGCAACGTCGTCACTCGGGTGCACGAAGATCCGCGTGTGACCAAGCCCTACAATGACGCCCAGTGGGCGGCGATTCTCAAGCTGGGCGAGGATGTTGATAAGAAGCTGGTCGACAACGATGTGCGGCTGACCATGGGCGGCGAGCCGACCTTTGTGTCGGTGGACGATATGGAATCGGCCCAGTGGAATACTGAGGCGCTGGGCGCCGACAAGCTGCGACTGGCGAAGACGCTGCTGCTGCGCCTGCGCGATCATTTTGCGCCCAAGGGCCTGCTGCATTATGGGCAGGGTAAATGGTATCCCGGCGAGGAAGTGCCGCGCTGGGCGCTGGGCCTGTTCTGGCGCACCGACGGCGAACCGCTGTGGTCGCGACCGGAATTGCTGGCGCGGGTGGACAAGGATTACGGCCACGACCTGGCGCTGGCCAAGACTTTTGGCAAAAAGCTCACCAGCCGCCTGGGGCTGGATGCGCGCTTTCTGCAGCCGACCTACGAAGACGCACTTTATTACCTGCTGCAAGAACAGAAAATTCCCCACAACCTCGAAAAGCTCGCCGCCAAAGCCAAGAATGACCTGACCCGGCGCCGACTGGTACGGCTGCTGGAAACCGGCATGGATAAACCGGCGGGCTTTGTGTTGCCGCTGGAGTGGGATTTGTTTGCCCAGTGCTGGCGCAGCTCGGTGTGGTCGGTGAAACGCGAGAAAGTCACTCTGTTGCCCGGCGATTCGCCGATGGGCTTGCGCCTGCCGCTGGATGAAATCATCGGTATTGATGAAGTGCCACGTGCGCCGGAACGCGACCCCTTTGAACCGCATCAGCCGCTGCTGAAGCGCGAGGCCTACACCGATGGCTCGGCGCATATGCCGGTGCCCGGCAGCGGCGTTGCCAGTACCAGTCCGCAACCCGCAGCGAAGCCCAGCGAGAAGCCCGCTGAAAAAACCGGTGGCGGGTCGACATTGCCGATTCGCACTTCGCTGTGTGTGGAGCCCCGCGACGGCAAGTTGCACATCTTTATGCCGCCGTTGTATGCGCTGGAACAATACGTGGCGATTCTGGCGGTGCTGGAGGAAATCGCCGCCGAACTGAATGCACCGCTGATGATTGAGGGTTACGAGCCGCCCCGCGACCCGCGGGTGACCAAGCTGCTGGTCACGCCCGACCCCGGCGTAATCGAGGTGAATATTCATCCGGCGGGCAGTTGGCGCGAGCTGGTGGCGAACACCGAAGAGCTGTATCAGGCCGCGAAAGAATCGCGCCTCGCAACAGAGAAATTTATGCTCGACGGTCGCCACACCGGCACGGGCGGCGGCAACCATATTACGCTTGGCGGGCCAACGCCCGCCGACAGCCCGATACTGCGGCGGCCCGATCTGCTGCGCAGTCTGGTGTCGTTCTGGCAGCATCACCCGAGCTTGTCCTACCTGTTCTCCAGTGCCTTTATCGGCCCGACCAGTCAGGCGCCCCGCGCCGACGAAGGCCGGGACGAAATGCTCTATGAAATGGAGATCGCCTTCCAGCAGATGCCCGACGGGTTGGCGGAGCAGCCCTGGCTGATCGACCGGCTGATGCGCAATCTGCTGATCGACGTGACCGGCAACACCCACCGCGCCGAGTTCTGTATCGACAAACTCTATGCGCCGGGCAGCCCGACCGGGCGACTGGGGCTGCTGGAATTCCGTGGCTTTGAAATGCCGCCTCATGCGCGCATGTCGCTGGTGCAGGTGCTGTTGATTCGTGCCCTGATCGCGCGCTTCTGGGACGAGCCCTACCGCAAGCCGCTGGTGCGCTGGGGCACCTCGCTGCACGATAAATTTATGCTGCCGCACTATATCTGGGCGGACGTGATGGAAGTGGTCGCCGATCTGCGCCAGCGCGGCTACGACTTCGACAGCGACTGGCTGCTGCCCTTCGAGGAATTCCGCTTCCCCCATTATGGTCGCACGGTGATTAACGACATTGAGATCGAACTGCGCTGGGCGATTGAGCCCTGGCATGTGCTGGGTGAAGAAGTGGGCAGCTTTGGCACCGCGCGCTATGTGGATTCCTCGGTCGAGCGTTTGCAGGTAAAGGTAAGCGGGCTGACCGATGGCCGCTATGTGCTGGCCTGCAACGGCCGCCGGGTGCCGCTGCGCAGTACCGGCCGTCACGGCGAGTACGTGGCCGGGGTGCGCTACCGTGCCTGGGCGCCGCCGTCAGCGCTGCACCCCACGCTGGGTGTGCACACGCCGCTGGTGTTTGATTTGATTGATACCTGGAATGGTCGCTCGGTGGGTGGCTGTTCCTATCACGTTTCCCACCCCGGCGGTCGCAGCTACGATGTGTTCCCGGTGAACGCCTTCGAGGCCGAGTCGCGGCGCATTAACCGCTTTGATGTGACCAGCCACACGCCGGGGCCGTTTACCCCCAACCCTGATCTGGATGCTGTACGCGAGTTTTTTGAAACGCCGCCGCGCCCTATGTCACCGCCACCGGAAGAGTCACCGGGCGAATACCCTCACACGCTGGACCTGCGCCGCAAGGCTAACTGGATCGGTTAGTGGCTGGGAAGGCCTCAGCGAGGCTTGCGGAGTAGCCATCGCTGAGGCCTGAGTCATCTTAGGTGAGTTTTAGAGGGTGGCTTGTAGAGAGTGAGTCAGCTCGCCCCGGCAGCACTGTTTTCCAGACTTTGCAGAAAGGGGCAGTCTTGTCGCGCTTGCTGCAGTGTCGCTTTGTAGAACTGCTGCACGGCGGCGATCTCTTCCTGACTCGGTCCCCGGTAATTGCTGACGCCGTCGTCCCGGTCTTTAAGCGGGCTCAGGCGCCAGGCGTTCTTGTATTTCTTCTTCATTGACGGGGCGAGCCTGGAGAGGTTTTCTGACGCCTTGAATTCGCAGGCTCTGATGGCCTCGCCACTTTGCGGGTCGACCGCGATCAAATTGCCGGACAGGTGCAGCGCAAAGCTTGTCCGCATACTCAGTACATCGGTTTTGTCGGCGTACTCGCCAATCGTCACCGTGCCTAGCGACAGCAGCGTGGTGCGCACTTCGTCCTCAATCACGAACAGATCAACGCCATTGGCGGCGGCATAGTCGGCTAGCGCCTGCTGGGTCTGCACGTTGTAGTGCGGCATGAGTCGCTTCAGCTCGGTGTTCACTCCCCATGCCGGGCTGCTGTAGCCGGCGTTCAGTGTGGCGAGGTCGATCACCGGCAGCCGAATACCCAGTTTGACGGGGTTGCGGGCGAAGCTCTCCGGTCCGGCAATGCTGCGGGTAAATTCCTTCGCCCGGTCTTTGCCGTATCGTGTTTGGGCTCCTTGCACTCTGACCACCGGCGCAGAGTGACTGCCGGTGTCGAGGAAAACCGCCTTCTTATACGTGCCCGGCGGGATGGCTGTGGCGTTATCAAATCGTGAATAGGTCAATTCTCGCCAGGTATCACTGACGGCATTCGCCCATAGCGATGAACAGGACAGTGCGGTGATCAGCAATAGGGCGGTATGGGTGATTGGCTTCACGGTATGACCTCTGTTTGCGACGGGCGAACGGTAGGGCGTTGATACCCAGACCTTAATAAAACGCAGGCGGCACGCAAAGGCAATATCGCCGGGCCAGTGCTGTGATCCTGACAGGTCAATACAGCGGCATTGTGTAATGCGGCATTATTTTACTATAATGAGAATGATTGTTATTTGTGTGTCGTTTTCTTTTCCCGGATTCAAGGTCAGCCATGTCGGTTTCTCCGGCGGCGCAGAAGCAGTTCGGCGCCCTCTACAAGGATCATCATCCCTGGTTGCTGTCGCTGCTGCGACGGCGGCTGGGCTGTGATCACGATGCCGCCGATCTGGCTCAGGACGCGTTTATCCGTTTGATGCGGCGTCCGCAGGTGTTGGAGGACGATTCGCCGCGCGCCTATCTGACCACGGTTGCCAAAGGCCTGTGCGTCGACCTCTGGCGTCGGCGTCAGGTGGAGCAGGCGTGGCGTGATGCGGTAGCGGCATGGCCGGAGTGGGTGATTCCCTCGCTGGAAGAGCAGGCCCTGGTGATTGAAACCCTGTATGAGGTCGACACGATGCTGCGGCAGATGCCAGAGAAGGTGGCGGCCGCGTTTCTTATGTCGCGACTGGAGGGGCTGACGTACAGCGAGATTGCCAAGCGCCTTGCTGTGTCTGAGCGCAGCGTGAAGAAATATATGGCGCGAGCCATGTACGAGTGTGTGCTGTTGGAAGTGCAAGCGGACGAGGCCTTGATATGAGTCTGGAGCGGGAACAGCACCGCGCGCTTCGAGAGGCGTCCCAGTGGTATGCGCGTCTGGCCGACGAGCAGGTGGATAGCGATGCGGAGCGCGCCTGGCGACATTGGGTGGCCGCCGACGAGGCGAACCAGCGAGCCTGGCAATATATCGAAGCGGTTTCCCAGCGCTTTGACGGTTTGCGCGATGTCGGCAACTCGCTGCCCGTTGGCGATACTCTCAAGCGCTTACAGCGGCGTCGGCTGACCCGGCGCGGCTCATTGAAGTGTATTGCTGCGCTGGGTGTCACCTCGGTAGCGACCTGGATGTTTGCGCCCTATGAACATTGGCTGGCCGGGGAGCGCACGGCAGTTGGCGAAGTGCGGCAGTTGTCGTTGATGGATGGCAGTCGCGTTTGGTTGAACACCGACAGCAGTCTGGACAGCGATTTAGGCGCCGGGCGCCGCCGGCTCAGCGTTCACCGAGGGGATGTGTTTGTTGAAGCGGTGGCAGGCAAGTCGCCCATGACGGTGACCACAGCGGCCGCCGAGCTGAGTTGTGAGCGCGGGCGGTTTGCGCTGCGCGGTGGCGGCGATGCTCAGGCACAAGTGCTGGCGGTGTATGACGGTCGCGTCGATCTGCGCACGCGTGGCGGTCAGGTGCAGCAGCTTGCGGCGGGCAAGCAGTGCCGCTTCGGTCGCGATGCCATTGTGGCGGTGGAGGCTGCCGAGCCGCGTTACGAGGCCTGGACGCGTCGCCTGCTGCTGGCCCACAACGAGTCGCTGGGCGAGTTACTGTCGGAATTGTCGCGCTACCGGCACGGCATTATCCATGTGTCGCCGGACGTGGCGGCGCTGCGGGTCACGGGATCATTTCCCACTTCAAATACCGATATGGCGCTGGAAATGCTCGGTGCCAGTCTGCCGATCCGCGTCGATGTTCCGCTGCCGTGGTGGGTGAATGTCAGCGCGGCATGACTATTTGATATTAATTCTCATTTATTTTTGAGAATCGGTTCCCTTTTCTTGGGCTTCGTTCGATATCCCTACACAAGTCTCAGAAAAACAGGCCCTCAACAGCCCTGGAAAAGGAGTTACGGATGTTATTCAAACGCTTTCGCCCACACGGTGGATGCCAGGCATTGCTGCTTTCGACAGCAATGGGCCTGAGCGTCGCCGCGCCCTCTGTCATTGCGCAGCCAGCCGCTGCCAACCTCACACAGTTCTCGATTCCTGCCGGTGACCTCGGCAGTGCGGTAACCCGCTTTGCACAGCAGAGTGGCGTCTCGCTGAGCGTCGCAACGGAGCTGCTGGAAGGGCGTGAAACCGCCGGGCTGGACGGCAGCTACACACCGGAGCAAGCGCTGATGCGGCTGCTCGGTGGCACGGGCCTGACGGCCAACCGCCAGGCCAATGGCAGCTACGTGCTGAGTGAAGCGCCAGCGGCGGCTGAGGCGATCGATCTGGGCGAAACCGTCATGCTGCAAAAGCTGGTGGTGTCCGCCTCGGGTTTTGAGCAGAAGATTACGGATGCACCGGCGAGTATTTCCGTGGTGGATCAGGAGGAATTGAAGAGCCGCCCCTATACCACTCTGCTAGATGTGGTGCGCGAGCTGGAAGGGGTGGATATTGGCGAGACCCGCGATAAAACCGGGCAGGGCACCGTCAGTATGCGCGGCATGGGCGCCGACTATACGCTGCTGCTGATCGACGGCCGCCGCCAGAACAACCACGGCGATATTTATCCCAATAACTTCGGTGGCAACCAGTTCAACCATATTCCGCCGCTGACCGCGATTGAACGCGTCGAGGTGATTCGCGGGCCGGCATCGACACTGTACGGCGCCGATGCGCTGGGCGGGGTGATCAATGTGATCACCAAGAAAATTACTGACACCTGGACCGGCGGTATCAACTTCAGCCGCACTTTCCAGGAAGATGAAGCCTTCGGCGAAGACACCACTACCGATTTCAATGTGATGGGACCGCTGATTCCCGGCAAGCTGGGTTTGGCCGTGCGCGGCAGTGTCTACGATCGGGAAGCTTCCAACCCGGAATATGCGCCGGTTCGCGACCCGAATGGCGATGTGCATGTACGTTCGCTGGGCTTTGGCGCTGGTGGCAAGACGGTGGACAACACCAACAAGTCACTGGGCTTTCGTCTGAGCTGGACGCCAAGTGAGAGTCAGTCACTGGTCTTTGATTTCGACAAATCTGAGCAGAAATACGACAACACCCCCAACGCCGATGGCAGCTACCCATTGGGGACGGTGGACAGTATTGATCGCCTGTTTACCAGCAGTCCTCGCGCCGGTTATGCCGCCGAGCAGGAATTTACCCGCGACCAGTGGTCGCTGACCCACGAGGGTGACTGGGGTTTTGCTGACAGCACTGTCTCGCTGGCCTATATCGAAACGGCGAACCTCGGTCGTACCTTGCCACTGACTGCTACAGAGCGCGCCCTGCAGCAAGAGATATTTGAAGGCACGGGCAGTTATGCCGGTCTGACTGAGGAAGAGCGCCGGGAAATTATGGCTGATACCTTCCTGCCGCGTCCCAAACGCCCGATGGAAAGCAACCAGTACACGCTGGATGCGCGTCTGGATATTCCGCTGGAAAACCTGGCGGGTGAGCACATGCTGGTCGTGGGTGGCCAGTACATTGACGGTGAACTGGAAGATGGCGTCTTTGGTATGGAGGGCGGCGACGATGGCCAAGGTGTTGTCTCTGAGCATGAGATGTACTCGCTGTTCGTCGAAGACAACTGGACGCCGATCACCCCGCTGACCATTACCGCCGGTGTGCGTTACGACGACCACAAGCAGTTCGGCAGCAATACCAGTCCGCGACTCTACGGTGTGTACAGCCTGCACCCGGAATGGACGGTAAAAGGCGGCATCAGCACCGGTTATAAAACTCCGAAAACCACGGACCTGTATAACGGTGTTACCGGCTTTGGTGGCCAGGGCACCATCCCGTTTGTCGGCAATCCGGACCTCAAACCCGAGACCAGTGAGAATACTGAGATCGCCTTGTACTGGGAGTCGCTGACCGCGCGCCACAACTTCAATATCACCTTCTTCCAGAACCAGTTCGAGGACAAGATTGTGACCGGCGATGCCGTGCTGTCCTGTGAGCAGACCGGGGGTGTGAAACCCTGTGCCAATCTCGGCGCCTATGAAGACCTGGGCTACGACGACTACCGCCAAAAAATCAATATTGACGAGGCTGAAATTCGGGGCGCGGAACTGGCCGGACGCTACCAGATTTCACCGAATCTGGCGCTGCGTATGAACTACACCTACACCGACAGCGAGCAGACCAGCGGCGCAGAAAAAGGCCTGCCGCTGACCAACAGTGCCGAGCATATGGCTAACACCACGCTGGACTGGCAGATCAACGACCGGGTTGATCTGTTCCTCACCTGGGAGCATCGTTCCGACCGTTATCGCGGTACCGATGATAAAGGTAATCCTCAATATTACGAAGAGTACCGTGTACTGCATCTGGGTGGCTCGGTAGTGGTCAACGAATCCGTCACCATTCACGCGCGGGTGAACAATCTGCTGGATGAAGATTTCACCAGCTATAGCACCACCTATGACGATAAAAATGGTGACGGCGTTTACGAGTACCTGACCGGTCGTGGTGTGGACAGTGAGGTGGAGTTTACCGATGACTACAACAACAAAGACAAGGCGCGAAATTTCTGGGTTGGCGTCAGTGTGACGTTCTAATCCGTTCGACCGTCTTTGAATGCGGCAGAGGCTGTTAACAGCCTCTGTCAGAACCCTGGGGCCAAGGCCCCCTATCGGCTCGGCATGTGTTGAGCCGTTTTGCGTTGTAACGAGAAGGAAAGCACGTTGCGTTTGAAAACCCTGGCATTAGGCACCGTGAGGCAGTGGCACTGGGTGAGTTCTGCCGTCTGTCTGGTGGGTATGCTCGGTTTCGCGATTACCGGCATCACACTCAATCATGCTGCGAGTATTCCCTCGACGCCGCAGGTTTACAGCCTGGAAGTGATGGTTCCCGACAGTCTGGTCGAGGACTTGAACGCGCTGGCGGAGAAACCGGCCGGACTGCCGCGCGCACTTCGGCAATGGCTGTCGCGGGAGCAGGCCCTGAGCTTGTCTCAGGGGCGCGCTGAATGGAGCGAAGACGAGCTCTATGTCGCCCTGCCCAGGCCGGGTGGCGATGCCTGGCTGAGTCTGGATCTGTACAGCGGTGACTTGCTCTACGAGCGCACCGACCGTGGCTGGGTGGCTTACTTCAATGACCTGCACAAGGGGCGTGACACCGGTACCGCATGGAGCTGGTTTATCGATATTTTTGCCGGGGCCTGCGTGCTGTTCTCGCTTACGGGGCTGCTGCTATTGCAACGCCAGACACGCCACCGGCCGTTTACCTGGCCCGCCGTCGCGCTGGGCGTGTTGATTCCGTTTTTATTAATCATTCTGTTTGTTCACTAGTTGGGGAAAACCATGAGGAAAAAAGGCTTATGGCTGTGGGTGCTGCTGTGCTGCTCGACGGCCCACGCGGGAGAAAGCTGGCTGGATGTCGAACTGCCCACGATTGATGTGGCGGAGTACCACCGTCCCTATGTGGCGATATGGATTCAAGGCAAGGGCAGCCGCGATGTTCACAATGTGGCGGTGTGGTATCAGCTCCGTGACGGCAGTGAAAAAGGTGAAGAGTGGCTTAAGGACATGCGCCAGTGGTGGCGCCGCAGCGGTCGGGGGCTGGATATGCCGGTCGATGGCATCAGTGGTGCGACCAAGGCGCCGGGCCAGCACCGTGTTGAATTGAATGCTGCACTGCAGGCGCTGCCCGCCGGTGACTATCTGCTCAATGTTGAGGCGGCCCGGGAAGTGGGCGGTCGCGAGCTGCTGAAAATTCCCTTCAGCTGGCCTGCCAAGGCTGCCCAGTCGCTTTCCGCGCAGGGGGAGACCGAACTCGGCCGCCTGCAATTGCATCTCGAACCCTGATCTTTCCTATTCGCAAGAATGACCGAGGAGAAAAGCTATGAAACTCATTAAACCCGCTCTGTTTGCACTGGCCTTCAGCTTGCCGATGGCGGCAGATGCTCATCGTGCCTGGTTTCTGCCCGCATCCACCGTGCTGTCGGGTGAGCAGCCGTGGGTGACAGTGGACGCCGCTGTATCCAACGATATTTTCTATACCGATCACGCGGCCATGCGCCTCAGTTCACTGGATATCACGGCCCCGGATGGCAGCAAGGTGAAGGCGGAGAATCCCCACACCGGCAAGCTGCGCAGCACCTTCGACCTGCAACTGAAGCAGGACGGCACCTACAAAATTGCCATTGCGGGAAGCGGCTTGCGCGCTCGCTGGGAAACCGCCGACGGCAAGCGGGCGTTCTGGCCCGGTCGCGGCCAGCAGCCCAAGCCCGGTGACTTTGAAAAAGCGGTACCCAAGGATGCAAAGAATCTGCAGGTCAGTTATTCATCGCGCCGCATCGAAACCTTTATCACGGCGGGACTGCCTTCCGAAAAAGCGCTGGCACCCAGCAACGACGGCCTTGAAATGCAGCCGATTTCTCACCCCAACGATCTGTTTGCCGGTGAAAAGGCCAGTTTCCGTTTTCTGATTGACGGCGAGCCTGCCAAAGGCGCCAGCGTCACCGTGATTCCCGCCGGTGTGCGTTACCGCAACAGCCAGGACGATATCACCGTGACCGCTGATGCCGACGGTGTCGCCAGTTTTGCCTGGCCTGCCGCAGGTCGCTACTGGTTAGAGGCGGAGTACAAAGACGGCAAGGCCAAGCCGCCGGCCACCGAGCGCAGCGGTGTTTACGTGGCAACCTTTGAGGTTCTGCCGCAGTAATTGCTGATGATCGACTGGCAAACGGTGTTCTACGCGCTATTCGCTGTTACGGCGTGGCTGTTGTTCACCTGGCAGTGTCTTCGGGCCTACCGACTGGCCCAGCCCAGTGAGGGTGACGGTCGGGGGGATGTGCTGGTGGCCTACGCCAGCCAGAGTGGTCGCGCCCTGGGCATTGCTCAACGGCTGGCGACAAGCCTGCCTGACGGTGCGCGATTGCTGCCGCTGAACCGGCTGGATCTCGACAGCTTGCAGTCTGCTCGTCAGCTTTATTGCATTGCCGCGACCTATGGTGAAGGCGAAGCGCCGGACAATGCCGCGCGCTTTCTCTCTCAGTTCGCGCAGGCGGCGTTACCGGACCTGTCCTCGCTGCGCTATCAGGTGCTGGCGTTGGGCGACCGCGAGTACCCGCATTTCTGTGCTTACGGCCATCAGCTCGATGCAGCACTGGCTGAGGCTGGGGCGGAGTGCGCGGTCAATTGTGCAGAGATTGATTGCGGCACTGACCAGATGGCACAGGCGGTTGATCAGTGGCTGGGTGCGATTGTGGGGGAGGCTGTCACCGCAGAGGCCGCGCATGGCTACGGCGAGTTTTTGCCGTGGACCTTGCAGAGTCGACGCTGTGTGAACGAGGGCAGCCCCGGCGCGCCGATGTATGCCCTGCGTTTATCGCCGCCAGCCACGCAGGCTGTGGACTGGCAGGCGGGCGCGATTGCGGAAATTCGCCTGCCCGGCTCGGCCATGCGCGCGCGGGAATACTCCATCGCCTCACTGCCGCAGAGCGAGTCAGTGGAGCTGCTGGTGCGTTTGCAGTATGACGAACACGGGCAAGCGGGCATGGCGTCCGGCTATCTCTGCGAGCAGATGGCGCTGGGGGAATATGTCGAACTCAAGCTGCGCGCCAACCCACTCTTTGCCACGCCGGAGGGCGATACGCCACTGATCCTTATCGGTGCTGGCTCTGGTCTTGCGGGATTGTGGGGACATCTCCAGGCAAGGCGACAGTCGGGCTATCGGCAGAACTGGCTGGTGTACGGCGAGCGCTCCCCGGCGTGTGACCGTCCCTACGCCGATCAGATTGCTGAGCTGGAGCGCGACGCTTACCTGCCGGGGCTGGATTTGTGCTTTTCACGAGCGGAGCAGAACGCCGCCTATGTTCAGGAGGTTCTGCGTCAGCGCGCGCTGGCGGTACAGGATTGGGTCTCGCGCGGCGCGGTGATTATGGTCTGTGGCAGCCGCGACGGAATGGCGGGCGGGGTCGATGCGGCACTGCGGGAGGTGCTGGGAGATGCACGAGTCGAGCAGTTGGAGAATGACGGTCGCTATCGCCGGGATGTCTATTGAGTATCTGTTTGGCCTTATCAAACCGGGTCCGCAGTGGTCGGGTCTCGCGCTACTATGCGGCTTCATCATGATTTTGAAGAGAGGATACAAGGATGGATATCGGAATTTCTGCTGAAGACCGGGATGCGATTGCCCAGGGCCTGAAGGGCTTGTTGGCAGACTCCTACACGCTGTATTTACAGACGCATAATTTCCACTGGAATGTGACCGGCCCGCAGTTTCGGCCGCTGCACTTGATGTTTGAAGAGCAGTACACCGAATTGGCGGTGGCTGTGGATGATATTGCCGAGCGCATCCGTTCACTGGATGTGGCGGCGCCCGGCACTTACAAGGCCTTCTCCTCGCTGACGGCGATCAAAGAAGTGGAAGAGGTGCCCGAGGCCAAGACTATGGTCGCGATGCTGTGCGAGGGTCACGAGCAGGTGGTGCGGCGCTGTCGCGACGTGCTCAGTCTGGCGCAGGATGCCAAGGATGAGTCATCCGCCGGGCTGATTTCAGACCGCATGCGCCTGCACGAAAAAACGGCGTGGATGCTGCGCGCGATGCAGTAAGGCCGTTGACCGGCGCCTCAGTGGCGCCGGTTCAGCGTCATGCCTCATAAGTCGGCAGCGCTCACGCCATGCCTCGGCTGATCCGACGGATTTCCCGCATATGCTCCACCACCTGCTGCATTCTTGCCACGATGGCTTCTGCCTCCGGATTCAGTTGGGCGGGGGTTGATCGGCTGGTAAACAGCGTCACGCCAAGGTAGTGCTCCAGACGGGTGATCTGTCCGCTCATGGTGCCCGGAGTGACATTGCAGAAGCGCGAGGCTTCCTGCAATGAGCCTGTTCGGAGCAACTCGACAACGTACTCAATCGTTCTGCAATTCACGGTTTTCCCCTTCTGCTTTGCCTTTCTTAATATTAGTTTTGTCTATCGAAATAATAAAAATGATTGTTTCTATGCTTGTGATAGTAAAAGGCAATGATCAAATCGTCTTATCCTGATCAGCGCTGTAAACCGCGGGTCTCCCCGGTGAGGGAGGCGGCAATGACGCCGGGTTGATGGCGGCGCTTGCTATCCGTGGCGGCGTTGATTATTATGAGAATGGTTCTCATTTGTGTTATTGGCAGTGCCAGGTGATTACGCCTCGTGCACTGCCAGCGTCCCATTTCTTCTCCGGCCGGGTCTGTCGCTTCGTGAAGTACGCTGATCAAAAGCTTAAAACCTATATGACGCATCGCGCGGCGCTGGTTGACTACGCGACGCCGATTATTGGCTGTCGCGCGCGGGCGGAGGACATTGTTCAGGACGCCTTTCTTCGCTATCTCCCCGGCGGTGAAGCACCCTCGGTGTCGGGAGTGGCCTACCTGTACCGCATCGTTCGCAACCTCGCGATTGATATGTTGCGGCGGTCGGCGATGGAGTCCCGGCACATGGATGGCAACAGCGTGTCGTGGCTGGAACCGGTGGGAGAGGCCAGTCCCGAGGAGCATCTGGTGCAGGGCGATCAGCTCGGGCGACTGGCCAGGGTGCTGGAACAGCTGCCTGAAAAAGAGCGTCTGGCCGTCGAGATGCACCGCTTTGGCGGGTATACTCTGGCTGATATTGCGGCGCGGCTGGAGGTTTCCACTGCGACAGTACATCGCATGATTCGGCAGGCGCTGGTGCAACTGGCCAGCGCGCTGGACGAGGACGCGCCGCAGTGAATGCCGGAGCGCGCCGCCTGCGACATGGAACTGCGTCTGAAAAAAGCGCTCCGATTATTCGTTTACTCAGCATTGACGCTATGCGAATTGGAGAGAGTCTGGCTCAGGATTGAGCCGGAACCCGGCAATGACCCACAAGCCTTCTAAACCCGACGCCGACGCGCTGCTTGAGCAGGCCATCGATTGGATGCTGCGCAGTGAGCAGGCGCCCGACGATGTGGAATTACGGCGCGAGCTGGCCGCCTGGCTGGCCGCCGATCCCGGACACGCATACGCCTGGCAGCGCGCACGCAATGTGTGGAATACGATGGGCGGAATGGAGCCCGATCGCAGCCAGTGGCCCGCAGCGGTTGAAGCGGCCGAGCGCCGCCCGGAGCCGGTGGCGCCGCCGCGTCGTGGAGTACTGAAGCCCCTGCTGACGGTTGCGGTGGCGGCGTGTCTGCTGGTGGTGTTGGGGCCGTCTCTGCGTTTGCAACTGTTGGCCGATCATCAGACCGGCAGTGGCGAACTGCGTGAAGTCTCGCTGCCCGACGGCAGCCGCGTCCACCTCAGTGCCGAGAGTGCGATCCGCACCGATTACTCCGATGGTGAGCGACGCGTTGAGCTGCTGGCAGGGCAGGCGTTTTTCGATGTGGTGCGCAATGCCCAGCGGCCTTTTGTGGTGAGTGCCGACAGCATGGATGTGACCGTGCTGGGTACGTCATTCGATGTGCAGAATGCCAGCGGGCTGTATGCCGTGAGCGTACAGAGTGGCGCGGTGACGGTAAGCTATGACGGCGATCTGGGGCATCAGCTCGTGCCCGGCCAGCAGCTGACACTGGAGCGCCGCAGCGGTGAGCTGCGGGTCGATAGCATCGCGCCTGAAAACGTGGCGGCCTGGCGGGAAGGGCGGCTGTTCGTTCACAACCGCACTGTGGCCGATGTGGTGGAGGCCCTTGATCGCTTCTATCCCGGCAGTATTTTTATCGCCGACCCGGCTCTGGCGCAGCGTCGGGTGACCGGCAGTTATGACCTGAGGTCTCCCGACCTCGCCCTGCGTGGTCTGATCCAACCTTACAGCGGGCAGGTGCTGGAACTGGGCGGCCTGCTGCGCATCGTACGGGGCTCCTGAGCCCCCGCTTTCCGCCCTTTGGGCGCAAATTTCAACTTTTCCTGATTCCCATGAAAAAAGTCGTGAGGCTGTTCGTTTTTGAAGAGCAGTTTCTGCGAATGAGATTTATTTTTGATTGGGAAGTGTTGCATGTTGAGGTGCTGGAAAAGCCGGATTTTCTTGTCGGTGCTGTTGAGTCTGTGCGGGGTAGGGAGTGCCGTTGCGCAATCGGCTGCGGCGCCGCTACGCCATTTTGAGATTCCCTCCCAATCCCTGCATCTGGCGCTGGGGCAGTTCGCCCGGCAGTCGGGGATGCAGGTGTCGGTGGATGCGCCCACGGTAGATGGATTGATGTCCTGGCCCTTGTCCGGCGAATTCACGGTGGATCAGGCCTTGAACACCCTGCTCACGGGCACCGGCCTGCAATGGTATTTGAGTGACGATGCCACCGTTGTGCTGCAATCGACAGCGGTCGACGGCATGACCCTGCTGCCCAAGCTGAAAGTGGAGAGCGGGGTCGATATTGCCGCCGAGGACGCGCCCTACCGTGCGGCGGAGTCGTCGAGTGTGATCACCGGCGAGCAGATTGCCCGCTTTCGCGGTACCTCGGTCGGCGATATTTTTCAGGGCACGCCCGGCGTACTGGTCGGCGAGAACCGCAACAGTGGCGGCCTGGATATCAATATTCGCGGTATGCAGGGACAGAGCCGGGTGCCGGTACTGATCGATGGCGCTCGGCAGGAAACCACTGTGTATCGCGGTTATGCGGGGGTGGCATCGCGCAGCTATGTCGATCCCGATCTGATCGGCGGCATCGATATCAGCAAAGGCCCGGTGATGGATGCCGATGGTGCCGGTGCGACTGGCGGTGTGGTGAGCATGCGCACGCTGTCGGTGGACGACATCATCACCACCGACAAGGATTGGGGCTTGCGATTGCGCGGCAGCCTGATGAGTAACAGCAGTCGACCGCCCAGTGCCGGTACGGCTGCCGGGGTGAACGGCACCGGTATGGTATACCGCGTGGATTGTGCCTCACCGGGGCTCTGTGAAGGTGAACATGCGCTGCCGGAGAGCTTCGGCGAGCCGTCGGGGATGGATCGTCCGGGGTTGCTCGATTTCCGCAGTTGGGCGGGTAGTCTTGCGCTGGCCAAGCGCTTTGAAACCGTCGATGTGGTTATCGCCTACGCGCAGCGGGATCAGGGCAACTACTACACCGGCAAAGATGGTCCGATTCCCGATGTAGAGCTGCAATACCGCGAGCTGCCGTTCTATACCGAGGTGACGGCGCTGCGCGAGGGAATTTCGCGTTTTCGCGGCGAGGAGCGCGTGGTCAACAGCAACAACAAGAGCAAAAGCCTGTTGCTGAAAAGCGATATCTACCTGCCGGACGACCAGCTTTGGACATTGAGTTACCAGCGCTACGACAGTGAGTACGGCGAGTTGATGCCCTCGCAGCTCATCTGGCTGGAGAAAATACGCCAGACCGAGAGCAGCACGGTGACTGCCGATACCTACACCAGTCGCTACCAGTGGAATCCGGGTGATCGTGACTGGCTGAATCTGCGGGCCAATCTCTGGCATACCCACACCCGGTCGCTGAACCGCAGCTACTCCGAAGATATCTACGAATCGTTCAACTCTCCCGAGCCAAAAGCGGAGACCTACGACCGATATGGGCTCGATCTCAGCAATGAAATGACGTGGCAGGGCTGGGGTGAGCACCTGCTGTCCTACGGGCTCAGCGCTCAGTGGGAGGATATTGATACTCCAATTCCTGCCGAGGATCTGGAGAATCCGCTTGCCAATGCGGCGTTTGGTCGTATCGGCGAGCGCGACGAGCTGGCGGCATTTCTCAACTGGCAGTGGCAACCCTGGGAAGAGCTGACCCTGAACAGCGGTATTCGTTATCTGCGGGTGGAAACCGAAGACCACAAGCCCATTGTTCCTCAGGGTGAGATGCAGTGCGTTTACGATGCCACCGGCGAGTGCGTTGAAGAAGTGTATGTGGAGAGCATTTACTGCGTGGATCGCGATGGCGACGGCGAGTGCGATCCGATTAGCTATCGCACCCGCAACAGTGGTTCTGCGCCGGTTTTCAGTGTGAGTTGGGAGCCCTGGCTGAACGGTGTGCAGTTTTATCTGCGCCACGCGGAAGCGCTGCGGATGCCCAGCCTGTTTGAAGCTACCCAGGGTTGGTCGGTAAAGCCGGCGTTGGATGTGGCGCTGCGTCCCGAACACGCGACGAACCGCGAAGCGGGGGTGAATGTACTGCGCCGCGACGTGCTGTTTGAGGCCGACCGCCTTGCCCTGAAACTCGCGCGCTTCCGCAACCTGACCGAGGACTATCTGACTCGCACGTCTCCCAATGTTTGGGAGGAGGGCAATGAAATGTTCGTGATGCGCAATATCGACAGTGTCGAATTGCATGGCACCGAGCTGAGTGTGGAATACGATCAGGGCCGCTTTTACGGCAGCGTTGCCGGGACCAAATACGACCATATCGAAGTCTGCCACTACGGCAGTTATCGGCGTGAACGCTGTAACGATTACGGCGTTGCCAACTCCTACTTCAACAACATGATTCCCCCCGAGTGGCACGCGACGGTAACGCTGGGCGCAAGGCTGTTCAAAAAACGGCTGGATACCGGCCTGCGTCTGACCTATATGGGGCAGCGCACACCCACTCCCCCTTTTAACGATGACACGGCACGGGGTTTCAACAGCCCGGTGCCGTGGCACGCCTACCGACTGGTCGACCTCTATGCGAGCTGGCAACACAGCGAGCAGTTGAGTGTGGATTTCAATATCGACAATGCCACCGATCAGTACTACCTCGATGCCCTGAGTCTGGGCATGGTCCCGGCGCCAGGCCGCACTGCGCGGCTCAGCCTGACCTGGAGTTTTTAACTTTCGCTCATTAATGGAGAAATCATCCATGCGACCTCTTACAAAATTGCGCGCACTCATGTGCGCCTCGCTGCTGCTTGCCGCCTGTGGTGGCGGTGGTGGTGGCGGAAGCAGCAGCCCCAAACCTACCGCTGATGCGGGCGATGATCTCACGGTACAAATGGGCGACACGGTTGACCTCGACGGGTCCGCCAGCAGCTCCCCGCGCGACGGTGCAGCGCTCAGCTATCAATGGACGCTGGTCGCCCAGCCGGAATCGAGTGAGGCCGAACTGGTCGATGCCGATACCGCATATCCGAGTTTTGTCGCGGATTTTCCCGGTGAGTATGAAGTCGACCTGCTGGTCAACGACGGCACCCGGGACAGTAATCACGATCGCCTGATGGTCACGGCGACGAACCCGGACCCGGTAGCCGTGGCTCAGACCGAATACAGTGAGCTGGTCGGAACGAATGTGGCCCTGGACGGCAGTAACAGCTTGCCTCCCACCGGTGGGGATGCCGCGTTGCTGGAGTACGAATGGACGCTGGTCAGTCAGCCCGCTACCAGCACGGCGGAACTGACGACACCCCATTCGGCGGTCAGTGGCCTGTACACCGACGCCGTGGGCAGTTATCTGGTGACGCTGGTTGTGCGCTATGACGGCAACGTCAGCAACACCCTGGAGATTGAGGTGATGGCGAACCTGTCCAACACCAAGCCCACCGCCGATGCGGGTGGCCCGTATACCATTGAGCGCGGTCAGGCGCTGACGCTGGACGGCACTGGCAGCAGCGATGCCGATGGCGATGATCTCAGCTACCGCTGGTATATGTATATGCCGGGCAGCAGCAATGGCTATATCGCGAATGGCAACTACATGAAAAACGGTTCTGCGCTGCGCGTTGAGTCGGCGCTGGATGGTGCGGATACCGCGACCCCGACGATTACTCCGGATGTCGCGGGTGACTGGCAGGTGCATCTGGTGGTCTACGACGGCACGGCGCCGAGCGGCATCAGTACCGCCAAAATCACCGTGAACGTGCCCGAGGGCGCAGAGAACACGCCGCCGGTGGCCAGCGAGAATATCACTCAGCGCACCGACGCCTACTCGCCAGTGTATTCGCAGGAACTGGAACTGGGTGGCGCGGGCTATGTGTCCGGTAATTCCTGGGATCTCGATGGCGATGATCTGACCCAGCGCTACCGTTGGGTCAGCACGCCGGAGGGGTTTGAGGAGCCCGATCTCAATGCCATGTCCTGGCCGTATTTTTCTGCCACTCACGAGGGCGAATATCTGCTTGAAGTGATTGCCAACGATGGGCAGGCCGACAGTGCGCCGCTGGAGCGAAAATACATTGTTCGCACCGGGGCCAATCGTGCGCCGCGTCCCGCAGTGGCTCCTGACTCAATCACTCTGTCAGTTGGCGAAGTGGCCTGGTTTGACGGGCGTGGCAGTTCGGATCAGGACGGTGACAGCCTGACTTACCACTGGCTGCTGTTCGATAAGCCGGATGGCAGCGCCGCTGAATTGCAGTATGAAAATGTGGTGACCGAAGAAGGGGTTACCCTGAAAAATGCCCGAGCTGGGGTGCTCACCGATAAGCCCGGCATATACATCGCCTGGTTGTGGGTCACCGACAGCCACGGTGTTACCACGTCGCAGCAGACGATTTCTTACGGCAAAGTGATGGCGAAGGGCTCAAATAGTGCGCCGACCGTTGAACGCATCAGCAATGACAATGCGCACCACCGTATTCGTCATCGCAACACGCATTTCGATACCGAAGATCAGCCTTACATCGCGAACGGCGAGCCGCTGACCTTTCACAGTGTGAATGTTGTTGATCCCGACCTGGACACGCTCTACTACCTGTGGACGCTCTCGCAACCGGAAGGCAGCGACCTGACGGATGCCGCCGATACGGCAGACTTCTACAGCGGCATTGCGCAGGTGCCAGGACGTTATACGGCGTCGTTCCTCGTCAGTGACGGCATTGATACTTCGGAGGAAGAGTCGATCAGCTTTGATGTAGTGGCCCGCGAGGACTACCCCAGCCTGTTGCTGGAAGATTACTTCTCCGCCGAGATCAACTCGTGGGATAACTTCTTCAAAGGGACGTCATCCAACCTGAGCTTCCCGTTACAGAAGGCCTTCCCCTATTGGTTGCACGACTCGGGTTCTTTCCCCATCAATCATTGGAAGCTGGAGCTTGGTGACAACATTATCAAGAACTACCGGCTCACCGCCTACGGTGGCGATTACACCATTACCAATCTGGTCGTCGAGCCGTCTGAGAACGCTGACTTCCCTGAAATTACCGGGAAAATTGTCGGCCTGACGAATGGGCAGGTGATCGAGGAAGGTGAAACCGTGGAGTTCAGCCTGATCATGAACCTGAGCGGCAATATCGACAACAGCGGCAATGGTACCGACAACATTGTGGACGGGCTGTCGTACCAGTTTGATGTTGCGGAAAAACCCGGCTGGAGCTTTGAGTATCGCCCCCACGTGTATTAATCCACGTTTGATCGCGGCGAGGTGTTGGCCTCGCCGCGTTTTCTTTCCTCAGAATCTGTTTCCAAGTTATGGACAAAAAAACACGACATGCCGTGCTGTTGGCGGCCCTGTTTGCGCTGACGCCTGACAGCCGGGCCGCGACAGCTATCGAGCTGGCCCAGCAGCACAATGAGCAGGCGATAGCGTTGCATGGGCAAGGCGACTTCGCCGGAGCCATCAGGCATTACCGCGAGGCGCTGCCAGCGATAGTCGAGTATTTTGGCGAGGGCAGTGTCGAGCGGGCCAGGGTGTTGAACAGTCTGGCCGATGCGCAGTTGGCCGCTGCCCAATATCGTGATGCGGAGCAGAGCTATATGCGCCTGCTGGACATTGTTGATGCCTCACAGGCGCCACTGATGCAGGCGGACGCACTGAATGGCCGGGCCTCTGCGCTGTACATGCGGCGCCGCTACCGCCAGGCAGAGCCGCTGTTTCTGAAGGCGTTGTCAATCATCGAGTCGCAACAGCCTCTCGATTCGGCGCGTGCTTTGTTGGTACTCGACAATCTGACCGCGGTTTATCAAAGCCTGCACAACGCTGCGAAAACAGAGCTCTATTCACGCCGGGCTTTGCGATTGCGTCAGGGCAGCGAATAGCGAAGTCGCTTGGCGTATGTGGATACAACGGGCCTTACGGCCCGTTTTTTGTAACTACCCAAAAATCGGCTGCTTAAAAGTCGGCTTCCAGGGTCAGCCAAAACTGGCGACCGGGTTCGACGCCTTTGTTGCCCTCGTCCACCGTGTATACCCGCTCGTTCATCACGTTGTTGACTTCCACTTGCAAGCTGGGTGTGAGGCCGTACAGCGTCGGCAGTTGATAGCTGGTCGCCAGGTCCAGCAGCAGCGTGTGTGGGCGTTTTTGATCTTCATACACAGTGAGCTGCTCGCGGTCGGTACCGCCACTGCCGTTGTCGACCAGCTCGCCGTCTTCCACTCTGCCGGTTTTTGCAATGTGGGTGTGCACTCCGCGATAGCGAAGATTCAGGCGCCCCTGCCAGCGATCGGTGAATATCTGTGAAATGGCGATATTGGCGACGATCGGGCGGTTGTAGTCCTCGCGCAGCACTTCCAGCTCGCCGTAGGCGCGGCGCTGACCTCGATAGAATACGTACTCGGAACTGCCGGTTTCGTCGACCGGATCGTCGTAGTCAGTGTTGCGGCTTTCGGTCTCTGACCACGTGGCGTTTACGCTGACCAGGGTGTTTCCGTAAATGCCATACCAGGCCAGTTGCACACCTTTGTAGTCGCTGCTGCCACGGTTATTCATCAAATAGTAGCGGTAGCCATCACTGAGGGTATCGGTGGTGGTGCGTGCAAATTCGTCGCGGTTTTCCCGCTGTATCAACGCCAGACTCAGGCGCCCGCCCAGCAGCGCCTGCTCAATGCCCAGTGTTTGCTCGTCGCTGTAGGGGGTGTTCAGATTGTCGAAGCGATATTTGTAGTCGCCCAGACCGCTGTCGACTTGCCATTCGCCAACAATATTCTGTTGGCTGCTGCGGTATTCCGCATAGTAGGGGCGGCGGGCTTCACGCAGTTTGTAGGTGAGCAGTGCACCGCCGTAGTAACGATTGTAGCCGCCGGTAATGACCGTGTTGCGCTCTTCGTCCAGGCTGTAACTGGCTCGACTGCGCCAGGCGATGTCGTGGTTTTTCAGAAAGTCGTTGTAGTCGTAGCGCAGGCCGAGTGTTGCGGTCAGGCGCTGCCACTCCAGTGTGCTTTCTGCAAATAGGGCCGTTTCCAGCAAGTCCACGGTGACGTCATCTTTTTCATACACAAGGCGACTGGTGAAGTACTGTTCGTTTTGCACGCAGTCGATGGTGATCCCCCGGCACTGTATATCGGGATTGATGATGGCCGAACGGTAGTTGTACAGGCGCTCTTTTCGCTGAAAGCGGTACCGTTGGTAGCTCGCTTCACCACCGACACTATGGCTCAGTGCGACTTCGCCGTAGTGAATCGGCAGCAGTGTGGCCTGATATTTCAGCGAGCTGCTTTCCTGAGTTTTATCGATATCGCCGTAGCCGCCTTCCTCGCTCAGGCCTACATCGTAGTCGCTGCCCCAGATACGGCTGCTGGTGTTGGCCCAGCGATAGAAGCCGTTCTGGTCTTTGCGGCGGTTCTGGCTTTGGTTCCAGCCAATATCCCACGCCTGCTCAATGCCGTCGCTGAGACTTTCGTAATGCAGTGCAATGCCGTAACCGCCGCCATCAAGCTCGTAGTCACTGCCTTTCACGTCCTGCCGGAAACTGTTGGATTGATAGGGCGAGTAGTTGAGTGTCAGGTCCAGCAGCGCGTTGTCGGCCACGTCCATACTGAACTTGGCCATGGCATTGAGATTTTCTGATTCCCGATTGCGGGTTTCGCCAAGGCTTACAACAGGCAGTTCGCTGTATGACTGGCTAAGTGCGACGAGCACACCCAGTCGCTCTGTGAGCGGTGTGCTGTAGTTGAGGCTGCTGCGATAGCGCATAAAGTCAGGGCTGTCGGGTTTTTCTGAGGCATTTGTTGCATCTTCGTCTATCTCTCTGGCGAAGCGGCGAAACTCTGTCCACTCTGCCCGCGTTGTGCTGACGCTCAGATGCCCTTCGGCTTCGGGGCCTGCTCGGCGGGTGGTGATATCGACCACGCCGCCGGTAAAGCGCCCGAAACTGGCGGGCACATTACTGTTGTACACGGCAATGCTTTCGATCAGGTCCATATCGATAAACATCGATTGTTCGTGGCCGCCGATGTCGTCGATGTTGCTGCCATCGCTGCGACTGGCGGGGTCGAGGCGGTTATTGTTGCTAAGACCGTCAATCTGGAACTGGTTTTCGTAGAAGCGTCCGCCGGAAATGGAGAACGAACTGGGCGTCAGATCAGTGAGCGCGTCGCTGCCTTGATGATCATCTGAAAACTGCAGGCCGGGCAACTGCTGCAACAGATTGTTTGGGCTGCCATCTGTGCCGCCGAAGCGTTCCAGATATTCACGGCTGAACTCGGTTACGCCGGTCCCCTTGCCACTGTTACCGATGGGCAGCTCGATAGGCGCCTGTACGGTCAGCTTGGGCAACAGAACGGGCGTCGTTTCCGCTGGCGGAGTCTCCTCGGCGATGCTCGCCAGTGGCGTCAGGGAAAAAAGACTGATGGCGAGGTAGCGATAGTGGGCGCGCCTGGCTGTGTCGTTTGTGAACATGTTGATGGCTTACTCGCGGAAACGCGCCACCAAAAGGGTGACGCGCAGGTTAAGAGCGGGTGTCCCCTGCCCCGTCAGGTTGGCAGGGCAGGCCGTTTCGGTTTACAGGTTTTCGGCGTAGTAGGGCGTGCTGTCGCTGCTGTCGGGAATGCCGTCGCCGTCGATATCGTCATCCAGCGTGATCGGCAAGGCATTGCGTTCTTCCTCGCTGCTGCCGGGGTTGAAGAAGTCCGGCAGGCCGTCGTGGTCGAAATCAAAGCTCGCGACTGTCGTGCCGGGGAAGTCGTCGTAGTTACTCATCGCTTCGGCAATCGCCGCCAGGCGGGTATTGCGGCTGGTGTTGACGGTGGCCTTGCGTGCGAGGATTTCGCTTTCGTCAACGGCGCGAGCCTGAGCGAGGAAACCAAGGAGTTTTTCCATATACTCTTCACGATCTTCGCTGTCGTTCAGCGCGTCTAACACCGGCAGGGCACCGGATTCGCCGTCATCGCCGATTAATGCTCGCTTCAAATCGTCCCAGGCTTGCACGGCATAGCCCGCCTGCCCTGTATTGCCGTCACGGGTAATCTGACTCAGCATGGATGTGGTGACTTCAATGTAGTCTTCGGCGCGATACATGTAGGCGTATAGTACGTCGTCGATCAGATCCTGATCACTGCTCGGGCTGGCCGCATTTGCCAGCTCATCCATCGCGTTGTTAAGGCTGCTCAGTGCCAGTTCAAAGTCTCCGGCATAGGCGGCGAATACCCCTATCTCTGATTTATCTTCAGCGCGTTCAAGGGGGTCGCTAATACTCGATACCGCATTGCTCCATTCAACTACATAGCTGAGGCTGGCTTGGTAGTCGCCAATAAACTGGTAGCTTTCTGCAAGATATCCCCAGGCTTCGGCCTGTTCGGCGCTGGCCCACTCCGACATACGGCTTTCCACTTTGGCTGCGCATTCGTCCATGCGTGAGGTCGCGAGATCACTTCGGCCAAGCCATTGATAGAGTGTGGCGACTTTGCGACACCCCTGGCCAATGTAATTACTGGGCAGACTTTCCTGTTCGGCAAATGTTTCGGTCAGGCTCATAGCAAAGGCGGCATCGGCCACTTCCAGTGCGGCGTCGGTGGCTCCCTCATCGTCCAGCAGCCGGGATAGATAATGACGGCCGCCATCATTTCTTCCGGTGCCGATGTACGTCAGTTTTTCAATGGTGTCTTTAACATCGCCTGCCTGGCTGTCTTCTACCTTGGTAATAGCCGCTTCTACATCGCCGGCCAGGGCCAGTTCCAGGGCTTCATAAACGGCAAACTTGGCAAGTGCATCCGCTTCATCACTTATGCCATCCGGTTGTGCGCGAACGGTAGTGGCGAGAAAGTTTTTGTAGCGTTCGCCAAGGCCCAGGCTGCCGTAGATATCGGCATAGTTATCGGCCAATCCCGCAGCATAATCCGCATTGCAGCTCTCTGCGTCGCCGATAAACAGGGCTTCGTAGTCATCAAGCACCTGAATGGCGCGTTCGTCCATGCCCAGTCGTTGAAAATATCCGGCTACAGACGAGAGCATACTGGTGCGAACACCATAGCAGCGGGTGGAGCTGCTCTGTTTTCCGAGATTGCTGACTACAGTGTAGGCAAATTCTGCGGCATTGACGGCGTCGCTGTAGTTGCTGCCCGTCAGGCCACTTTCTTCGGCCAGGGTTACCGCGGCATCGGCATTGTTGCTGATGGCGATGGCGAGCCTTGCATAGGCGGTGCTGTAAACCCCGGCCTGAGCATCGATAAAGTCGTAGACCGGTTGCAGCACTGACTCGGCCAGTTCGGTATAGCCGGCTTCGAGTAGATCGTCGCTCAGTGTCCGGTAAAAACTGGCGGCGTTGCTGTCGAGGTTGGCAACGCCGTTTTCGCCTTCCGTCGAAGAAAGGTAGTGGTTGTAGTTGTCGAGGGCTTTTTCCCACATAGCAAGAGCGGCATCCTCCTGGCCCCGAATCAGCAGCACCTTGCCGATTTCCTGTTGGGCTTCCGCTTGCTCCCTGCTTTGGAAAATTGATGATTCCACCAGTAGGCTTGCCTGCTCAATCAGTCCCGCATTGGCGAGACCTTTGACGATGTTCACGTAGGCGGGGTCAACAACGAGGTCGTCGAGTACGCCATCGAACAGTCGCGCGGCACGGAAGTAGGGCGAGGCATCTGACTGGAAGAAGTAGTTGATACGGGCGTCGTTGTCGTCGCCCAGTTCTTCACCGCTGGCCAGTGCCAGGCGAGTGTTCAATACGACGCTTTCTGCCAGCTCGGCAATCAGGCCGTCGGGGTCGATATTGCCGAGGCTGAAATTGCCGTCGGCAAAGCGGCTGGCGTCAAGTTGCTGATTGACGACCACATAGCGCACGATATTCTGAATAGCAGCACTGTCTACGGGCAGGCCGTTCTGGCCGAGTGACTGCCAAAGGGCGTCAGCCAGAGTGCCGACATTGTTTTCTTCGATGTCGCTGCTGGCGGTAAAGTCCAGCGCCTCGGCGAGATAGTCGCTGACCGCCGTGTGAATATTGAGGCGGTTGAGTGCGTTGACGACGGCGTCGGCATCGTTGAGCGTGTCGTTCAGTGCATTCAGTTCTGCGATGCGGTCGGTGAGTCCCGCCAGCTTTTCACGCACACTGTCTGGCAGGCTGTTGTCGTTGGCCAGGGTATCTGTTGCATCGCTGAAATCGCCGTCGCTGGCGACGAGTGCGTCGAGTAAGGTCGTTATCAGGTTTTCGCTGCCAAGCAGTGCGGCCATCATTTCGGTGGTCAGCAGGTTGGCGCGCTGAGCTGCGGCGGAGGCTGAGGGGTCGCCAAGCACGGCGGCTTCATCCAGCCCCAGCAGCGCAGCAAAGTTGGCAAGGCTGTTGCCCTGCTGTTGGTAGCTCACTGCGAGGGTGCTGAGCGGGGTCACATAGGTGGTGTTGCCATCACCGGCGTAGGGGGCGGTCAGGCTGATGCCGGAGAAACTGTGTCCGGTCTCGCTGTCGCGGCCACCATTGGCAATGACGCGGCTGTTGCTGAGGTCGATGCTGTTGCCGAGGTTGAAGCTGTAACTGCCATCGCTGCCCGAGCGGACGATGGTGGTCAGGGCATTGTTACTGGCGTCCACCAGCCAGACGGAGGCGTTGGCGATGGCGGGGTCGGCGACAATCCCGCTGATGGTCTGGTCCGAGCTGCCGCCGCCCGATGAGGAGCCGCCTCCGCCTCCACCACCGCAGGCCGAGAGGGCAATCGCACTGGCGAGAAGGGTGGCAGTGCTGAGACGGGGTAGGTGGAGTGAGTACATGGCAATTCCTGTCCTGGGATATGATCACACAAAACTAAATGCTAATTATTATCATTTGTGATTAAATATCAAGCTAAACTTTATGGTTATTCTGGGCGGAGTCATGCTGTGGGCGTGATTCAAGGTAGCGAGTAGTAGCTTGTAGCGAGTGTTCGGTATGAAGTGGATAGGTGGGTTCGGGGTATTCCTCACAGGTCTGGTTTTATGTGGGCAGGGAGTTGCCGAGACAGCGTCAGCAGCGCCTTGCGAGGCGTCTATTGCGGCATTGCGAGCCTGCTACGAGCGCCCGCCGGCGCAGTGGCCATCACCCACCATTGATGCCGGGGTGGAATATCAGGAGTTGGGATTAATTCCCGACGTCCCTGCTCCCGCGGGGCCGAAGGAGGAGAAGCAGCGCGCCTTGGGTGAGCAGTTATTTTTTGAGCCGAAACTTTCTGGCTCGGGGCAGCTAGCCTGTGTGTCCTGCCATCATCCTGATCAGGGCTTCGCAGATGGCCGCAAAGTCTCGCTGGGCCATGACTTGCAGAGTGGCACCCGCAACAGCCCAAGCCTGCTGAACACCGCTCTGCGGCAAAGCTGGTTCTGGGATGGTCGCGCCGCGTCGCTGGCTGAGCAGGCGGTAGCGCCCATCGTGAATCCCGTTGAGATGGCCAGCTCCGCTGAGATTGTTGAGCAGCGTCTCAATGCCGATGCGGATTACATTGCGCGTTTCGCCGAGGCGTTTGGCGACGGACCCATTACGCTGGAGCGAGTCGGCGCGGCGCTGGCGGCATATGAAGAAACATTGCGCTCGCGAAGCAGTCCCTTCGAGCGTTTTCTTAAAGGTCAGCGCGGGGCGTTGAGTGATCAGGCGGTACAGGGACTTCATCTGTTTCGCACGAAGGCGCGCTGTGCCAATTGCCACATGGGGCCGCTGCTGAGTGATGAGCGTTTCCACAATATCGGCTTTACCTACTACGGCAGGAAGTATGAGGACCTGGGGCGCTATGTGGTTACCGGCAAACCGGAGGATGTTGGGCGTTTCCGCACACCTTCACTGCGCGATGTGGCATGGACGGCGCCTTACCTGCATAACGGACTGGTCCCGAAGTTGCGGGGAATGTTGCAAGTGTATAACGGCGGTGCGGCGCGATCGTCCGGCTCGCCAGTGCAGGAAAAAGACCCGCTGTTCCCGAAAACCTCGCCGCTGCTGAAACCCTTGATGCTGACCGCTGATGAAATGGACGCCCTGGAGAGTTTTCTACTCAGCCTGAGTTCACGCACGCCCAGTCGGCGATCGGTCTCAACAAGCGGCCACTGAAAACCCGTTATTTGTCTGGAGAAAATTGCGCTGTTGAGCAGTTTTTTTGCGCTATAGTGAGTGCGGTAATGACGATGTTGCGTGTTGGCGAGAAGGCAGGGGGTGTTCGTGAAAGCGATTGTGGGCGGTGGGCCAAAGAAAGTCCTCTATACCCTGAGAACGGCCGGTCGAATCGGCCTGCTGAATTCCGCCAAGGCGCTCAATTCCCGAAACGCCTGCAAAGCCTGCGGTCTGGGCATGGGCGGCCAGCACGGTGGCATGACCAACGAGCTGGATGAATTCCCCTCCGTCTGCAATAAAAGCATTCAGGCACAGTCGACAGATATTCAGGCGCCGATTCCCGATGAAGTCTTTGCCCACACGATGGATGATTTTCGCGCACTGTCAGCGCGGGAACTGGAAACGCTGGGGCGCCTCGGTAAGCCGGTATATAAACCGGCTGGTGAAGATCGCTATCGCGTCGTGGAGTGGGAGTGGGCGTTGAACCGTGCCGCAGAGGGATTGAAGGCCGTCTCGCCGAATCGCAGCTTTTTCTACAGCTCTGGTCGTTCCTCCAACGAAGCGGGTTTTCTGCTGCAATTGATGGCGCGCCTGTACGGCACCAATAACATCAGCAACTGTTCCTACTATTGCCACCAAGCTACTGGCGAGGCGCTCGGCAATACCATTGGCACTGGCACGGCGACGGTCGAGCTGGACGATGTGGCGCATTGTGATCTGTTTTTTCTGATCGGCGCCAATCCGGCGTCGAATCATCCCCGTTTGCTCCACAAGCTGATTGCCTTGCGCCGCCGCGGCGGGGTGGTGGTGGTCATTAATCCCCTGCGCGAAGCCGGGCTGGTGCAGTTTGCGGCGCCGAAGATGCTCAGCTCGATGATGAAGGGAGGGGACGAGGTCGCCAGTATCTACCTGCAACCCAAAACCGGCAGCGACATTGCCCTGTTTACGGCGATTGCCAAAGCGATTCTCGAGCGGGGTGGCGAGGCGACGGCGTTTATCCGGGCGCACTGCGAAGGCTTTGACCGGTTGCAGGAGCATGTGCTTGCGCAATCCTGGGAGTCCTTGCTGGACGCCTGTGGTGTGCCCAAGTCGCAGATTGATCAAGTTGCCGAGTTATACATCGGCTCGGAAAACGCGATTTTTGCCTGGGGAATGGGGATGACCCATCACCGTCACGGCGTCGACAATATCGAATGGATCAGCAATCTTGCGTTGCTGCGCGGCATGATCGGCAAGGCAAATGCCGGTTTGCTGCCACTGCGCGGGCACAGCAATGTGCAGGGCATTGGCACCATCGGCGTGAAGCCGGTGTTGTCGGAAGAGGTGTTTGCGCGCATTGAAGCCAGCTATGGCGTTACGCTGCCCACGGAAAAAGGTATGCACACGCTGGAGTCGCTGGAGAAGGCGCACGACGGCGGTATCGATGCTGCGCTGATAATGGGCGGCAACCTCTACGAGGCCACGCCAGACAGTCGGTGGGCCGCCGAAGCACTGGACCGTATCGGTCTGAAGATCTTCCTGACCACGACGCTGAATCGCGGCCATGTCACCGGCGTGGACCGCGGTGAGTCGCTGATTCTGCCAGTCTGTGCCCGCGATGAAGAGCCCGAGCCGACCACACAGGAGTCGATGTTTAACTACGTGCGATACAGCGAGGGCGGCATTCAGCGCATTGCTTCGGTGCGCTCGGAAGTGGCGATTCTGGCGGATATCGCGGCGCAACTGCTGCCGGATTGCGGCCTCAATTTTGCGGAGTTCAAGCGTCATCAGAGAGTCCGGCAGGCGATTGCCGAACTGGTGCCGGGGATGGAGGAGCTGGCCGATATCGACGTGGCCCGGCAGGAGTTCATGGTGCGCGGTCGCATCAAGCATACGCCAGACTTCAATACGCATGACGGCAAGGCGCGCTTTGTGGTGCCTGCGGGCGTGAAGGACGACAAGTCGTCTCGTCCCTTCACCCTGATGACGCTGCGCAGCGAAGGCCAGTTCAACTCGATTATTTATGAAGAGGCCGACAGCTACCGGGATGTGCAACATCGCTGGACCGTGCTGCTCAACCAGCAGGACGCGCTGGAGCTGGGTGTGGCAGAAGGCGATGTCGTGGATATTGTGTCGGACTTTGGCCAGATGTCGGCGGTAGAGGTGAAACTGTTTAATTTACCGCGTAGCTGTATTGCCGCGTATTACCCCGAAGCCAATGTGCTCAGTTCGCGACTGACCGATCCGCGTTCGCACACCCCGCAGTTCAAGTCGATAGCCGTTTCCCTTGTGCGCAGCTCCCGTCATGCCGGTCTTGGTGTTTAACCATAAACGCGTACAATTCCGGCGGACAGTCGAGGGAGGGATGGGATATATACCTCCGCCGTTTTCTTGCTCAGCCGGGACATAGCTAGTGAAAGACCTTATCAAGTCGATGGTCGAGAACCCCGATACCCTTCAGGGCAAGGTGTTTGCGCTGACCATTCAGTTTCTGATTGTGGTGTCGCTGTTTACCTTTTCCGTCGATACCCTGCCCGACCTCGATAGCGAGACCAAGCAGCTACTGCGCAACATCGAAATTATTACGGTGGGGATCTTTACGGCGGAATACCTGTTGCGGCTCTATGTCGCCGAGGTGAAGCGCCGGTTTATGTTCAGTTTCTTCGGGATTGTCGATCTGCTGGCGATTGTGCCGTTCTATCTTTCCACCGGGCTCGATCTGCGCTCTATACGGATCGTGCGCCTGCTGCGCTTGATTCGAATATTCAAACTGTTTCGCTACAGTCGCGCGGTAAAGCGGTTTCATCGCGCGGTCGTGATTGCCAAGGAAGAATTGATTCTGTTTGGTTTCGTGGCCTTGATAGTGTTGTACCTGTCGGCCGTGGGTATTTACTACTTCGAGAATGCCGCTCAGCCCGACAACTTCAAATCGGTTCTCCACAGCCTGTGGTGGGCGGTCACCACTCTGACAACCGTGGGCTATGGCGATATGTATCCGATTACCGCTGGCGGCAAGTTTTTTACGTTTCTGGTGTTGATGCTGGGCCTCGGTGTGGTGGCGGTGCCGACCGGGCTGCTGGCCTCGGCATTGTCTCAGGCGCGGGACGAAGAGGGTCAGTAATATTACTCTGCTACCGGCCACTCGCTGATAAACTTCATAAAGCAACGCACTCTGGCGGAGTCGCGCAAATCGCTGTGGGTCAGCAGCCACAGTTCCGAGGTGACCAGTGGTGTATCTGAAATCGGCAGTAGCTCAGGGTAGCGTCTGGCGATGGGCGCGGTCATCAAGCCGAGCACTACCCCCTGGCGAACCATGGCCACCAGCTGGCTGTTGCTGTTGGTACGCAGGGTGATGTGAGCATCCTCGACCATATTGCGAAAGTAGCGATCCCCGAAGTTTTTGCCGAAGGCTGCCTGCCAGATCACCCACGATGCCTTCTTCATATCGCCGCCGATACTGTCCAGGTACTCTCGGGTGCCGTAGGCATACATGGGAATATCCGTCAGCTTCCGCCCGACCAGCAGCTCCGGCGGGTGGTCGGTAATTCGGATCAGAATATCCGCCTGAGACTGGTTCAGATTGTGTTGTTCTGAGGTGGCGAATACGGTGAGTTCGATGTCGGGATAGCGCCGCATGAATTCGGCCAGGGGCGCCGACAGATCGATCAGTGTGGTCTCGGGAATGGACAGGGTCAGTGGCCCGGCCAGCACATCGGATTGACCGCGAATTTTTCGCTCAAAGTGCAGGCAGCTTTCTTCCACGACCTCCGCGTCACTCATCAGGCGCTCACCGGCAGTGGTCAGGCGGTAACCGCTCTGACGACGATCAAAGAGTTTGACCTTGCGCTGGGTTTCCAGTCGATCGATACGACGGGCAACGGTCACATGCGTCACGCCCAGTGTGCGGGCGGCGCTGCTGAGCGAGCCGCTGCGTGCGAGCACCGTAAAGTAGCGAATATCGTCCCAATCCATCTGTACATTTTCTCACAATAACTGTTACTTCATTGAACTAACTATAACAGCATGCCTCTCGTAAACTGTAGCCCTTCAGCCAGTTTGGGAAGGTGGTTTATGCACAGCGTGTCAGATGCACAGGCCTTGGCGCTGCGCTATGCGCAGATTGTTGATGATCGAAGCTTTGAGGCCATGCGCGACATTCTTGTCGACGGCTTTACGCAACGCGGTCCGGAATGGCTTTGCGAGAGTGCAGATGCCTTTGTCGGCATGCTGAATATGCTTGCCGATAATTACCGCGCGACGTTTCACCTGGTTGCCAATCAGCTCGGCGAATGGAAGGGCGATTGCTACGAGGGGGAAACCTACTGCGTCGCCTCCCACATCTACGAAAAGGCCGGTCAGGGACGAAAGCTGGATATGGGGATTCGCTACCAGGAACAGGTGGTGTATGCCGATGGCGCCTACCGCTATACCCGCCGGGACGTGACGGTCGTGTGGAGCAGCGACCATCCCCTGAATGGCTGAAGCCAGTTTAAACGCACAATAACGAGAGCGCAGTTATGAAAGTACTTGTTGTCGGTGGCTCCGGCTTGATTGGCGGTGACGCCGCCCTCTATCTGAAATCACACGGTCATGACGTGACCATTATGGCGCGGAGTGTGCCAACAGCGCCCGTCTTGGCGGCCCTGCCTTTTGTGCAGGGAGACTATGTCAACGACGATATGAGCGACGGCCGCTTGAACGGCTTTGACGCGGTGGTGTTCGCGGCCGCAGCCGATATTCGCCAGGTGCCGATGGATGGCAGTGTTACGCCGGAAGACTTCTACCGGAAGGTGAATGATGAAGCGGTGCCGCGCTTTTTCGCGGCGGCTCGCGAGGCCGGTGTGCGCCGCGCTGTTTACATTGGCACCTTCTATCCGCAGGTGGCGTCACACCGTATCGGCGAATGTCCCTACGTAACCTCACGCAGTAATACCGATGAGGCAGTGCGCGCAATGAGCAGCGACAGCTTCACGGTATGCAGTCTCAATCTGCCCTTTGTGATGGGGCATATTCCGGGGCTGGATATCCCTCATATTGGCGCGCTTGTGGCCTATGCCAGCGGTGCCTTGAGTGAGCTGCCGGTGTTTGCGCCCAAGGGCGGCACCAACCATATCACGTCTCACGCAGTGGCTCAGGCGACGCTGGCGGCACTGGATCATGGCGAGTCGGGTCGGGCTTACTTGCTGGGTGATGAAAACTATAGCTGGAAAGAGTATCTCGAACTCTGGTTCGAGGCGGCAGGAAACCCACAAACGCTGGAGGTCAGAGAGGACGATCATCCCCTTCTGCCGAATGTGATTATGTTTGCCGGTCCCGGCGCCACCGTCAGCTATAAGCCGGAAGCGGTTGAGGAGCTGGCCTACGACCGTCATCAGATCAACGCGACGATTAATACACTGGTAAAAGCCTATAGCGAGGCGTAATCGCTGTTTAACAACAGGCCGTCAGCCACGGGTGACTGACGGCTGCTCATCAATAGAGACTTATAATAAAAGGTAATTCCTGATGAAAAACCACACGTCACTGTTTGTAGCGACGGCGATGACCGCTGCCGTTAGTGCCCTGAGCAGCGGTTCGTTGCATGCTCAGGAAGCGACGCCTCCCGCGGCGTCATCCACCATTGAGGAAGTGCTGGTCACCGCGCGGCGTCGCTCGGAAAGCATGCAGGAAATTCCCGTATCAATGACGGCCTTTACCTCGTCGGACATTGCCGAAGTGGGGATTACCGATATTTCCCATGTGAGTGAGTTGACGCCGAATCTGGTCATTCTGCCTAACTCGGGTGGCAATGATGGCGCGCTGATTTGTATGCGAGGCCTGTGCCGCACCGACTTCACGATTACCGAAGACCCGATGGTCGGGGTTTATCTCGACGGCATCTATGTTGGCAAGTCGATCGGCTCCCTGTTTGATGTTGCCGAGCTGGAGCGCGTGGAAGTCTTGCGCGGACCGCAGGGCACACTCTATGGCAAGAACACACTGGGCGGCGCGGTGATTCTTCATACACGCAAGCCGTCTGGAGAAGTGGGCGGTAAGGCAACGGTAACCGCGGGTAATTATGGTCGCCGCGATGCGAAAGGCTATATCGAGTTTCCTGTGAATGACGAGCTGGCAGCCAGTGTGTCGGTGCTGAGCAAGAATCGCGACCCCTTCGTGAAGAACACCCAGGGCGATGATCGCTGGGATGAGAACAACCGGGCGATCCACACCGCGCTTAACTGGCGGCCCACAGAAAACCTGATCATTGACTACGCCTTTGATCGTCAGCGCAAACGTGAACAGCCGATGGCATCGCAAATGACCTCGGCCAGCGGCTGGCTCGCGGCAATGTACGGGCAGGATGTACGCCCTGATCGCGAAGACACTGTGAGTACCTTCGGGGCGTCGCACAGCAATATTGATATGACCGCACATGGTGCAACGGTGG
This sequence comes from Spongiibacter tropicus DSM 19543, assembly GCF_000420325.1. NCBI lineage: Bacteria > Pseudomonadati > Pseudomonadota > Gammaproteobacteria > Cellvibrionales > Spongiibacteraceae > Spongiibacter > Spongiibacter tropicus. The sequence continues at coordinate 1,015,643 of NZ_ATUS01000001.1, read as the reverse complement.
AGTACAGTCTTGCCGACCGGGGGACATTTGAAGATTTGGTGATCAAATCTATTTCCGGCTATCGCAGTGTGAAAAACGAATTGCTGAATAACGCCACCGGGGCCAGTAGCCCGTTTATCTACAATGAAGATATCTTTGATTACGATGCCTTCACTCAGGAGATCCAGCTCACTGGTGCGGCGTTTAACGGCTTTATTGATTTTGTGGTCGGCGCGTTTTATTTCAACGAAACCGGCGACTACAGCAACGAGCAGGAAATTGATGCCTTTGCCTCGCACGTCCTGCTGACCACCGAGATCGATAACACCAGTCAGGCACTGTTCACGGAAGTGACCGCTCACTTAACGGCGAGAATGGATTTGACATTGGGTGTTCGTTACACGGAAGAGGATCGCGAGCAGCAGCACACACTCACCGATCTCACCAGCGGTTTTGTGGTGATGGATACCTACAACCAAACCTACCTCGGTGCGCCTGAGCAGATCCCCACGCAGATTGATGAGAGCAATGTGTCGCCGCGGGTCTCGCTGAATTATCAGTGGACGGATGATCTGATGACTTACGCGACCTACGCCCGCGGCTTTAAAAGTGGTGGCTTTAACGCGCGAAGCAATACGCCGCTGCAGTGGGGGCCCTACGATGACATGCAAGTGGACAGTTACGAGCTGGGGATGAAATCCACCTGGCTGGACAAACGCGTTCGCCTGAACATGACGGCTTTCCACCAGCAGTTGAGTGATATGCAGGCACAGGTCAATGCGGTTGATCCCGGCAATACCCAGGGCGGCTTTTCCATTGTGATCCAGAATGCGGCAGAAGCCACGGTAAACGGCGTGGAAGCCGAGCTGATCGTGCGGCTGATTGAAGGTTTGGATATCAGTGCGGGCTACGGCTACATCGATGCCGAGTACGACGAATTCAATTCATTCGATATCAACACCGGTGCCATCAGTGATATTGCTGATGACCGCGCCTTCGAGTTTACGCCGAAGAACAGCTACAACCTATCGCTGAACTACACCTTCCCCCGCTTTACCGAAGCTGGCACGTTGCGGGCGAGGGTGGACTGGTCCGGCAGCAGCAAGGTCTACGTGACGCCCAAGATCAGTGGCAACGACGATATCACCCAAGACAGCTACTCACTCGTGAATGCGCGTATCAGCTTCGATGATGTCGCCGTCGGCGACGGGGTGCTGAGCTTCTCGCTGTGGGGCAAGAACCTGGCCGACGAGGAATACAAAATCGGTGGCTTCGAAGTTGATGCCGGGGGCGGCAATCGCGTCGGCACTAATCAGTGGGGTGAGCCGAGAACCTTCGGTTTTGATGTGAGCTACCGGTTCGGCTCCATGCTCTAAGATGATCCCTGTGTTCTGCAGGTTTGGAAGCCCAGGCGCTGAACCTGCAGCTTTTTCCTCGATATTCCCCCCGCCAGTCTGCGCCGTAGAATTTCTCTTCTCTACATCGACCAAAACCGTTACCCGTTCGCGAAGTTTTGGGCAGGACAGCGCCTAGGCGGCGGGGTATGCTGCTTTCCTATTCCAATAGCTCGGTATCGGGTGGAGAAAGCCCGCGAGCGGTGCCTCAGGAGGGAACGTGGAAGCCAGTCAATTTGCGCTGATCAGCGCCGGAGTGTTTATGCTGGTGGGGATGCTCACCGGCTGGTGGAAATACGCGCATATTGCCCGCTCCGCCGATGCCTCCGCGCCTGCCTATGTGGATATTTGCCATCGCACAGCCTTGATGTATGCCTTTGCCTGCATAGTCCTTCAACAGCTCGCGATGCACAGCCGTTGGAGTCATACCGTCAACCTGCTTGCCGTTGCCATTCCCATCTTGTTCTTCGCCTCGGCAGTGGCGACTTACGCTATTCACGGCTGGCTGAACGACACCGACAACCAGCTTCGGCAGCCCCACCGTTTGGGTACAAAGACCGTCCCGGCGGCTGCGGTACGCGCTTACATGTTGTTGTTGGCGCTTGGAGAAATCGGTGGGCTGCTGGTGCTGATAGCCGGAGTGGTTATGTAGCCTTTGACAAGGTGGTCGGTTGTAGCGTCGGATTGCCTAGGGATTGACTGCACTTTTTGTAAGGCTAATGGTTTTTTGGGCGTGATGGGTTTGATTGATGTGAGGGGGCAAAGCTATATCGAGAGTCACGACCTGACCCCTTTTTGCTTTTTCCTGCATTCAATTGCGACTCTGATACATGAAAACGGCGCGGATATCCGGGAGGTGCAGGAAATACTGGGCCACGCGGATATTTCCACGACACAGGTGTATACCCATGTAACGACCAATCATTAAAAGGAGGTGTATGCCGAGACGCACCCGGTGGCCTTACATAGAAGCTGAAGGGTGCAATCTCAGTGAAGCTAAGGCATTGAATATATACTAATTTAGCAAGGGAATGTACTGGCGTAGCATTGCTAATTGACATGTACGATTATTGTCGTACAATTTGGAGGGCGCGTGGGGTTCAAGGACGTTAAAGCACAAGTTTTGGCTTGCCTGAAGGATGGCGCGGTTTCTCACCAGGAAAGGGCCGATATTGATGTCAAGAATCTGCTGGCAACAGGCCAGGTCTCGCTGGATGACGTTGCGACCATTATTGGGCGATCACGAGGGAGCCAATATAGCTCTAGCCCCCATCACGTGGTTGACGATGTGGAAGTCCACATTATCAAAACCAAGCATGGTGGCGAAGACTGGTACATCAAGTGGTATTTCGTTGAACCCAACAGCGTGTTTATTAGTGTACATCACTGAGGTGACGTTATGAAAATTTTCAAAGTGGGCGATTCGCAAAAGGCGATCTGTGAGCACTGCCGTTCGCTTGAAAATGCGACCTTCAAATTGCGGGATGTTCCGTTCAGTGACGGATCTGGCGTGGTGAAGAACGTGCTGGTCGGTGTCTGTGACAAATGTGACCAGGTTTGTTTGTTGCCACACCAATCCACACCTGCGGTCAAAAAGCAGTTGGACGCTCAACGCAAGCCGGTTGAAAGCCGGTTGCCAGCACACCTGGTGGATATTTTGAATCTGGCTACCTATGAGTTGGGTGGCTCAACAGACTTTGTGCCGAGTTTGATGAAATACTATATACATGCTCTTGCATCAGACGAGAAAGCTGCACAAAAAATAGTGAATCTCCTGCAGAGTGAGCTTGCTCAGGGTAAAGCAGATAAGCGGCTTTCGCTAAAGGGGCGCAGGATTCTTGAAGAACTTGATGCCTTGAAAGCCATTTCTCAAATCGAGAATACCACTGATCTAATTAAAGGCGTCATTCTCAAGATCAACGACGATATCTTGGTCAATAAGCGCCCGAAACCAACGAGAGAACTTAAAAATATTGTTGCTGCGGTTGCCTAAAGGGTGACGGCTATAGTTCATGCTGAGCCAATAGCGGTTTAGGAAGAGGTTAGGGAGAAGCACGGGGTCAGGTCTTGCCCTTTTCCTTTTGTGCATTTATCTCATGGTATTCTCAATATTTCCACCAAGGAAGGAGGAAGTATATGGCGAGGCCGCTGCGTATAGAGTTTGCCGGTGCGCTTTATCATCTCACTGCCCGTGGTAACGGGCGCGGAGACATCTATCTGGATGACTCAGACCGGGTGTTGTTTCTGGAGGTGCTTGCAGGTGTCTGCGAGCGTTACAACTGGTTATGTCACGCCTATTGTCTGATGGGTAATCACTACCATCTGCTGGTGGAAACGCCGGATGCGCATCTTTCTCAAGGGATGAGGCAGTTGAATGGGGTATATACCCAGCGCTTCAATCGCAGACATAAGCGAGTGGGGCATGTCTTTCAGGGGCGATACAAGGCAATTCTTGTGCAAGCAAATAGTTATCTTTTGGAATTGTCTCGCTATATAGTACTGAGTCCTGTCAGAGCCCGGATGGTCACTTTCGCCCGCGATTGGCCGTGGAGCAGTTATCGCGCGACTGCGGGACTGGTTCCGGCTCCGCCCTGGCTCGCGGTGGACTGGATATTGACGGCCTGTGGTTCGCGAAAATCTGCGGCACAAAAGGCTTACCAATCTTTCGTCTCTAAAGGTAAAAGACAGTCATCGCCCTGGTCTTCCCTAAAGAACCAGATTTACCTGGGAAGCGAATCATTTGTGGAGCAGATGCAGCAGTTGATTGAAGCTGATAAAGACCTCAGTGAAATTCCAGTATCACAACGACGCGCCGTGCCGAAACCACTGGATTGGTATGCGAATCACGCGGGTGATCGCGACGACGCGATCAGGCTGGCTTATAACAGCGGTGGATACCGCATGCGAGAGATAGGATGTTTCTTCGGATGGCATTACTCCAGAGTCAGTAAGATTTTAAAGAGTGGGGAAAGGGGCAAGACCTGACCCCGTTGGCTACATGACTTAATTTTAGAGACCACTGTTGTCAACAATGTAGAGGATTTTTAATGATGCAAAGGAGGCCTGATATCCAAGAAGGTAGTGCGCGCTCTGTTGCGATGTTGCGTTCTCTGTTGATGTTTTTCCCTATGTTGGTGGTATTTGTTTTTAACCAGTATGTTAGTTTTTATATAGGGAGCTTTATATTGATAATTGCATACTGTGTTATTGGTCTATTATTTGAAATTGATGACGCTTATCCTAAGCCAAAATTAAAAATTTCGATGCCTAGAAATTTTAGGTTTTATAGTTTGTTTTTTTGTATTATTTCTGTGGTTAGTCTTGGGCTTTCGAAGCACAGTATCGATTGGTATAAGTCGTTGGCCATATTTTCAATATTTTTATATTTTTACCTGTTTTTGAAAATATACGTGTTTGAAAATAAAAATGAAGTTGGTGAGTGAGGGCGCGCGGGGGCAGGTTTTGCCTTTTGTGAATTTTTTAATGATGTTCTCTATAACTCCACGGCAGGAAGAGGGGATACATGGCGATGCCGCTGCATATAGAGTTTGTCGGTGCGCCTTATCATCAAGCTGCCCGTGGTGCCGGGCGGGAAAATATCTATCTGGATGACTCTGGCGGGGTGTTATTTCTTGAGGTGTTTGACGGTGTCTGCGGACAATAAGCTGGTTATGTCACGCTTATTGCAGGGTGGATAGGTGTTATCAACTGCTTCTGGATCTTCCGAGAGTGATGAGGCAGTTGAGCGCAGCGTGTGTCCAACGCTTTAACCGTAGACATAGACGGATAGGGCATGTATTTCAGGGACGACATAACGTAATTCTCGTGCAGGAAAATAGCTATTTGTTGGAGTTGTCTTGCTACATCGTATTGAATCTTGTTAAAGCTCGGATGGTTGTCTACGCTCAGGGCTGGCTGTTGCTAGTTAAGAAGGTGCGGATATGGATTGGCAGAGCGCTTTTAGACAATGGGTATAGGTTGTCACAGGGTGAGATAAAAATTTGAATAGTGAGACTGCCCAAGTAACTGGTACTTGCTTGTACTAGGCGAGTTTGAGAAATGGTCGGAATGAGAGGATTCGAACCTCCGACCCCTGCCTCCCGAAGGCAGTGCTCTACCAAGCTGAGCTACATTCCGATGGTTTGAAAAGGCCGCCCTGCGGCGGGCGCTAACTATAGCAAAGCGCTGTGACACGCTCAATATGCAGGCTTATCTCTGGTGGTGTTTTTGGCTTGGGTGTGTGCTGCAGGAGATTTGCCCGCAGCACATTGCGCGTCGGCCCGCTTATTGAACACCGCGGCTGGTGTTTTCCCAGTATGTGGCTCTGATGGCTTTTTTATCTGGCTTGCCGACGGGCGTCAGCGGGATCGCGTCGACGAAGTCGATGGACTTGGGCGCTTGGACGGAGCCTTTGGCGGCTTTAACGGCTGCCGTCAGTACGTCCCGAAGTGTGTCATCTCCGCTGACTCCGGGCTTCAGAACAATCACCGCTTTAACAGCCTCACCCCAGCGCTCATCAGGTACGCCAACTACGGCGACCTGTGCGACGGCCTCGTGACTGGACAGGACATCTTCCACTTCGCGGGGAAAGACATTGAAGCCACCCGTGACGATCATGTCTTTCTTGCGGTCAACAATGTACAGAAAGCCTTCGTCGTCGAAGCGGCCGATGTCGCCGGTGTGTAGCCAGCCTCCAGCAAAGGCTTCTGCGGTTTGCTCCGGCAGGTCTTTGTAGCCTTTCATGACCAGTGGGCTGCGAACACAGATTTCGCCGGCGTCTCCCGCGGCAACTTCTTCGTTGTTGTCGTCGAGCAATGCCAAGTGTACCCACGGTGCGGGTCTGCCGCAGGAAGACAGTCGCTCGGGAACGGCGAGATCGTGCTCCTTGCGGGCGAGGTTGGTCAGCACCATCGGGGCTTCGGACTGGCCGAAGAACTGATAAAAAATTTGCCCCCACTTTTCCAGTCCCTGCTTCAGGCGCGCCGGGCTCATCGGCGAGGCGCCGTAGAAAATGGTTTCCATGCTCGACATGTCGGCGGTCTCGGCGCGTGGCGAATCCAGCAGCACATAGAGCATGACGGGCACCAGCATGGTGGCGGTAATGTTGTATCGCTCCACCCAGTCAAAAAACAGGTCAGGGGTGAAGCCCGGCAGTACGTAGAAGGCCCCGCCTTTTTGCAGCACGGGAACAAAAAATGCGGCGGCAGCGTGGGACAGCGGCGTGGTAATCAGCATTCGCAGTTGTTCTGGAAACTCCCACTCGGCCGCCTGAATCATTGCCATATAGGCGGTGCCCCGGTGAGTGGACATGACGCCTTTGGGTTTGCCGGTCGTGCCGCCGGTGTAGTTTACCGAGCCCAGGTCTTCAGGGTGAATGTCGGGGGCAGACAGCGGCTGTGGCTGGAAGGTTTCTGCCAGGGCTAAATAGTCAGTGCCGATGTCGCTGGGGCCAAAGGCGAGGAGGTGTTTCAGGCCGGGAACCCGTTGTTTGAGTTCGGCCGCGCGTTCGCTGAAGGGGCCGGGGTCAAAGATCAGTACCTCGATATCGGCGTCTTCCAGTACGTAGGCATGATCGTCCAGCGAGCCCATTGGGTGCAGCGGTGTGCCGATAAATCCGGAGATTGAGATAGCTGCGGTGTTGGACAGCACTTCTGGCCGGTTACCGGAGATGATCGCGACACGGGTGCCTTTCCTGAGTCCCAATGAGGCAAGGGCCTGAATCAGTTTGCTGGTGGCTTCCCGCATTTCGGTGTAGCTGAGCGTGTGGCCGTCACCCATGAACAGGCAGGGGCGGTCGTGATAGCGATTAAGCCCTTCAATCAACAGCTGGGGCATGCAGACCGTTTCGTAGAGCGTGGATGGCGGCGTGTTGTTATTAGGCATGTTATTAGACATGTGATTGACCTTTTCCCGCGAAAGTAGAGCCTGAGTATAGTCAGCCTGCAGGGGCCAGGGAGTCATACGCATGAATGAGGTAGCCCGCTTTTTTTGGTCCGCTGATCTAAACATGCTCTTTTTGCGTATGAGTGCAATTTTGGCCGAAAAAGCAGTCGCTGGTGGATGAGCTATGCTCAGGGAGGGCGCAGGAAAGCGCCAGCGAAAGAGAGGTGAAATGAACTACGGAGTCGTCAACGGGCGCATTGCACATGCGCTGGCCCTGGTGGGAGATCGCTGGTCACTGGCGATTCTTGGTGAGCTGTTTGTCGGTTGGCGACGTTTTGAAGAGATTCGGCGGCGGTTAGGGATCAGCCGCGCAACCTTGACTCGCCGACTGGATGCCCTGATCCGCGACGGGGTGGTCGTCAGAAAGCTCTATTCCTCAAGCCGCTACCAATACGGTCTCAGCGACAAGGGGGAGGCCTTATGTCCTTTTATGCTGCTGGCGTGGCGCTGGGAGCAGGTTTGGGCTGATGCCGAAACACGGGGCGCTACGCCCGAGCGGCTTTTTCACGCCGACTGTAACCAGCCGCTGCTGCCGGTGGCGAGCTGTGCTCACTGTCAGCAGTCCATTATGTCGGGGGATCTCGTTCTGAGTGAGGCGGTGCTGCAAAGCCCGATTTTTCACAGCGATATCCGCCCGACTGGACAGACGCGCCGCATGGGGGTGTCGCGGGCGGCGGGTGATGAGGATATCCATCTGCAGAGTGTGGCGGAGTTGATCGGCGACCGCTGGACGCTGCTGATAATGATGACGGTGTTCTTTGGCACTGGTCGGCACGAGGGGTTTACCCAGCAACTGGGGATTTCCAGTAACAGCCTCGCCTCGCGGCTGAATCGTCTGGTGGAGGTCGGTATTCTGGTTCGCTACGATTACCAGCTCAATCCCCCGCGCAGTGAATATGCGGCTACGGTCAAGGGGCAGGCCTTGTATCCGGTGATCATGGTGCTTCGGCAGTGGGCTGAGGACTGGGGAGACGGCCCCGCGCCGGCGCCACTGGTGCATCGCCAGTGCGGCAACGCCGCTGTATTGGCGGTGGAATGCTCGAGCTGTCACCATGTCGTGCGTCGGCAAGATATTCTTCTCGCGCCGCTCGAGCCTGAGTGCGCGACGGGCTGTGGCTGAATCGGTCTGACCGCGCTCAACGTACACGCCTTATTTGAGTATGGATTTGCCTGATAGAGAAGGGAGGCGTGTGTGGCGAAGGCGTGGATAAATGGCCTGATTGTATTGGTTTGTGTGGGACTGGCCGGGGGCTTGGCCCTGGCGATTGGCGATAGCGGACTGCGGTGGGCGGGATGGCCGCTGCCGCTGGTCTGTGCCGCGATGGCATTTGCCGTTCAGTGGCTGGTATTCGTCCCATCTTTTCTCGGGCAGAGCGAGCATTACTACGATCTTACCGGCAGTCTCACCTATCTGCTGCTGGTAACCTTTGCCCTGTCGATATCCACCTCCTTGAATGCAGAATGGAATGCACGCGCCTTGCTGTTGTGCGCGATGGTGTGGGTGTGGGCGCTGCGCCTGGGGAGCTTTCTGTTTTTGCGTATCCAGCGAGCCGGCAAAGATGGTCGCTTTGACGAAATTAAACCGTTTTTCTCACGCTTTCTGCTCACCTGGACATTGCAGGGATTGTGGGTGTTCGTCACCCTGGCGGCTGCCTTGGCGGCAATCTCTGCGGAGCAGGTGGTGCCGCTGTCGTGGCCCGCGTTGGTGGGCTTTGCACTTTGGCTTGGTGGACTGTCTCTGGAAGCGGTCGCCGATGCGCAGAAGACGGCGTTTAACCGAAATCCCGTCAATGCCGGTCGCTTTGTGAATGTCGGCTTGTGGCGCTGGTCCCGGCACCCAAACTATGCAGGGGAAATCCTGTTGTGGCTCGGCGTGGCCGTTGTCGCGATGCCTGCCCTTGTCGGCTGGCAATGGTTGGCGCTGGTATCGCCGCTATTCGTCTATCTGCTGCTAACCCGCATCAGCGGCATTCCCCTGTTGGAGCGGCGCGCCGATGAAAAGTGGGAGGGCGATCCCGACTATTGCCACTACAAAGCCGTAACCCCGGTGTTGTGGCTGCGGCCGCCCGATGCGTCAGGGCCCGAGAAGGGGCTTGACCCGTGATCACTCTGTAATGATAATAATTCGCATTATTGTCATTGAGCGAGCGAGCCGGTGGAACAGGATCCTCAGCAGTACCCCCAACGTCAGATCACCATCGACGGAGATACCGTGGACAGTCAGGAGCTGGTTAACCCCGGCTCCCCGCTGAAAATCCGCCATGCCGATCAGCAGTATCTGTTGCGGGTGACGCGACAGGGCAAACTCATTCTGACCAAGTAGCCAGGACGATTTACCGCCTATGCTGGGCGGTTACTGCGTCCGGCGAAGTCGTCGTGCCGTCGAATTGTCTGGTAAGCGGCCACAACAGGTGCGAATTCAGCGGGCGTGCTGGCATGCAGGATTACGCCGTAGGCCCCTGCGGAAAATTGGTCTTGAATACGCTGGGCAGCATAGCTTGCAGTGCCGATGGCAGAGGGCAGCCAGTGTTCAGGCATCAAGGTTTTAATCTCGGCCAGTTGTTCCAGCGTGGCGACGCTGTCGATGCCGCCGGGCATGTTGGCGATCAGAGGGTGCTTGCGGAAGGCGTCAAGTTGTTCCGGGTCCCAGTCATTGATGGCAAACAGCATTTCGCCGTAACCGGGTGCCTGTAAATAGGTTGCCATGCGCGCCACATCCAGCCGAAGTCGCTGTTCTTCACTGGGGTCGACCCCCACTGCCAGTACACTCCAGACTTTGACGCTGTCCGGGTCTCGCCCCGCGGCCTCGGCGCCCTCCCGAACCAGATGAATTGCCCGTTTCAGGGCGTCATCGCTGAGAAAGGTGTGCAAAATGACACCGTCGTAAACGCTGCCCGCAAAGCGCAGACTCTTGGGGCCAAAGCCTACGAAGAGCTGCGGAATGTCTTCATCCAGCCAGTCCGCCATATGCAGGTAGGGGAATTTTCCCAGCGGACCGTCGTAGCCCATCACCCGCTCGCCCCGCCAAAGTTGGCGCATCATCGTATAAAAGTCCCGAAGCTGGGCATTGCTCACGCTGTCCAGTCCCCAAAGCTGCTGCCGAATACCGACCCCCCGCGCAATACCCAGGGCAAAGCGACCCTGCGATAAACGCTGGGCTGAGCTTGCCATCGCCGCGACGCCCATAGGGTGGCGGGTGTTGATGTTGGTGGCGGCGGTGCCGATATGAATGCGCTCAGTGACGGCGGCGGCCGCGCCTATGCTTACACCGGCTTCCTTGGCGTCGAAGCGTTCTGATATCCAGGCGCTGCCCAGCCCAAGGGCCTCGGCATCGCGGACTTCACGAATCAGCTCAGCCGGTTTTTCGCTGTGGCCGGGGAGCAGGTAGCAGGCGAGTTCGGGATAAAGCGTGGTCGTCATCGGCTGTCCTATTGTTATGTTATCGCGATGTTGAGTGTAGAACGGCGTCGCTGCGCGTCAATGAATCCTCTTCAGCGGCCTTATCCTTTGAGGGGCTGAGCGAGAATCCACAAGCCAAAGCCGGTAAACAGAATCATCAGCGCCAGCATGGGAAACTGACTGAGCGTTGCCTGCTTGCGGCTGTTGAAACAGCGCAGCGCTTCGGCATGTGCCAACCAGACGCTGGCTACGTGGCCGATCAGAATCAGCCAAACCTGACTGTCCCAGACAAAGCCCATGTCGGGAATGATCGGTAGACGCCCGGTGATGGCATTGCCGAAGATATTCCAGCTCCAGCCAAACGGGTCTGAAATCAGCCCGCGAATCTTGACCCCCTGGTTCAGCAGGAGGGTGTAGTAGTGGGTGATGTGGTAGACCAGTGCAATCGGTAACAGGCTGTAGCTGAACTGGGCGGTGAAGGTCGTCATCGACAGCGAGCTGCGGGTGATCAGCTTACCCAGCCAGAGGAATAACAGGAAAACACCGAGATAAAGCAGCGGCGAAATCAGCAGGCAGAAAATTTCGTAGGCCACAAACCACGGCCGCAGATAGGGATAGGCGTAGATCGGGTGTTCACCCAGTAGCGGGGTCAGGATCTGCAGAGGATCTTTCCAGAAGTGGCCGAACCAAAGCTGGGTTTCCCGCAGGCCATCAAAGGCCGTGGACGACAGCATAAACAGAATAAACAGCAACAGGCTGGGATGGTCGGCGCGCTGGCCCAGCAGGCCGGCAAAGGGCCATTGCAGTACCCAGCGCTGCTGTTCATCGCGCTGTAGTGGTGCCATGCGACCAATAAGGCGAAACAGCACGGCAAACAGATCGCCGCTGTAAAACCAGCGTTGAATGCCAAACAGGTAGACGCCGGTCAGTGTCAGGGCCGTGTAGCAGAGCAAAATCAGCGACAGTGAAAAGGGTCGGGTATCACCGAACAGTTCAATGATGATGAAGACCAGGTACTGAGCCAGTGCAGGCCAGTAGGCGAGCGTTTCCGGGTAGCGAAAGCGGCCTTCCCGAAGCGTGGTGCAGTGGCGACTCAGCAGTTCGGCAACAATGCGCCAGGGATTGAGCGTTTCATACCAGCAGCCGACCAGTGCGCTCAGATAACAGCCTCCCAGCGCAAACACGATCCAGAAATAGGTCATGTTGATGTTGCGGTAGCTGTCCTGATTGCCGATCAGCCCGGCAATAATAGCCAGTGCAAAACTGCCGACCATCACTGATTGCAGGCCGCGGTGCAGCCATGTTGCGACGGGGCCGTTTGGTTTACCCAAAACCAGGCGTCGTGCGTGTCGGTCACCGGTGTCTTCGCGAAGGAAGAAGGCGAGCACGACGAAGGACAGCGCCAGTGCTGCCATGGCCCCGTAGATATACATCCAATAGGGCATGGGCAACTGATAGGGCTGGCCAAAGGAGTGTGCTTCAACCGGGGTCGCCAGCAGCGCCCCGATGAAGCCGGTCAATGTTGTGCGTTTCATCGCCGGGGATACACTTCCAGTGCGCCGAACTGCAGGTCGCTGCCGTGAAGCTCGAGCATGAAGCGTCCGCTATTCTCGGCGGTAAAGCGCAAAACAGCGGTGGCACCAGAGGGCAGCACAAGGTGTTTCTCGTAGCCGTGGACGTGCATGGCATCGTCCTGGTCACTGAACACATCAAACTGCACGGTATCGCCCTGATACGCAGTCAGTGTCTCCGGTCCTTGATACTGACCATCCACAAATGACAGGCGATAGTGGCGGGTCTGGGGCTCGGTTGGCGCGCCGCTTACGGGCTTCAGCCACCACCACAGTCCCGCCAGTACAGCCACCGCAACGGCGGGAAGCAAGAACTTACGCATGGCAAGTCCTTACTGCAGGTTGGCGCGGTTGTAAGAGCGCTCCCAGGTCTGCAGATAGGCCTCTGCAGAGTTGTAGAGCGCATCCAGCGCCTCCTGACCGCCTTCCAGGCGCACTTCTTCCACGTAGTCGGCAACCAGACCGTAGTTGGCCATACCCACTTCATCGATGTGCCAGTATTTGCCGCTCTCCGGGATGGTCAGCATCTCAACCGTGACCGGGTCGAAGTTATTGTACTTCTCGCCCCAGTCGTCGCCCTGGAACAGCACAAAGGGATATTGCACCGGCTCGGAATCGCCGCCACGGGGATTGGCGTGTCCGCCAAAGCCGTTGCCGTCAACACCAAAGCCCAGGCCGAGAACCGAGTCGCTGACCCCGGCTTTTTCGCGCCAGAACTTCAGCTTTTCCAGAAACTCGACGTGCTTGATGCCGGTATCTTTGTAGGGATAGATAACGCCACCATTCTTCAGGATTCGCGCAGCCTGATCGCTGGTCAGACCACCGTGGGCGTCATGCGATGACACCATCGGGTAAGCAGGAGTCCGCTGCTCGGCAAGATCCAGCATGATGTCTTTACTGTGGTAGGCCGCGTGGTCAATATCCATGACCATGCCGCGGTCCATCATGGCATTGAGCGCGTATTCGCCCAGCTCGGTCACCGTCCGGGAATTACACTGCACTCTATCCGGGTAGAGCGGCAGGGCTAAACCCTTGGTGATATCAAGGACAAGGCTGGTCAGCGGGTCGCCGCCGGTGCCGGGCAGGCTGGTCACAATCTTCAGGCCGGGCTCGCGAACCATCGGCTCACTCTCTGGATAGTCCCGGCAATCGGTGGTTTTCCAGAACGACCCAGTATCGATCAGGTTCAGCAGGTTCATAATATCGCTGAAAATGCCGGTTCCGCCGAGCGCGCTGTCGATGTCGTGATAGGCGTAGAGGTGACGAACACCCAGATCCCACAATTCCTGAAGCTTGTCGTCAATCTGCTCGCGGTCACACTTGGGGATTTCGATATTGCCGAGCAGCATGGTCATACCGCAGTCAAAAACCTGCGCGGCTTCCATACCCAGCACTACCGCCAGTTTGCCGTCGTTAATGACTTCTCGGGCTTGCTGCGGACTGGTAACAATACGATACCAGCCTTCACCGGGGCCGCCGTACTGCGCATCAATATAGTCCTGCAGCTCATACATGTACTTGATCTGCTTGATGGCGATACTCATATCGTTACAGTCGGCGCCAGGGTGCAGCGAGTAGATGGTGCCGACGGTACACAGCCCGGCGATGTTGGTGCCGTGGTTAACCATAATGCGTAGGCCAGCGAGCCAGGCGCGTTCTACCCACTTGTAATACATCACCGTATGCGTGAGCGAGTGATTGGTTGGCCAGTCGATAAACGTCGGCCACCCCTCGGTTTCATGGGTAGGGGAGGCGCCGGAAACAAGAATGACATCCGCGCCGCGTATGCCATTGGGGCCATGGAAGTCAGCGCAGTCGGCCAGTGCGTGGCTGACGCCGAAACGGTGGAACGCTTCACCGTAGAGAACGCCACCGGCCGACGGGCCAACATCGCCCGCATAGGACAACTCGCTGCTCATGCCCATGTGATTGTGGATATCGGCAAAGCCGACGACGGGTTCATCGGCGCCTTTACCTTTATAAGTGTCACCAATGACTGAGGTGGGCATTTCCGGGTAGGTTTTACAGCCTTGGCTGGCGGTAAAGCTGAATGCGCTGGGGGTATCCGCTGTGCTCAGCGTGCTGTCGCCAGCGCTGAGATAGCGCTCGTCGGTTTCCGAGTAAATGGTGAAGGTTTTGGCTGTGCTGTCGAACTCCAGGGTCCAGATAGCATCGTTACTGGGTTCTTCGTCGACGCGAACGGACGATCCATCGCTGGTCAGGAATTGGCCGTCGCTGGTGTAGAACAAGTATTTGCCGAGCGTGGCTGCCTGCATGAAGAACGGTTCGGCTTCAATGGCCGAACTGCTGAGTACGGTGTCCTCGCCATCGATCCCCGCATAGCGATCATCAGCCGACTGCATAGTGAAGCAGTGGCTGGCCAGTGAGTAGCGATTTTCGATGCGCGGTTCACTGCTTCCACCGCCATTACTACCACTGGATGAGCTGCCTCCACCACAAGCACTAAGCAGCGCTACAGCGGTGAGGCCAAGAATTGCAAACTTGGCTGTCATGAAGTCTCTCCCTCGTTGAAATACTGCCTTGTGACAGCGATAAGGGCTCGGTCGCGGCCCTTTTTTATGCCTTATTATGTCGCAACGCACCTTAATTGTGCGTTAGTAAGGCCTCGCTGTCACCTCCCATTTGGGTTAGATCGGAAAAAATCGTGCAGCGGTAGGGGAAAATGTACTGAAATGCCGCGATCAGCCGCTTTCTAGGGCTGCACGCTTCATCTCGTTTGCAAGAGGTGTGCCCAAGTAGCGGTCGATACCGGCGTGCGCCAAATAGATGACCGGGGTCAGTATCAGTGCCATGGTGAACTTGTAGAGGTAATTGACCACGCCGATGGCGAACACCAGCGAGAGCGGCCAGTCGGCACCGAGGTAAAAAGCAATAAACAGGACGACGAAGCTATCGATAAATTGGCTGACTAACGTTGATCCAGTGGCGCGAAGCCAGATCAGTTTCTCGCCGGTGTATTGTTTGATGCGATGGAAGACGGCGACGTCGATAATCTGCCCGATCAGGAAGGCAACCAGAGAGCCGATAATAATCCACAGGCCTTGGCCGAAGACCAGCCGGTAGGCGTAATCGTAGTCGCTGACTTTGTCGCGGATCGCCAACTGTTCGGCGGCGGGCAGCGCTGGATTGATATGGGACTGCGGCCAGAAGTCGGCGGGCGTGAGTTCGATACCGGCGTAAAACATGGCAAAGGCATAAAGAATCAGCCCTGCCGTAAGATAGGAGAGCATCCTGACGCCTCGGGCGCCGTAGTATTCGTTGATCAAATCTGTCAGCACAAACACGAAAGGCCAGAGCAGTACGCCAGCGGTGAGATTGAAGGAAAGCTGATCGACGCCAAAAAAGCTCAGCGACAGCGGCTCAAGGCCAAGGCTTTGTTCGAGTGAAAAGATTTTGACGCCGATAAACTCGGCAATCAGCGCATTGGCAACAAAGAAACCCGCCATCACAATAAACAGGCGGATGGCTTTGTTGCTTACAATGGTATCGATCATTAACAGGCCGCTCGTACAGTGTGGTCGTCAAGCATAGGGGAAACCATGACATTTAGCGAAACGGGCCACAAGGCCGTGCGGGTATTGATTACGGGCGCTTCGCAGGGCATTGGCGCGGCGATTGCCCGACAGTTTGCCAAGCCCGGGGTGACCTTGCTGCTGGTGGCTCGCAATGCGGGAAACCTGCAGTCCGTCGCCAGGGAATGCGGGACGGCCGATCGGGTAGAGACCTACGCTTGTGATGTTGCCGAGGCTGAAGCGGTGTCGTCGTTGGCGACGGCGGTGACCGCGGATGTCGGCGGCGTTGATGTTCTGATTAATAATGCCGGCTGCTGGCATGGACAGCCGGTGGCTGACATGGCCGTCGATGATTTCGATCGCGTGGTAGCAAGTAATTTGCGCAGCGTTTTCCTGATGACCCGCGCCTTTTTACCGGCGATGCAAGCGGCTGGGCGCGGCGATATCTTCAATATGGTGTCGACGGCAGGGTTTGAGGGCTATGCCGGTGTTTCGGCCTACTGCGCTGCCAAGCATGGTGTGCTGGGTTTCAGTAAGGCGCTGCGCGAAGAGCTGCGAGACGAAGATATCCGTGTGTGTTGTGTCTCGCCGGGGCCGACGTGGTCGCCCTCATGGGAAAACAGCCATGTTCCCGAGGCCGCCCTGATGCCCACCGATGACGTCGCCCGCGCGTTCTGGAATCTGTATACGATGGATCGCAACGTGGTGACCGAGAATATGGTGCTGCGTCCCCGGCAGGGCCACATCAGCAGCTAATCTGGCGGCCGCCTGCACTCACCCAGTGCGGGCAGCGGGGCTTGCTGCTAAAGTGTATTCGCTGAGTACATGCAGCCTGATGGTGCTGTAGAACAATAATAATGATGAGCGAGGCGAGTGATGGTGAGATCCGGTACGTTTTTCCGAACCTGTAATCTCTGTGAGGCGATGTGCGGCGTGGCGATTACGCTGGACGACGAGAAGATTGTCTCGATTAAAGGCGATGAGCAAGACCCTTTCAGTCGCGGGCATATCTGTCCCAAGGCTCTGGCACTGAAAGACTTATACGAAGACCCCGACCGCCTGAAAAAGCCCATGGAAAAGCGCGATGGCCAGTGGCACGAGCTGGACTGGGAGACGGCGCTGGACAGAGTTGCCGAGCGGATTTCTGATCTGCAAGCACGGCATGGCAAGAATGCGCTGGGGGTCTATCTGGGCAACCCGAATGTTCACAACCTGGGTGGCACATTGCTGAATGGCGGTTTTTTGCGTGCGTTGAAAACACGGAATAAATTTTCGGCGACGTCCGTTGATCAGCTCCCGCATCACATAGTGGCGTGGAAGCTGTTTGGTCATCAGCTGCGTATTCCTGTGCCGGATATCGATCGCAGTGATTATTTTGTCATTATGGGCGGCAACCCGCTGGCGTCTAACGGCAGTATTATGAGTGTTGCTGATGTGCGTGGGCGGCTAAAGGCGGTGAAAAAGCGCGGCAAAGTGGTGGTGATTGACCCGCGCCGCAGTCAGACGGCAGAGCTTGCAGACCAACACCATTTCATTCGCCCGGGTAGCGATGTGCTGCTGCTGTTGGCGATGCTCAATCACCTGTTTCAATCGCAGCAGATCTCGCTGAAGGCCTGCGAGGGACTGCTGGATACCGACCCCATGACCTTGGCGAGTGACTTCGCCCCATACACGCCCGAGCGGGTGGCCGAGTCGACGGGTATCAGTGCCGCGGCGATACGGCAGTTGGTTGACGAGTTCTGCGCGGCGGAGGCGCCGGTACTGTATGGCCGGATGGGAGTGTCGGTACAGGAGTTCGGCGCGCTGTGTCAGTACCTGATTATGCTGTTCAATATCTTGACCGGTACGCTCGATAAAGCCGGTGGTCTGATGTTCAGCACGCCTGCCGCGAATATTCTGCCGCAGACCGGTCGCGGCAATATGGGGCGTTTCCACAGCCGGGTACGTCAGCTACCCGAGTTTAATGGTGAATTGCCGGTCTCGGCGCTGGCGGAAGATATTGCCACACCTGGCGATGGGCAGATCAAAGGGATGATTCTGGTTGCCGGGAATCCGGTACTGTCCACGCCGAACGGAGAGCAGCTCGATCGCGCTTTTGCCGGTCTGGACTTGTTGGTGTCGGTCGACTTTTATCTTAATGAGAGCAGTCGTCATGCGGATTTTATTTTGCCGCCGGTCAGTCCGCTGGAACGGGAACATTTCGATATCATCTTTAACCTGCTGGCGGTACGTAACAACGCCCGATATGCCCCGGCATTGTTCAAGGCGGGCCCCGATGCGAGGCACGATTGGCAAATTCTGCTCGGCTTGAGGGATCGTCTCGCGCCACCCCGATCCTTGAAGGAGCGCTTGGGGCGGCAGCTCGAACGACACCTCGGCCCCGGCGGAATGCTCGCCTTACTCCTGCGTCGCGGCCCCTACGGTGCCGGTTGGCGGCCGTTTTCGGGCTTGACCCTGGCCAAACTGAAGGCCGCGCCACACGGCATTGATCTGGGGCCGCTGCAGCCCCAACTGCCCGCGGCGCTGTTCCATAAAGATAGAAAAATTCACCTCAATACCGATTTTTTCCTAGCAGATCTGCCGCGTGTCGACGCACGTTTTTTTGGCGGCGATGCGCAGAGCCCGTTTGTATTGATTGGCCGTCGGGATGTGCGCAGCAATAATTCCTGGCTACATAACAGCCAGCGCCTGGTGAAGGGAAAGAACCGCTGTACTGCGCTGCTGAACCCTGACGATGCCCGACGTTTGGGGGTGAGCGATGCCGGCAAAGTGCGCGTGCACTCGCGCGTAGGCAGTGTGGAGGTGGTCGCCGAAGTCAGCGATGAGGTCATGCCCGGCGTGATCAGTATTCCTCATGGTTGGGGGCATCACGGTGAGGGTACCGCGTGGCGATTGGCGGAGGCGAACGCGGGCGTGAGCGTGAATACGCTGACGGATGACTACTTTATTGATGTGCTGTCGGGCAATGCTGCATTGAATGGCGTGCCTGTCAGTGTCGAGCCCATTAGTGCATGATTCGCGGCACGACTCTTGCGTGAGGGAGTGACTGTTGATGTAACGCATGTCAACATTCGCCCCGCGGAGCATGTCGTCCCGTAGCGCGATGGACCGAACGATACACAGAATGCTGGAGACCTGTGAATGAAAACGAAAGCCCCCTTACTTCTTCCCCTGGCCGTTTCGGCCGTGTCGGCATTATTTGCGACGCCGAGTTTCGCGCAAGCTGACAGCCGGGTGATGCTTGAAGAGGTTGTTGTCACTGCGCGGCGGCGTGAGGAAAGTTTGCAGGACACACCCGTGGCGGTCTCTGCGCTGGGCAGCGATATGCTCGACTACATGGGTATCAGCGACATAGAAGATGTGGAAACCCTGGCGCCCAGTCTGCAGTTTTCCCAGACCAACTACAAAGCGCCTGCCATTTTCATTCGCGGTGTGGGGCAGCGTTCGGGCAACCCGGTGCTGGACCCGGGTGTCGGCATGTACCTCAATGGTATCTACGTACCGCGCTCCGACGCCCAGTTGCTGGATGCCGTTGATGTCGCGTCTATTCAGGTGCTGCGTGGCCCTCAGGGCACATTGTTCGGCAAGAACAATGTCGGTGGCGCGATTCTGGTGGATTCGAAAAAGCCTTTCACCGACGGCTATGAATTCGGTGTAAAACTCGGGGCAGGGAGCTACGGTCAGCAAAACGTCAAACTGGACGCCAACCTGCCAATCAGCGATGACCTTGCCGTGCGCGTGGCGTTTAACAGCAAGCGCAGCGATGGCTCAATCGATAATACTGCGGCGAATAACGCGCTGTTTGATCAAGACCGCATGGCGCTGTCGTCGCGGCTGATCTGGTATGTGAATGATGATGTAGAAGTGGACCTGTTTGGTTTCCTCAGCCGAATTGATGAGCGCGGTTCGCCCTACAATTGTGCCTTCCAGAACAATGGCGCCATTCTGACCTCGGGGGTGTATCGCGGCGCCGAAGATATGAGTCTTGAAGAAGCCTGTGATGCCAGCTCGGCACAGGCCAAGGACTTTGAAGTCAGCCTCAACCCCGAAGACAGCGTGTATGCCATCGACAATCACATGATTGCCTTGACGCTGCGGGCGCCGGTTTCTGACTGGCTGGATATTGAGAGCATTACCAGCTACGCCATGCAGGACAATATTTACATCGGGGGGGACTCCGATGGCACCGGTATTCGCGCCGTTGCAGTAGGGCCCGCTGCGGGCTATCAGGTGCTGAACGGCTCGGACAAAACCGTTGGCGATGCCAAGCGCGAGCAGTTTTCGCAAGAGATTAAGTTTAACGGCAGCGCCTGGGATGAGCGCCTGAACTACACCTTCGGCCTGTTCTACGCAGAAGAGTCTCTCGACAATGCTCTGGACGGTACCGAGGTGGGTGACAATGGTCTGGTCGCAATCAAGCCGGAGGGGGCTGTCGGCATCGATATTCCCATCTCGGCACTGGCGGTGTTACCGGTGCAGGCGAACATGGTTAACATCGCCGACTATGAGAATACCACCAAGGCCGCCTTTGCTCAGGGAACCCTGGATCTGGCTGAGAACTGGCAGCTGACACTTGGGGTGCGTTACACCGAAGAGGAGCGGGCGTCGGTGCATGTGCAGGGCACGCCGGATTACGGCGAATATGCCAGCCGGCTGAACGCACAGATTGGCAGTGACCTCGCCATTCTGGCGCCGGTTTTCCATCTGGGCGACGGCATTTATTCTCCGGTCTCCAGAGCCCAGTATCTTGCCTATGACGCGCCTGAGGTGCCGTTGATCTTTGGCCCCAAACTGCGTGGCGACACCGACTTTGAAGAGTGGACGCCGAGTTTGACGCTGAACTATCTGGCCGGGGATGAGCTGCTGGAATCGCTGAATTTGGACAGCTTGATGGTGTATGCGACGGTGAGCAGGGGCTTTAAGTCTGGCGGACTCGATGTGCGTACCACACAGACTGAGTCGGAGATTAAACAGTTCGAGCCCGAGCAGGTGCTGAACAAGGAAATCGGCTTCAAGCTGGATGCCTTTGACCGCCGACTGCGCTTCAATGTTGCCGCCTATCAGATGGATTACACCGATTTGCAGGTGGCACTGTATGAGGTGGGCGCCACCGATACCGAAGTAGTACAGTTCACCGGTAACGCCGGTGAGGCGGTGGTTGATGGTTTTGAACTTGAGCTGACGGCCTTGCTGGGGCCGTTCACCATCAACGCCAATGCCGGGTATACCGATGGTGATTTCCTGGAATATAACCTGGGCACGAATACCGACGACGGCTTCGCTATTGTTGATCGCAGTGGCGAGGCGTTTCCCCAAGTACCGCAGAACGTGCGCGGTCTGAATATTCAGTATGACTGGGATTCGCCTATCGGGCTGATCGTGCCCCAGCTTCAGTACTACTATAGTGATGAGATCTTCATCGGCACCGATTACCTCAGTGGCAACTATGCCAGCTCAACGGTCAGCCAGTACGAGCTTTACAATGCGCGCGTCCGCTGGGAAATCAACGAGCAGATGGGGCTGGGTGCCTACGTCAACAACATTAAAGACGAGCCCTATTTCGTTGGGGGGATTGCGGTGACCAGCGTGATTGGGGTTGCGAACCGGGTGCCGGGTACGCCTCGCGAGCTGGGCGTGGAATTCAGCTACCGTTTTCAATAAGCAGACAGCGTGAGCGGCTTGGCAGCGTTGAACGCTGCCAAGCCGTAGTTTTTTAGCAGGAGTAGTGTAATGAAACGTATTTTGGTCGGGCTGGCTGCAGCGCTGTGTCTGCTGATCGCCGTTCTGGTCGTAAGAACGCTGCAATTTGTGCCGCCAGAACAGGCGGTAGGGAATTCACTGGTAGAGGTCGAGTGGCAGGCTGAGCCGCTTGTTGACGGGCTCGCGGCAGCCCTGCGCTATCCCACCATTTCCTATGACGATCCCCAAAAAGTTGATCAACAGGCGTTTGCCGATTTCCACGACTTTCTACGCCAGCGTTTCCCGCAGGTGTTTGAAACACTCTCGGTACAGCGTTTTGATAACAGCCTGCTGCTGCATTGGGCGGGCGCTGATTCGGCTGCCAAGCCGATTATGCTGATTGCGCATCAGGACGTTGTGCCGGTGATTCCCGGTACGGAAGAGGACTGGAGCTACCCGCCGTTCAGCGGCACGCTGGTTGACGGTTATATCTGGGGCCGTGGGGCGCTGGATGACAAAGCCAGTCTGATGGGGATACTGGAGTCTGCCGAGCGTTTGCTGGGCGAAGGTTTTGTGCCCCCTCGCGATATCTATCTCGGCTTCGGCGCTGACGAAGAAGTCGGAGGCGAAGGCGCCAAAGCCATGGCTGCCTGGTTGGGTGAACGTGGCATCTCCCTGGCGTTTTTGCTGGATGAGGGCGGGGCGATTGCCAAGGGGATGTTGCCCGGTGTCGATGAACCGCTTGCCCTGATTGGTCCGGCAGAAAAAGGCTTTCTCAGTCTCGAGTTCAGCGCGTCTGGCGGTGGTGGACATTCGTCCATGCCGCCGCCACAAACGGCGGCGGGTGTGATTGCGGCGGCTGTTGCCCGCCTGGAAGCCAATCCGCTGCCAGCGACCCTGGACTATACGGTGGATTTTATCCGCTATCTCGGCGATGCCATCCCGTTTTATCAGCGCCTGTTGTTTGCCAATACCTGGTTGTTCGGCCCGCTGCTGGAGCGGCAGTTGGCTGCAGAGCCGGCGATTAATGCGGGGCTGCGCACCACAACGGCAGTCACCATGCTGCAGGGCAGCGTGCAGGATAATGTGTTGCCGATTAAGGCCAGTGCCGTCGTCAACTTCCGTATTCTGCCGGGCGATACGGTAGAGTCGGTGATCAAGGCGGTGACCGCAATTGTTGATGACCCCCGGGTGAGCATTCGCCCCTATGGCGGCTTTGGCAGCAACCCGTCCAAAGTGGCTTCACCCGATTCTGCAGGCTTCCGTGTGCTGGGTGAACTGGTTTCACAAATTGCCCCGGAGGCCATTGTGGCACCGCGTTTAGTCGTGGCGGCGACGGATGCGCGTCATTACGAGGCGGTCGCTGAGAATAGCTACCGTTTTGTGGGGTTTGAAATCGGTCCCGAAGAAATGCGCGGGATTCACGGTACCGATGAGCGGGTATCACAAGCCAGTTATGTGCAGGCGGTAAGGATTTACTATCACCTGCTGCGCCGTGCGGGAGAGTTGTAGCTGCCGCTCTCGCCATAAAACGGCGACTGGGTAGGTATTTTTTATGCATTAATCCGCTAGAGTGTGCTGCCCAGTCATCTTGCTCACTCTGGAGGAGTTTGTGCAATACCCCGTCGATCCCGATTTTCCCCGCAGTGATGAAGATCGTGAGCTGATTGCGCCGCTGGCCAGCTTGCCTGTGCGGCCCGTATTTATCATGGGCCTGCACCGATCGGGCACCACGTTTCTCTACGACAGTGTGGCCCGTGCTTTCCCGCTTTCCCAGCTAAGCCTCTACCGACTTTTTTACTATCGGCGCTTGCTCTGCAACGCAAGAGACGGACAAGCAGACGTGGATCAGCGGAAACTGGATGCCTGTTTTGCGGCACTGGGCATTCGCGACCGCAAAATTGACAGCGTGCCGGTCGCGGCCGATGAGGTGGAAGAGTACGGTTTTCTGCTGCGGCGATTGGGAGGCAGTTTCAAGCTTAGTGATGATACAGCGCCACTGTTTGAGGAAATGTGCCGCAAGCTGTTGGCCCTGGAACCCGACAGCGAAGCGGTATTGCTCAAAAACCCTTGGGATACCGCGAATGCGCGCTGGATTGCCGGGCGCTATGAGCAAGCCCGGTTCATTTATATCAGTCGCGAACCGATTGCGGTGTTAAACAGCATGCTCAATGCATTTCTCGCCTACCTCGACGGTCCTCAACACTACTTGGAAATGCTGCTGGATACAGGCAATGGTCGTAAGGGATATCGCAAGGGCTACCTGATTTGGTTGTTGATGCGTGGTCTGCGAGCAGTGCTGGGAGAACGGGCGATAGCGCTGCTCGCTCGGCCCATGCTGGCCAGACACGTGGCCAGGGAAGTCGTCAGTTATCGCCAACAACTGGCAGCGATGCCGGGCAATCAGGCCGTAGAGGTGGACTACGCACAGCTGGTGCAAAACCCCGGCGAGACAATGACGGCGCTGGCGGAGTTTCTGGACTTATCCCTGCGCAATGTCGACGAGTTGGGCTTGCGTGCGGCGAAGCCCCGGCATTCAGTGCACCCGATTCTGAAGGCGTATGAGGCATCCTTGAACAGGCAGGTTGATAAGGCAATGCGCGCCGCCAAGCCAGCCTGATAGGCTTCTTTCTTCAGTCACCCTTTTGTCTATTTTCTTGACGTTGCTGTCAGCATTTTGCCTGTCCGCCGCGACTCTTCTGGTAATGATATTGCTTCTTGTTATAACTTATTGATTCCCTTGAGGAAGGTGTTCCTCTGCTCGCCACTACAGCACATTTCTACATTATTGTGTGTGTCACAGTTCGGTGTAAGTGTGTAGTAATGCATTGAAAAATAAGGGGAAATTCGTATTTTCATGTTTTCTCTGTGATGTGTATCACGCCTGTCCAATCGCCTATCTCTCTATTATCGACCTAACGAACAGCCAAGCCGACGCCACGCGCTGTTCCTTCTCAATAATAAGAAACTTCGCAGACCAAGAACTCCCGCTTGCCGTGAGAAGAGTTCGTCTGTTTAAAAATTTGCCTAGCCGAGAGACGACTACGATGGAACAGCCGCCGCCCCAACAAACGGACTACAACAAGCCGCAGAGCAAACGGGAAAGACCTGCTCCGCTGAACACCGAACCCTTCCGCCGTCCAGGCACTACGCCATCGGATGACGAGGCATTTAATCGACTGCTACCCATCGCAAGTGCTCAACGCGGCATGTGGATGGGTGAGAAAATCGGCCCCAGCGATGCGGTCTACAAGCTGGCTGAATATGTGGATATTGGCGGTGACGTCGATGTGCCGACGTTTCTGAAAGCCAGTCAGCTGCTCACGAAAGAGGCGGAATCCACCCGCGTGCAGATTGTGGAGACCGCAGAGGGTGCGCGCCAGTTAGTCAATGAACAGTATCCGGGTGAATTCCCTTTCCTCGATTTCAGCGCCGAAGACGATGCAGAGGCGCACGCTCTGCGCTGGATGAATGATGAGGTCTCGCGTCCCGTGGACCTGGAGCGAGAAGCCCTTTGGCTGGGCGTACTGATCAAGTTATCTGAACAGCGTTATTTCTGGTATCAGCGCTGTCACCACATCACCTTGGACGGCTTTGGCGGCGGTTTGTTGGCCCGTCGTCTGGCGGATATCTATAACGGCCTGCTCGCTGGCGGCGACATCGGAGAAAGCCCGTTTCTGCCGTTGGTGCAGCAGTTGGAAGAAGAAAAGGCCTACCGGGAGTCATCGCGTATTGAGCGCGATCGCGACTATTGGAAGTCTCAACTGGCCGGCCTGCCCGATGCCATTTCCCTGTCGCAGCGCAGTGCTCCGCGCAGCGGCGGCCTGCGTCGCAGCGCGCTGGTCCTGTCGCTGGAGCGCTCCGCACAGTTGCGTGACATCGCACAGCAGGCGGGGGGAAGTGTGCCGCAGCTGTTGATCAGCATGCTGGCGGCGTATACCTATCGAATGAGTGGTCAACAGGATCTGGTCTTCGGTATGCCGGTGACGGCAAGGGTGAATCGTCGTCTGCGCAGCATTCCGTCGATGATGGCGAATGCCGTGGCGATTCGCTTGGCGATGGGCGATGAGCAGAGTCTTGTCGAGTTGCTGGGGCAGACGGCCAAGGTCGTGCGCAGCGCGCTGCGCCATCAGCAGTATCGCTACGAAGAGCTGCGGCGCGATCTCGGTCTGCTGGGCAGCGGCCAGCAGATTTCCTGGATGGGCGTGAATATCGAGCCCTTTGATTATGACTTTGGCTTCGGCGGCCACCATTGCAGTATTCACAACCTCTCCAATGGCACTGTTGAAGACATGACCGTGTTTGTCTTTGACCGTGGCGAAAAGCAGGGGCTGCACATTGTTATCGATGCCAACCCGGCGCTGTACAGCCAGTTGGAACTGGATGAGCATCGCGACCGCCTCGGTCGTCTGGTCGAGGCCATGATTCAGGCGCCGAACAGCCCTATTGGTGACTTCGATCTGTTGTCGGCGGATGAGCGTCGCAGCCAGTTGCAGGCTTGGAACGACACCGAGTCGCCGTTGCCTGCAGCTTTCTGGCCGGGGTTGTTTGAGCAAAGTGTTGCTCACTTTGCCGATCGCCCGGTCCTCAGCGATGCGTCGGCGGTAATGAGCTACCGTGAGCTGGCGGATCGGGTAAACCCGCTGTGTCAGCTACTGCGCGAACGCGGTATTGGTCCGGGCAAGGTCGTCGCCGTTGCCTTGCCCCGAGAAAATTGTTTGCCGACAGCGCTGCTGGCCATTCTGAAAAGCGGGGCGGCGTATTTGCCACTGGACCCTGGCACCCCCGCCGAGCGGGTGGCGATGATTCTTGAGGATGCGCGGCCAGACCTGATTCTGAGCAGCAAGGACTGCCAGCAGGGCCTGCCAGACACGGGCGTTCCCTGTCTGTTGTGGGAATCGCTGACGCTGAGTGATTACCCTGCCAGGGCATTGCCGGATGTTGCGATTGCCGGTGATATGCCCGCCTATATTATTTATACCTCCGGTTCGACGGGGCGTCCCAAAGGTGTTGTGGTGCCTCACCTGGGGCTGCAGAACTTCCTGCTGGCAATGCAGCAATCCCTGTCGCTGACGCCGGACGACAGCTTGCTGGCGCTCACTACGGTGTCCTTTGATATTGCGGTGCTGGAGCTGTTCCTGCCCATGCTGGCTGGCGCACGCGTGCACATTGCCAGTCGCGATGTTGCCCGCGATCCGGCGGCGTTGGCAGCGGTGATTGCCAAGCAGGGCATTACCACTCTGCAGGCCACCCCTTCACACTGGCAGGCGCTGCTGGAAGAGCACGGTGATGTGCTGCAGGGGATTCGTCCACTGGTGGGTGGCGAGGCACTTCCCACCGAGTTGGCTCACCGTATGCGCCGACTCGGTCAACCACTGGTTAATCTCTACGGCCCCACCGAGACCACGATCTGGTCGACGATGATGATTCTCGACAAGATCGGCAACAGTGCACCGCCTATCGGCCGACCTATCGCCAACACACAGGTCTATGTGTTGGACGAGAAGATGGCACTGCTGCCGCCCGGTGTGCCCGGCGAGTTGTATATTGGTGGTGCAGGTGTGGCACTGGGCTATCACAACCGTCCTGATTTGACGGCTGAGCGCTTTGTCGACAATCCCTACGGCGAGGGGCGCCTGTACAAAACCGGCGATCAGGCCCGCTGGCGACGCGACGGGGTATTGGAATACCTCGGACGCAACGACTTCCAGATTAAAATCCGTGGCTTCCGGGTGGAAACAGAAGAAATCGAAACCCATCTGCTGCGTTGTGTCGGAGTGCGCCGGGCCGCTGTTGCCCTGCGTAAAGATCCAGCCGGGCAGCCGAGACTGGTGGCCTATCTGCTTCCCGAAGAGGGTTTTGATGCCGACAGCGAAGCGCTGCAGGCCTCAGCCTTGCGCTTGCAGATCGAGACCAGCCTGCCTGACTACATGTTGCCGTCGCACTACGAACTGGTGAGCGACCTGCCGCTGAATGTTAACGGCAAGCTCGATCGCAAGGCCTTACCCGAGCCCCATTGGCAGTGTCTGAGCGAGTACACGGCGCCACGCACACCGCTGGAGGAAAAGCTTGCGGAGCTGTGGTGCGAGATTTTCCAGCTGGATCGCATTGGTGTGCACGACAGCTTCTTCGATCTGGGCGCCGATTCGCTCACCGCCGCGCGGATGGTTGCTCGTCTGCGCCTGCTGTTGGGGCGCGATGTGCCACTGGCAGCGGCGTTTGAGGCCACCACCATTGCCGAACTGGCCGAACACCTGCAACGGGGTTCGCAACTGGACCCGCTGGCTTGCTGCCAGACCCTCAATACGGCTGCCGCCCGCCACGAAGGGGAGCCACTGTTCTGTATTCACCCGGTGCTGGGGCTGAGCTGGGGCTTTGCTGGTCTGGGGCAGTACCTGGGCAAAGACACGGCGCTGTATGGTTTGCAGTCGCGGGGACTGGATGGACAGGCAGAGCTGCCCGGCAGCATTGAAGAAGTGGCCGCCGACTATATTTTCCAGCTTCGCCAGATTCAGCCCAGTGGCCCCTACCGCCTGTTGGGCTGGTCCATGGGCGGTATTGTGGCGCAGGAAATGGCGCGTCAACTTCGCGACAGTGGCGAGTCGGTCGGTTTCCTGGGGGTACTCGATGCCTACCCCTTCAAGTTGGAAAACGGTGCCAGTGAAGCGGAGGTCGCGCTGGGTATTGTCGATTTCCTCGGTCTGGACGCCGCGCGTGCGCCAGCCTCCATGGCAGAGATGAGCGACTTCCTGTGCCGGGAGTACGATGTGCTGAATATGGATATCGTCAAAGGCTTGCAGGATCAGCACAGCAACCTGTTGGAAGATGTGGCGGCGGTGATTGCGAATAACCTGTCGCTGTTGCAAGGCTTTGCACCGGGCGCGGTGGATGTGCCCATGCACTTCTTCCAGGCACTGGATACAGCGCGTTCCGAAAGCATCCAGCATTGTCCGAGCGTGTGGCACGACAAGGTGGCAGGCCTGCATGTACATCCGGTGAATTGTCATCACCAGGCGATGCTGGAGGCCGGACCGCTGGCTGAAATTGGTCCGCAGATTGCCGCGGCATTGCTGAGTGGCCTGCGGGAGGCCTCGTGAATATCTGCATTTTTTCTATCGGTACGCAGGGCGATGTACGCCCCTTTGTGGCACTGGGTGTTGGTCTGCAGGCAAAGGGTCACCGGGTGTGCATCGCCACCGGCAAAAGCTGTGAGGCATTGGTGCGCGACAGCGGATTGGATTACGCGCCGCTGACCGCCGACTTTCTCGAAGTGATGGCCAGAGATCCGGAAGTGCTGCAGCGCGGCTTGAACCCCCTGGCACTGCTGAAAACGGCCCGCCGGGAACTCAAGGCCATGTCGGCAGACTGGCCGGAACAGGCGATGAGCGCGGCGCGGGGTGCCAGCTTGCTGATGGGCAACGGCATGGTGGCTGCGCTGGCATCGGCACTGGCAGAACGCTTTGATATTCCGATGGTAGAAACCCATCTACAGCCGGTGAGCCCCTGTCCGGACATTCCGCCGATGATGTTGCCGCCGCCTCAGCGGCCGCGACCCGGCGTGATTAATCAGGGGCTCTATCACGCTTGTCGGGTACTGACCTGGCAAATGATGGCGCCCGCATATGCCGCGGTTCGCGAGCAGCTCAAGCTGCCACCGCTGCCGTGGTACGGGCCGTTTTACCGGCGCAAACTGCCCCACCGGGTGCTGTATGGTTTCAGCCCGAGCCTGATTCCGCCGTCTCCCCATTGGCCCGAGAACGTCAAGGTGGCGGGCAACTGGTTTTTGGATGAAGGCGAGCGCTGGCAACCGCCCCTCGCCCTGAGTGAATTCCTCGCTGCCGGGCCGAAGCCGGTCTATGTCGGTTTTGGCAGCATGCTGGGGGGCGATGCGCAGCGGCTCAGCGATATTTGGCGCCAGGCCTTGCGTAATACCGGGCAGCGCGGCATTTTTGCCACGGGCTGGGGAGGGCTCACGGCCGTCGATGACGCGCAGATATTCTGCCTGAGTGCCGCGCCTCATGACTGGCTGTTTCCCCGTGTGGCGGCGGCGGTCCACCACGGCGGCGCGGGCACTACTGCGGCTGCAGCGAAGGCGGGTGTGCCATCGGTGGTGATGCCCTTTTTCGGCGATCAGCCGTTCTGGGCCTGGCGGCTTGCCAGCCTCGGCGCGGCGCCCGCTGCCGTCACTCGCAAGACCCTGAGTGTGGATTCGGCCACGGAAGCCTTGCGCTACGCGCTGACCGCGCCTTGTCAGGATAAGGCGGCGGAGCTGGGGCAGCGCATCCGCGCCGAAGACGGCGTCGATGAGGCCATTGCCCAGCTACAGCGCTGGCAGTTGTTGCCGGGTATGCCCGACTTTCAACTCGCCGGCTCGGCCGCTTAGCAGGGCATGCTGAGCGCGCTGGCGAACACAGACACTCCATCGCGTCTTCCCTACGATCCTTTCCTGAAAAGGTTTTCATTGCTCGATCTGCCGGGCACGGCTCAGCAGGCGGTGATTTGCCAGTTCGACGTAAATCATTACCGACCGGCACTGTTCGAACTGCTGGATATAGCCATGCCTGCCAAGCTGGCGGGCGCGAAGGACTCGCGCTGTGCCGATTACCTGGCGGGGCGCTGTGCTGCGCGTCAGGCACTGGCGATGGCCGGGGCCGATGAGGTCGCACCCTTGCGCGGCGCCTCCGGAGAAGTGCTGTGGCCGCCGGGATTGCAGGGCGCGATCAGTCACCACGGGGATCACGCCTTGTGCATAGTCAGCCGGGAGGGCTTTCCCGGTATCGACCTGGAGAGGGTGATGAGGCCGGAGGTTTGTCGCGAGGTAGCGGGGCTGGTCGGCCATCTTTCTGAGCGACGATTGCTCAGAGAGAGCGGTATGCCGGAGGCCGAGGCCATCAGTATTCTGTTTTCGGCAAAAGAAAGTCTCTACAAAGCGCTGTTCCCGGCACTCCGGCACTATGTCGATTTTCTCGACGTGAGCTTGAAGCGCTTTTTGCCCGAGCAGCAATGCATGGAGCTGGAGTTGCTGCGCTGTCAGCATCCCGAGCGTTGCGGGCAGCGATTCACCGTCCATTGGCAATGCTGCGACGGAGTGGTGTTCACCTATCTATGCGCGTCACTTTCCTGAGGCGCGGGGTATTCCTCAATAGCGATGTTGAAGCGCATGTAGAGCATCGACATCAGCGGACTGATCAGATTGAAGAAGCAGAAGGGCAGGTAGCTGAGGGTGGCGACGCCTAGGGCGGTAGCGTGAAACGCGCCGCAGGTATTCCAGGGAACCAGAACCGATGTGGCTGTACCGGCGTCTTCGAGCGTGCGGCTGAGATTGCGCGGACTGAGACCGTGCTGCCGGTACAGATCGCCGTACATGCGCCCACTGATCAGAATCGTCAGGTACTGTTCGGCGGCGGTCAGATTGAGAATGCCGCAACTGCCCGCTGTGGTCGCAACCAGCGCCGTGCGGTTACGTGCCACGCGTTTCAGCGCGGAGGTGATATCCCCGAGCAGGCCAGAGGCCTCCATCAGACCGCCGAAAACCACGGCGCAGAGTATCAACCAGATTGTATTGAGCATCCCTGCCATGCCGCTGCTGCTGAGCAGTTCATTGCTGAATTCATGGCCGGTTTCAATCTGGCTGTCGCCAACAATCGTCTGCACCAGTCCTCGATACATTCCCAGCCAGTCGTCACTGCCGCCGATCTGCTGAACAATATCGGGCTGCACCAGTGCAGACAGCAGGCTGCCCAGCAAGGTGGCGATAAACATCACTGGCAGGGCCGGGACGCGGCGAACGATAAGAATTACAACCAGCAACGGGGCCAGCAACAGCCAGCCGGAAATCACCATGCTGTGGGTGAGGGCCTTGAGCATAATGTCGGCCTGCACGATGGCGCCGTTGCCACTGTGTTGCAGGCCAATGGCGAGGAAGATCAGCAGGGCGATGGCAAAGGAGGGCAGGGTGGTCAGTGCCAGGTAGCGCACATGGCTGAACAGTTCGACACCGCAGACGCCCGCGGCGAGGTTGGTGGTGTCTGACAGTGGCGACAGCTTGTCGCCGAAATAGGCACCGGAAATAACGGCCCCGGCGGTGATGGTTTCACTCATGCCCAGTCCCGCACCGGTGGCCATCATGGCAATGCCGAGGGTGGCGGCGGTCGTCCATGAGCTGCCGATGGCGGTAGAGACGATGGCACAGACAACGGCCACGCCCGCGTAGAACCACGCAGGGTCTGCCAATTGCAGGCCGTAGTAAATCAGCGTGGGCACGATGCCCGCGACGGTCCAGGTGCTGGACAGCGCGCCGATCAGCAGCAACATCATCATCGGCACAATAGCCACACCGACGACTTTGAGCATTCCCTCTTGAAGCTCGCGCCAGTGCAGGCCCCGGCGCAGACCGATCAGCGCGGCGAGGCCGCCGCCCAATAGCAGGGCGAGCTGGTTGGCGCCCTCAATCCCGGCGTCGCCGTACAGGGCGACGTTAATGCCAAGCAACAGCAGAACGAGTAACAGTGGGATCAGGGCAACAATGACTGTGCCGCGTGGCGCTGGACTCATGGGGGTTCCTGCGGGGAAAGGTCACAGCATAGCGCGTGTGCTGGGGGCTGTCATGATTTGGCGGCGGCAAAAGCCGCCGCGGGGCTTACAGGCCGGTTTTCACCCGTAGTGACTTGAAGGTGATGCTGTTGTGGTCTTCCAGGTCGCGCTCGGGTTCCTCCGCCAGACTGGCATTGGGGAAGCGCTTGAACAATTCGCTCATGCTCAGATAGAGCTGGTGCTTGGCAAGTGCTGCACCGATGCAATAGCGCGGGCCGTAGCCGAACAGCACATCGGGATCGAAGTGGCGGCGCACATCCAGATCGTTAGGCTTGTCGAAGAAGTTGGGATCGTGATCCTTCAGGTGCGGCATCATCAATACCATCTGCCCCTTCTTCACCTGTTGGCCCAATAGCTCTCGGTCTTCGGGGATATAGCGGGCAAAGCCCATTTTGGAGTTGGCAGCCCAGCGCATGATCTCACTGAAGGCGTTAGAGAATGCGGCCGTCGATTCAAGCGCCAGCGGCACCTGATCCGGGTTAGTGAGCAGGGCGTAGGCCGACCACTGTTGTGCGACCAGCGTGGTGTCAGCACCGGCGCCGATCAGGGCGAGGATCAGGGTCACAATATCCCACTCGTCGAAATCGTCGTTTTCGGCCTCGACTTTCAACAGGGCGCTGAGAAAATCTTCCTCGCCGCCGGGGGAGGCGCGGCGCTCGGCAATCACCTCAAGCAGGATGTCGATGGCACGGTTGCTGTCTTCCTGCGCCTTGGCGCGGCGCTCTTCCGAAATCGTGGGATTCCAGGTCTCGGTAAAAGTGAGCACGGTCTGTTTGATTTGCGGCCAGTATTTTTCGGGAATGCCGACCATGCGGGTAATGGAAATAAACGGAATGTGCTTGGCGACCTGTTCGATGTAGTCGAACTCTTCCACGTCGCCCAGTTCCTTAAACAGGCGCTGTATGTCGGGCTCAATACGGCGGTTGATGTTATCGACGACGTTCCGTGAAAACGCCGGTGAGGTGATTTTGCGAATCAGGCGATGGTGGTCCGGGTCCGCCAGCAGGCTGTGGCCCACCAGTGCTTTTTCAAAGTTGGTCCAGCTTTCTTCGGTGGGGCGCGGCGGAGCGAATTCCCAATCGTAAAAGTCGGAACTCAGGTACTCCTGTTTCCAGCACTCCATGATGTCGGGCATACGGGTCATGATCCAGCACATCCACGGCGCATACCAGACCAGTCGGCCACGTTCCGAGAGCGCCTGACACTGAGGTCCGGGATCCAGCGCGTACTCCATGGAATTCGGATTGAACAGGGTTTCAATGGGCGGCAGTTGGCTCTGTTGTTCTTCCTGCAGCATTGCTTTGCTCCTTGTCATTATTGTTGGCGCGCAGCCGGGCCTGCGCTCTGCAATACCGGTTTGCAAAAAAGATACTACCGTGTATCTTTATTCTCAAGTGAGATTTTTGTAGTTGCCGAAACGCTTCAATCCGCTGTTCGAAATAATAAGCCTAAATAGATCGAGGAGTTGTCATGCAGGAGTTCAATAACAAGGTGGCGGTGATCACCGGCGGCGCCAGTGGTGTCGGGCGCGCACTGGCACTGGCGCTGGCCAATGAGGGCGCCAAAGTCGTGATTGCAGACATTGAGACGCAGGCGCTTGAGCGCGGTGTGGCAGAACTGACAGAAATGGGTTGCGAGTGCCTGGGGCAGCGCGCCGATGTGACCGACCCGGCATCGATGCAGGCGCTGGCCGAGGCCGCCTGGAAAAAATTCGGCGCTGTTCACCTGGTCTTTGCCAATGCCGGTGTCGGCACCGGCGAAGGCGGCAATATGTGGGACTACAACCTCAACGACTGGGAGTGGGGCTTTCGGGTGAATACCTGGGGCCTGATCCACACCATTAACGCCTTTTTACCGAAGCTGGTCGAGCAGGGCGAAGAGGCGCATTTTGTGGTGACCGGTTCCGGCAACGGGGCATTTCTGGTGTTGCCGGATACGCCTATCTACACCGCCACGAAAGCGGCTGTTCAGGCGATTACCGAGAATCTGCACTACCAACTGCAGGCGCAGCAATCACCGGTAAAGGTCAACGCCCTGTTTCCCGGCCCGAATGTGGTGAACACCGGTATTTTCAATTCCGAGCGCAATCGCCCGCAGGATTTGCCGGTCGATCCGAATAAACCGGATTCGGGCATTCATTCGGTCGACGACATGAAAGCCATCATGGCGCAGTACGACATGGAGCTGAAGACCACCGAACCCGAGGAGGTGGCGGCGTTTGCGCTGAACGGCATCCGCGCCGAGAAGTTCTGGATTTCGCCAATGTCCGAGAAGTCCCGTGCCGCATTTGTCGCGCGTACCCAGAGTATTTTGGAGGGCACGACGCCCACGCCGCCGAATGTTCTGTAAGCGCACCGGGGGCACGTCATAATGGCAGACGGTGACGTGCTCGCCGATCATGCGCTACTATCCGGCGCTTTGGCGAAGAATAAGGAGAAGCCGGTGCCGGTAAGTCAACTTGGGCGTCGCGAGCGGAAGAAGAAAGCAGTAAGAGAAGCGATTCGCGCGGAAAGCCTTCGGCTGATTGGTCGACACGGCGTTGAAGGGCTGACAATTGATGCGATCTGCGACTGTGTCGATATCGCGAAAAAAACCTTCTACAACTACTACGCGACCAAAAATGAACTGATCAGTGAGCTGTGTCAGGAGGAGTTGCTGCGCGGCACCGATAAGCTGATTGATGAGGTCATTGAAAGCGGTAAGCCCTTCGCTGAACAGCTTGAAGACATGATCAATGTCTTTATTCGCCGTGAACAGCGAGCCGGTGGGGTTGAGCGGGAGCTGATCGCCTTCTCGGTGGGCGCACTGGCGGCGAATATTCATGAGGGGGCGGGGCAGCTCGCCTTTATCAACAGTATTTTCCTGCGCTTTTACGAACACCATCGCGAGGTGCTGAAGCCGGAGCTGAGTACGGCGTTTTGTGCGGAAGTGACGGTGGGAATGCTGAACGCCATTACCTTGAACTGGGTGCACGACACCGAGTATGACTCTCCATCCCGCTACCGCGAACTGTGGGCGTTTATTGTTTCCAGCATGCTGCGCAACGACTGAGCTTTTCCCCTTCTTCTCCCCAATGTGATCTCCCCAGCGCTTTCTTGCCGCAATTAAGCGCTGCCCTCTTGACCCGAATAAGTAAACCATATAGTTTTTTTACAACGTAGTTACCTTTTTTGAATAAGGGTTCGGAGGGAGCATGAATAATAGATATAACAAGCCCATCCCGTGCGGCTGGTTTGCCATTGAATACAGCAAGGATCTGGCGCCGAAGGATGTGAAACCCCTGACCTACTTTGGTCGAGATCTGGTGCTGTTTCGCACTGAGTCGGGTGAGGCAGTGATTCTCGATGCCCACTGTCCCCACCTTGGTGCCCACCTCGGGCACGGTGGCGAAGTCCATGGCGAGAACATCGCCTGTCCCTTTCACGCCTGGGAATTCGATGGCCGCGGCTTCTGTACCAAGGTGCCCTATGCCAAGAATATGCCGCCTAAGGTGGTCGATAAGCAGGCCATTGGCCGCTACCCGGTGGTTGAGGTCAATCAGATGATCTGGGCCTGGTACCACCCCGAGGGTGCCGCGCCGATGTGGGAAGTGGAGCGCCACGCCGAGTTGCACTCTGACGAGTGGACGCCCATGGACACCTACGACTGGCAGATCAATTCCATTATTCAGGAAACCGGCGAGAATGCGGTGGATATCGCGCACTTTGTCACAGTGCATGGTTCGCCGGAAATGCCTGACGGCAAGGTGACGATTGAGGGCTATCGACGCTGGACCATCATGGACAGTCAGCAGCACGCCATCGACGAGCAGGGCAATGTCGACCTGAGCGGTGAAAACTATGACCAGGGG
This sequence comes from Spongiibacter tropicus DSM 19543, assembly GCF_000420325.1. Taxonomy (NCBI): domain Bacteria; kingdom Pseudomonadati; phylum Pseudomonadota; class Gammaproteobacteria; order Cellvibrionales; family Spongiibacteraceae; genus Spongiibacter; species Spongiibacter tropicus. The sequence continues at coordinate 979,702 of NZ_ATUS01000001.1, read as the reverse complement.
CGGTTGGAGACTTATTCCTTTGGGCCGGGTCAGACCTTTCAGAAATTCTCGCGGATGTTCGACATTGTGATGATGGGGACCATTACGCCGATTGACGATCAGAATATCCACATGCGCTTTAGCTTCAGCATGCCCAAACAGCAAACCTCAGAGCACACGCTCTACGCCAATGCGTTCCGCGACGAAATTGTGCGGCAGGTCGGTCAGGACATTCCGATCTGGGAGAACAAGGTGTATCTCGAAGAGCCCACACTCTGCGACGGCGATGGTCCGATTGCCCGTTACCGTAAATGGTTTGATCAGTTCTACGCCGCATAAGCGGCGGCGGGTGCTGCGCGCCTTGAGCATCGTTCCAACACAATAAGAGGGATAATAATGAGTGAGACAAGCGCTATCATGGGAAAGCCGGGAGATATCCTCAACTGGCCTATGTTGAAGATTCGCTACATGAGCGACCCCGCCAGCATTGCCAAGCTGCTGCCGCCGGGCATTAATCCCGGCAAGCAGCCGGGCGTCACCATTACCATCTACAATTTTCCGGTGCTCAATGAGCCCGAGTACGGTTGCGTGGTGAATGTCGATGCCGAGTACAACGGCATTGAGGGCGAGTACACACTTGGCATTGCCATTGATCAGGAAGCCGCTATCTACATCAGCCAGGAACGCTGGGGACAGCCGAAGTACTATGCGGAAACCCAGTATTATCGGCTGATGGATTTTATCTCCGCAAAAGTCACTCACCGGGGCTACACCTTTCTGGAGTTCAAAGGACAGGTGACCGGGCCGGGTGAAATTCCGCCGGAGTTTGAAACCAATGAGTGGTGGATTAAACAGCTGAGAGGCGTGGACTCGACGGCAGAGAACGTGACCTGGGATTTTCCGCCGCACGTGGTGCGCGTGTACTCCAAATACGGCACGGCGCAGATCGAGAAGCTGCAGGGGCAGCTGACGCTCAATCCGAGTCCCTGGGACCCGCTCGCCAGCGAGCTGCCGGTGCGCAGTGAGCCCGAGGCCTGGCTGTGGTCACCGATCTTTCTGGATCGCCGCCTGACTCTCGAAGGGGCTCTGGATGCTGACGCGTTCACCCCGTTTTCTGACACCATCGGCGGTTCCCGCTGGCTGGGTGAAAACGGCGGCCCCAAGCAGGGCTGATGCCGACCGGTCGGGCAATGACGCCCGGCCGGTGTTCTCTTGCTCGCCGTTTTCTCGTCCTATCCGGTAATACCCCTATCTTCCAATGCGGTCGCCGCTTGATTCAGGTCAAGCGGCTGGTCCGGCGCTGGCGTTACAGTGCTGAGCATCAACCCATGGGAGTGTATGGCATGCACAGTATTTTTCAGCAGCTCGAGGCCGATCATCAGCGAATGCAACGGATGCTTTACGAGTTGATTCACGAGATCGAACGCTTTTCCGGCATGCACGTCACTCCCGCCAATCTGGATACCATCCTGAACGGCCTGGATTACATCCAGACCTTTCCCGAAGCCTGGCACCATCCGGTGGAACATGTGGTATTTCGCCAGCTTCACTCCAAACTGGGCATCAATCACTACGCCCTGAACAATGTAATGCGAGACCACAGCATGCTCGAAGCGCTGAGCGAACAGCTGTCGCTGATTTTTGCCGAGTTGCGCATGGGCGAGCAGACACTGCGCCCGAGTCTTGTGCGCCTGGCACGCCACTATCACAGCCGACAGATTTCCCATATTCATGAAGAGCGCAGCATTTTTTCGGTTGCCGATCAGCTTTTTACCCCGGCTGACTGGGAGGAAATCCAGCAGGCGATTACGGTTGAGGTCGGCGAAGACCGCCTCGCCGAGCGCGATGCCTATCTCGCCGCGTTGCCGTTGCAGCGTCCCGCCTTTGACGGCGCCTTTGTTCACTAATAATGATGTCGGCGCTCAGGGCGCCAGGAGTGTGAGATGTCTGTTGCGTTAGCTGAAAGCATGCACGATGCCGGTGAGCTGGTGCGCCGTTATGCGGTGCAGGGGCCACGGTACACCTCTTATCCCACAGCACTGAATTTTCGCGACGACTTCGGCGTGGCGGACTACGATGCTTTTTTGAAAGAGGCGCGACGCAGCCCGTCGCCGCTGTCTCTGTATGTGCACGTGCCGTTCTGTCACAGCCTTTGCTATTACTGCGCCTGCAACAAAGTGATTACACGCGACCCCAATGCCAGTCGGCGTTATCTGGATCATCTGCATAAAGAGCTTGAAATGCTCTCGGACAGATTGGGGCCGGGGCGTCGGGTTACCCAGCTGCATTTGGGCGGCGGCACGCCCAATTATCTGGACAAGGCCGAGATGACGGAACTGGTGCACTCCCTGGCCACGCACTTCAATCTTGATGACGGCAGTGAGCGGGAGTTCTCCATTGAACTCGATCCGCGCTCGGTCGATGAGGACTATCTCGCCCTGTTAAAGGGCTTGGGGTTCAATCGCATCAGCATGGGCATTCAGGACACTGATCTGCGGGTGCAGGAGGCGATTAATCGCGTACAGAGCACGGATATGATCGCCCGTCTGATGGGTGCCGCCCGCCGCTACAATTTCCGCTCGGTGAGTATGGATTTGATTTACGGCCTGCCGCGGCAGACGCTGGAGACCTTCTCGCGGACGCTGGACGATGTCATTGCCTTGTCGCCCGAGCGCATCGCCCTTTACCACTACGCTCATTTGCCTCAGCGGTTTAAGTGGCAGAAGTCGATGGATCGCCACCCGATGCCGAACAGCGAAGAGAAGCTGTCGATATTCCTGCTGGCCGAGCAGCGCCTCAGCGAAGCCGGTTATATCAATATCGGCATGGACCACTTTGTGAAACCAGAAGACGAACTCGCCAAATTTCAGCAGGAAGGGCGTTTACAGCGGAATTTTCAGGGCTACTCCACCTGTCGTTCTCCGGATGTGATTGGGATGGGCGTGTCAGCGATCAGTTCTCTGGGGCGCTGCTATGCACAAAACCATAAATCTCTGGAGGAGTACTACGCGGCCATCGATGCCGGACAACTGCCGGTGGCAAAAGGGCTCACCCTGAACGCCGAGGATCTGTTGCGGCGTTATGTGATTATGCAGTTGGCCTGTAATCTGCGCCTCAGTTACGTCGATCTCTACGACCGCTTTCATGTGTTTTTCCGTCGCAAGTTTGCCGACGCGATTCCCGAGTTGGAAGCGATGGAGCGAGAAGGCGTCGTCACGCTGATGCCGGATGAGCTGCGGATCAACGATCGTGGTCGCTTGTTGTTGCGCAATATTTGTATGTTGTTTGATCAAAGCCTGGAGCAGCATCAGGGCGCGTACTCCAAGACGCTGTAGTCATTAGCCAGAGAGACGTTTTAATCGGGTAAAATAGCCGGATGCAGACTTGACCCTTTGCGGTGATAGGCGTTCAATGGCGACAGTCTGACTATGCCGTTTAGCGTCTGGAGGCCGCATGCAACCCGTCAACGCAACGAAAGCTTGCCCGCACAATCCTGCAGTAAGTTGTAATAATTGCCGGTTGAGTGGCATCTGCCTCCCCCTTGCTCTGGAAAGTGACGAGATTGTGCGTCTGGACAATATTGTTCAGCGCGGTCGTCCATTGCAGAAAAGCCACCATCTGTTCCGCGAAGGCGATGTCTTCACCTCGGTCTATGCCGTGCGTTCGGGGGCGGTGAAAACCTACAGCATTACCGATGCGGGTGACGAGCAGGTGACCGGCTTTTACTTCCCCGGCGAAGTCGTCGGGCTCGACGGTATTGGTCAGAACCGCTATGCCAGCTCGGCGGTTGCGCTGGAAGTCTCGGCTATTTGTGAAATTCCCTTTGCGCAGATTGAAGACCTCAGTGGCCAGCTACCCAACCTGCAGCGGCATTTCTTCAAGCTGCTCAGCAGCGAGATTGTCGATGACCAGCGGCATATCACCCTGTTGAGCAAGAATACCGCCGATGAGCGGGTCGCTTCCTTGTTGGTCAGCATTTCTGCGCGTCAGGCGCGTCGGCAGTTGTCGGCATCGGCGTTCCGTCTGCCGATGGCGAGAGCGGATATCGCCAGCTTTTTAGGCTTGACGGTGGAGACAGTCAGTCGTGTGCTGAGCCGTTTCGCCAAGCAGGAACTGGTTAAAATCGACAACAAAGAAATCAGTCAGCTTGATGTGGAAAAGCTGAAAACCGTCGCAAACCTCTAGTTACCGTCGATTTACGTTTTCCGCTTGACGCAAATCAAGCAAATCTCCTGAACTCCGGCTAGACTCTGGAACTAAACCTTCCACCAGAAAAGAGACTAGGCCGTGAGCGCAATAATAAGCAATCCCTTCGGTTTTCTGTTCACTCCCCGCAAGCAGTGGCAAAAGGTGTCAGAGCTCAGTGACAGTTCGCTGGCATCGAAGCTGCTGTACCCCATTGTTCTGGCTGCTGGACCCTGTATCGCGTGGTACTACGGTGCCAGCAGGATCGGCTGGACAGTCGGCGACGGCGAGATTGTGCGCCTGACTGACCAGAGTGCGCTGCAAATCGTTATTGCTTTCTACTTTGCGATGTTGGTTTCCCTCGCGATCATCGGTTACTCGATTAACTGGATGTCGGAAACCTACGGGGCAAATTCATCGGTCATGAAGGGCATGGTGGTTGCGGGCTACACCGCAACGCCCTTGTTCATTGCCGGACTGGTGGGTTTCTACCCGGTGTTCTGGGTAGACCTGGCACTGGGTATTGCTGCGCTGGGGTGGGCCGTATACCTGCTCTATCTCGGCATTCCGCTGGTAATGGGAATTCCTGAGGATCGGGGCTTTCTGTATGCCTCGGCCGTTGTGGCCATTTGCATGGTGATTTTCATGGCGCTGATGGGCTGTGTTGTCATCCTCTGGGATATGGGGATTACCCCGGTTTTCACGGATTAGCGTGATTGAGTTATAGCGTGGGTGGAGGCAGGAGCGAAGGCTCAGATTTTCTGCGACATATTGTCGCAGAGCGGTTCCGATTTTCGTTGATCTGAGTCAGCATCCTCGCCGCCGCAGGCTGACACAATTAGCCACATTTTTTCAAACCTCGCCTCAGATATGCATGAAAAACCGTATCTTGAGCGCCGTCCACTCTAGAGGAACATGAATCGTCATGGCGTCTTCACTAGAACATCCAATCTACAACTACAAAGTCGTGCGGCAATTTACCGTGATGACCGTGGTGTGGGGCATTGTCGGCATGGCTGTCGGTGTGCTGATTGCGGCACAGCTGGTGTGGCCTCAGCTTAACTTTGACACCCCCTGGTTCAGCTTCGGCCGCCTGCGGCCACTGCATACGAATGCGGTGATTTTTGCCTTTGGGGGCTGTGCCCTCATGGGGTCGTCGCTCTTTGTGGTACAGCGAACTTGTCAAACTGCGCTGTTGTCGACGCGCCTCGCGGGGTTTGTGTTCTGGGGCTGGCAGCTGGTTATTGTGCTGGCGGCAATCACCCTGCCGATGGGCATGACCAGCACCAAAGAATACGCCGAGTTGGAGTGGCCGATTGATATTTTGATCGCCATTGTCTGGGTGGCGTATGCGGTGCTGTTCTTCGGCACCATCATGAAGCGCAAAACCGACCACATCTATGTGGCGAACTGGTTCTACGGGGCTTTCATCGTCACGGTTGCGGTGCTGCATATCGTTAACAGCATGGCGGTGCCGGTGTCGCTGACTAAATCCTACTCCGTCTACTCTGGTGCCGTGGATGCCATGATTCAGTGGTGGTACGGGCACAACGCCGTGGGCTTCTTCCTGACCGCGGGCTTCTTGGGCATGATGTACTACTTCGTGCCCAAGCAGGCTGAGCGCCCGGTGTACTCGTATCGGCTGTCGATCGTTCACTTCTGGGCACTGATTTCCGTGTACATCTGGGCCGGTCCGCACCACCTGCATTACACCGCGCTGCCTGACTGGACACAGAGTCTGGGTATGGTGATGTCGCTGATTCTGCTGGCGCCGTCTTGGGGTGGCATGATCAATGGTGTGATGACGCTGTCTGGCGCCTGGCACAAGCTGCGTACTGACCCGATTTTGCGCTTCCTGATTGTGTCGCTGTCGTTCTATGGCATGTCGACCTTCGAGGGGCCGATGATGTCAATCAAGACCGTTAACTCTCTGTCGCATTACACCGACTGGACCATTGGTCACGTGCACTCTGGCGCACTGGGCTGGGTAGCAATGATTTCGATCGGCATGGTGTACCACCTGACGCCGGTGGTCTTCGGCCGCAAGCAGATGTTCAGCATCCCGATGATTAACACGCACTTCTGGCTGTCGACCATCGGCACAGTGTTGTACATCGCCTCTATGTGGGTGAACGGCATTATTCAGGGCTTGATGTGGCGCGCCTATAACGCCGACGGCAGCCTGACTTACAGCTTTATGGAATCCGTTGTCGCCAGTCATCCCGGCTATATTGTCCGCCTGTTCGGTGGCTTCCTGTTCCTGATCGGCATGCTGCTGATGGCTTGGAACGTCTGGAAGACGATTCGTAGCGAGGAAAAACCGGCAGTTGCCGTCAACACTGTGGGAGCCGAGGCATGAATCACGACGTAGTAGAGAAAAATATTGGCTTGATGGTCGTGCTGATCATCGTGGCGATCAGCTTCGGCGCCCTGGTAGAGATTGTGCCGCTGTTCTTCCAGAAGCAGACCACTGAACCGATCGCAGGGCTCCGCCCGCTCAATGCGGTCGAGTTGAGCGGACGCGATATTTATATCCGCGAAGGCTGCCATGTCTGTCACTCTCAGATGGTGCGCCCCATGCGCTCTGAAACCGAGCGCTACGGTCACTACTCAGTGGCGGGTGAGTCGGTTTATGAGCATCCCTTCCTCTGGGGCTCCAAGCGCACTGGACCTGATCTCGCTCGTCTGGGTGGACGCTACAGCGACGAGTGGCATCGCGCGCACCTGTACAACCCGCGCGATGTGGTTCCCGAATCCATCATGCCGTCCTATCCCTGGCTGTTTCACAACGACGTAGATGCTGCGTCAGTGCCTGGGAAGATGGAGGCGCTGCGCAAGGTTGGTGTGCCGTATACCGACGAGGACATTGCCAATGCCACCTCAAAAGTGGAAGGCATGAAGGAAATCGACGCACTGGTTGTTTACCTGCAACAACTCGGCACGCTGATTAAATACAAGCGTTAATCGGGAGTAGCACTGCGATGATTGACCAAAATGATCTCAGATCTCTGTCTACATTGATGCTGTTCATTGCCTTTATCGGCGTGTGCATCAGCGTTTACAGAGGAAGCCGGAAAGAATTTTACGACGAGGCTGCGAATCTGCCCTTCGTCGATGACGACGCGGATGTGAAGGGCAAAGGTAGAGGAGATGAGCAATGACTGATTTCTGGAGTGGCTGGATCATTGTTCTTACCGCCATTACCTATGTGTTACTGGCGTGGCTGCTGCTGGGTAACCGCAAAATTACTCAGACGGGTGAAGAAAAGACAACCGGCCACGTATACGACGGCATTGAAGAGTACGACAACCCAATGCCGGCATGGTGGATCAAGATGTTTGTGCTGACCATGCTGTTCGGTATTGGCTATCTGATCGCTTACCCCGGGCTGGGTAAGTGGCCTGGCCTGCTCAACTGGACGTCTGTGCAGCAGTGGGAGGGCGACGTTGAAGAAGCCCGCCTTGAAAACGAGGCGCTGTACGCAGGCTTTCTGGAACAGGACGCTGCGACGCTGGCGGAGAATGATCAGGCCATGCGTATCGCCAAACGTGTCTTTGCCAATAACTGTGCGGTTTGCCACGGCACCGACGGAAAAGGCAGCTACGGCTTTCCTAACCTGACTGACAACGATTGGTTATATGGCGGCGAGCCTGCTCAGATCGCGCAATCGATTCACGATGGTCGCAGCGGAGTGATGCCAAGCTGGCTGTCGGCGCTGGGCAATGAGGGCGTGGCCTCCATGGCGGCGTATGTGCAGGCACTGAGTTCCGGCAATACCGACGCACCAGAGCTTGCCGAGTCGAAGCAAAAGTATGCGATGTTCTGCTCGGCCTGCCACGGCCCGACAGGCGACGGCAACATTGCCATGGGTGCACCGCGCTTGAACGACGACATCTGGCTCTACGGTGGCGACGCTGGCAGCATCATGCAGACCCTGACCAAGGGACGCTCGGGCAAAATGCCTCGGCACGCAGAGATGCTCAGCGAGGCCAAGATTCACCTGCTCAGTTCTTACGTGTATCAGCTTTCCCGGCAGGAGCCATAGAGTCTTATGAATAGCAGCAGCGAACGGGGACAGAAGGCGTCCTCTCAGCCAGAAAATCTCGCGGTGGAAATTGTGGTTCCGGCAGAAGTGTCGGAGATGGATCTTTATCAGAAACGCGAAAAGATCTATACCCGCGCGATTGAAGGCTTCTATCAGCGTATACGGGTCTTCACCGGCTGGCCGCTGCTGTTGGGCTATTTCATTCTGCCCTGGCTGAATTGGGGTGATCGGCAGTCCGTCTTGTTCGACCTGCCTGCACGTCAGTTCCATGTACTGGGGATCACCTTCTGGCCTCAGGATATGGTGATGCTGGCTTGGGTACTGATTATCTCGGCGTTTCTGCTGTTCGCTGTGACCAATCTGGCCGGACGGGTGTGGTGTGGCTATAGCTGCCCGCAGACGGTGTGGACCAGTATTTTCATGTGGATGGAGCAGAAAGCGGAGGGCACGCGCAACCAGCGTATCAAGCTGGACCAGTCGCCGCTGAGCTTCGAGAAAGTCCGCAAAAAGGCGCTGAAACACACGATGTGGCTGGGATTTGCGTTCTGGACTGCATTTACCTTTGTTGGCTATTTTACGCCGATCCGGCAGTTGGGCATCGACGTACTGGGATTCAGTGTCAATGCCTGGGCGGGATTCTGGATTGCCTTCTTTGCAGCGGCAACCTACATCAATGCGGGCTGGATGCGTGAGCAGGTGTGCCTCTATATGTGCCCCTATGCGCGATTCCAGTCGGTAATGTTCGACCCCGATACCTTGATTATCAGCTACGACAAAGCGCGGGGCGAACCGAGGGGTTCCCGCAAGCGCGATGAAAAACCTGCCGACGTCGGGCTCGGGGATTGTATTGATTGCCAGCTCTGTGTTCAGGTGTGTCCGACGGGCATTGATATTCGCGATGGCCTGCAATACGAGTGTATTGGCTGCGCATTGTGCGTGGATGCCTGTAATTCGGTGATGGAAAAAATGGACTACCCCAAAGGGCTGATTCGCTACGCGACAGAAAACAGCCTCGAGGGTAAAACCACGCACATCATGCGGCCACGTTTGATCGGTTATTTTGTTGCCGTGGCGCTGATGATCGGCCTGCTTGGTTACCGCATTGTTGATCGCGACGTTATGGAGCTGAGCGTGCTGCGTGACCGTCAGGCATTGTATGAGACAACAGCGGATGGCTTGATCGAAAACCGTTACGTGGTGAAGCTTGCGAACAAGACGCAGAGCACCCACCGTTACGAAGTGGATATCGAGACCCCGGTTGTGCTGCAGGGCTTCAGTGCCAGCCCGGTCACCTTGGAGCCCGGCGAGCTGTTGGATTTACCGCTGCGACTTCATGCGCGCCCCGAGGATGTGGGTGGCGCCCGCATGCCGCTGACGGTCATCGTTCGTCAAATGGACAACGATGACAGCATTGCTGAAGTGGAAAGCAGCTTCTTTGGCCCCGCGCCGAAACGATAGAGAGTATGAAATGGCAGTGACGATGGACAGCAAACCCTGGTATCGCCAGTTTTGGCCTTGGTTTCTCATTGTTCTGCCGGGCACCGTTGTTGTCGCTGGCCTGAGCACGGTGGTGATTGCCGTCCGTCATGCCGACAATCTGGTCGTCGACGAGTACTACAAGGAAGGCTTGGCAATTAACCGCAAGCTGTCGCTGGACCGCCACGCTGCCGAGCAGGATATCACCGCGAGATTGGCGATGGGCGGCTCGCGCATCATGGTGCAACTGCCCTTGGGGCTCGACCGTTATCCGAGCGAACTGCAACTGTTGCTGCAACACCCCACTGATCGCGAGCAGGATCTGCGTCTTGTTCTGGCGAATCAGGGCGCCGGGCACTACACCCAAACCTTGGACGCACCCTTGAGCGGGCGCTGGTATATAACGCTTAAGAGCTTTACCGGCGATACCGCAGAGGCCGATGACTGGCGACTCAAGGGTGAGATTAATCTGAACAAGACGGCACAGCTGGAATTGTCTAGCAGGTCACTGTGAGTGATGGGGGGCTGCTACCACTGCGGAGAGCCATTACCCGCCAAGGGCCATTACAGTCTGATTATTGATGGCCAGGAACGGGCCATGTGTTGCCCCGCCTGTGTCGCCGTCAGTGAGACCATCCTCGGTGCCGGTCTCGACGATTACTACCGTCTGCGCGACCAGCAGGCCAGCAGGCCGAACGATGGCGCCGAAGATTTCCTGCAATACGACAGCCCTGCTGTATTCCAGCAATTCTCCTCCTCGCGCAATGGCTTGTGGCAGAGCCAGCTCAGCATTGGTGATATGCATTGTGCCGCCTGCGCGTGGTTGATTGAGCATCGACTGGGCATGATGGACGGCGTCCGTTCTATCCGCGTTAACCTCCAGCGGGGGATGGCGACTGTGGAGTGGGACCCCGCCACGGTAAAACTCAGTGCGGTTTTTGATGCTATCTATCGCCTGGGGTACGGCGTACAACCCTGGTCAGCCGAAGGGCATCTGGAACAGATGCGCGAGCAGCAGCGCGGTCTGTTGCGTCGCCTGGGGCTGGCCGGTGTCGCGATGATGCAGTTGATGATGGTGGCGGTCGCGCTCTACGCCGGAGATTTTCAGGGGATTGACGATGATACCCGCAGCCTGCTGCGCTGGTTCAGTCTGGCGCTGGCGACTCCCGTCATTGCCTATTCATCGCAGCCGTTTTTCAAAGGGGCCTGGCGCGGATTGCGCAGCCGCCGTCTGGGAATGGATGTGCCGGTGTCTCTGGCGCTGATTGCCGCTTATCTGGCGAGCCTGCAAGCCACGGTTCGCGGCGAGGGGCATGTCTATTTTGATACGGTGAGCATGTTCTGTTTCTTTCTTCTGCTCAGCCGCTTTATTCAGAATAACCTCCAGTTGCGCCGCGAGCAGACCATGCGTCCGCTGCTACCGATGACCGCTCGCAAACTTCTCGCCGATGGCAGCAATCAGTGGCTGGCGCTGTCAGCGCTGGAGCCTGGCGACGAAATTGTGGTGCAGCCGGGTGAGGTCGTGCCGGTGGATGCCACGATTATTGCCGGTAGCAGCAGCGTGGAAGACAGTGCCTTTACCGGTGAATTTATGCCCAAGCGCAAAGCGGTGGGCGATATGGTGCTGGCGGGCAGTCACAATATTGATGGCAGCCTCTACCTCCGCGTCGGCGCAGAAGTCGGGCAGAGCCGGCTTTCCCAGATTGATCAACTGTTAGACAGCGCGCGGCTTAACCGGCCGCCGATTGCCGAGCTGGCCGATCGGCTCAGCGGCTACTTCACGCTGTTCGTGTTGTTTTGCAGCGGGGCGGCATTTTTTTACTGGTCGGTTCATCCCGGCCACAGCGCGTTTCTTACCGCGCTGGCGGTGCTGGTCGTGAGTTGCCCCTGCGCGCTGTCACTGGCGACTCCCAGCAGCTACGCGGCGGCGATCAGCGCCCTGCGCCGACGCGGCGCACTGGTGGCGAATGCGGCAGTGCTGGAAAATCTGGAACATATCAGTCATGTCATCTTCGATAAAACCGGTACGCTGACCGAGGGGCGGCCGCGTTTGATGGCGATTGAGCGTGACAGTGAGATAGAGGAGGCGCGGTTACTGGGCATTGCTTCCGCGCTGGAGCTGGAATCCTCGCACCCTATTGCTCAGGCGTTTGCTCGGGACAGGCTGGCTGATGCCGGTTTTACGCCGATGACTCTGCACGCCAGCAACCTGGAGCTGCGCGCCGGTGAGGGCGTGGAGGGCGATGTCGATGGGCTGCGTTATCGCATCGGCAGTCGCCGTTTCTGCCTCCCCGATGCCACAGAGGCTGACGACGGCAATATGACCGTCTATCTGGTCCGGGACGGTGTGCTGCTGGCTCGCTTTGTTTTGCAGGACAGCTTGCGTGAAGAGGCCAAGCAGGCTGTATCGGCCTTGCAGTCGAGGGGAATCCGCAGTCTGCTCCTCAGTGGTGACGACTCGGATCAGGTTGCCTGGCTGGCCGGGCAACTCCACTTCGACGAATACCGGGCGGCATGCTCGGCAGCGGATAAACTGGCGCGTATTCGCGAATTGCAGGCTCAGGGCGCGACGGTAATGATGGTCGGTGACGGCGTGAACGATGCGCCAGTGATCGCGGCTGCGGATGTGTCGATCGCGATGGCCGCGGCCAGTGATCTCACCCGGTCCTGCGCCGACGTGGCGCTGCTGAGTAACCGGCTCAGCTTGATCGAAACGGTATTTGAAAAAGCAGTGCAGATGCGGCGAGTACTGCGTCAGAATATTTTCTGGGCACTGCTGTACAACGGCACGGCATTGCCTGCGGCGGCCATGGGATTAGTCCCACCCTGGCTGGCGGCGTTGGGCATGTCTGCCAGCTCGCTGGTGGTGGTGCTGAATGCGCTGCGCCTGGATCGCCGCGAGCAGCGCGCCGCGCATCAGGCCGAATTAAGGAAGTTGGAGGAAGCCGGTGTCTAGTTTGTATATTTTGCTGCCCATCGCGCTGATATTTTTCGCGCTGATCTGCGCCGCGTTTATCTGGGCGGTCAATCATCGCCAGTTTGACGACCTGGACCGGGAAGCGCGCCGCATCCTGTTCGACAAGGACCCTGCAGACCCAAAGCGGGACGACGATGAGCGCGATTGAACTCAACGCGCTGGCCGCCTTTATGCTGGGACTGATGGGCAGCCCGCATTGTTTGGGCATGTGTGGCGCGATCAGTGCGCTGAGCAGTGTCAGCAGCCAGCCCCGTCGGGGGAGCTCGACCTGGCTGTTACCGCTGGGCTTTCAGTTGGGGCGCATCAGCAGTTACGCATTAATTGGCGCCATCGGCGGTGGTGTGGCCGCGGTGATGGCTGGCGAGTTTATGATCGTCGGCAAAACCCTGCGGGTGCTGGCGAGCGTTTTACTGATTGTGGTGGCGGTATCGCTGGCTGGCTGGTGGAAGGGCAGCACCCTGATTGAAGTGGCTGGTGCCAAGCTGTGGCGACGTCTGCAACCGTTGGTGAAACGTCTGCTGCCCGCAGACCGCCTGCCGAAGGCGCTGGCATTGGGTGGGCTCTGGGGTTTTCTGCCTTGCGGGCTGATTTACAGCAGTCTGGCCTGGGCGAGCACCAGCGCCAGTGCGGCGCAGTCGGCGTGGCTGATGTTCTGTTTCGGACTGGGCACCTTGCCGTCGATGCTGGCGGTCAGTGCTGCCCACCGCAGTGCGCTCGCCTGGCTCAAGCGTCAGTGGATCCGCAATCTGGTGGCGGTGTCGATGATTGCCTGGGCACTGTATTCCGCATCAACACTGTTTATGCCACATACCGGTGGTGGCCACGAAGGTATACACGGCGGTGTACACAGCACCGCGATGCCAGAGCCAGAGGCAAGTGACAGCGCTATGGACGGGATGTCTCCCGCCCATCATCAGCACTAGTCATCCAGCTCGCTGCGGCCTCTGAACTGATCCAGCGCGTCGGGGTTGGCCAGCGCGTCGGTGTTTTTGACCGCTTCGCCATGTACGCAATTGCGCACGGCCAGCTCGGCGATTTTACCGCTGATGGTGCGCGGAATATCGCTGACCTGCAGAATTTTGGCCGGCACATGGCGGGGCGTGGTGTGCTGGCGGATTTGCTGGCGAATCTGCTGCTGTAGAGTGTCGTCGAGCCTGACGCCTTCCCGAAGTACCACAAACAGTACCACGCGAACATCATCCTGCCAGCGCTGACCGATAACGACCGAATCGAGAATCGCGTCCAGCGGTTCCAATTGCCGATAGATTTCCGCCGAGCCAATCCGAACGCCGCCGGGGTTGAGAATGGCATCGCTGCGGCCGTGAATGATAATGCCGCCGTGGCGGGTCAACTCGGCAAAGTCGCCGTGAGCCCAGATATTCTCGAAGCGGTCAAAATAGGCCTTGTGAAATTTCTCGCCGTGGTCATCGTTCCAGAAGCCGATGGGGCAGGAGGGAAAGCTGCGGGTACAGACCAGCTCGCCTTTACCTTCCCCGGCGCCAAGAGCCGTGCCATCGTCATCCCAGATTTCCACCGCCATGCCCAGGCCGATGCATTGAATCTCTCCGGCGTACACCGGCAGTGTCGGGTTGCCCAGTACAAAGCAGGAGATAATATCCGTGCCGCCACTGATCGAGCTGAGCTGCAGATCGGCTTTGATATCGCGGTAAACGTAGTGGTAACTCTCTTCACTCAGCGGCGAGCCGGTGGAGAGAATGGCGCGCAGGCTCGCCAGTGAATAGTCCCGTGCAGGGCAGACACCGGTTTTCTGAATGGCACTGAGGAATTTCGCACTGGTGCCGAAGACGCTGATGCCCTCGCGATCAATGGCCTCCAGCAGTGGACGCCCATTGTCCAGCATCGGTGAGCCGTCATACAGCACCACGGTGGCCTCGCAGGCCAGTGCCGAGACCAGCCAGTTCCACATCATCCAACCGCAGGTGGTGAAATAGAACACCACATCGTCGTCGCTGATATCGCAGTGCAGACGGTGTTCTTTCAGGTGCTGCAGCAGCGTGCCGCCCGCACCGTGCACGATGCACTTGGGTACGCCAGTGGTGCCCGAGGAGTACATGATATACAGCGGGTGGTCGAAGGGGAGCGGCGCGAACTGCATGGCGGCAACCGCGTCATCCGTCGCGAACTCGGCCATCACCGCGCGGTAGCACACGGCCCTGTCGATACCTTTCAGCTCCGCGGTTTCGCCGCTGAGAAACGGCACCACCACGACGGCCTCAAGGCTGTCCAATTGTGAGCTGATCGCGTTGACCCGTTCCAGCGTGTCGATGGCTTTGCCGTTATAGCGATAGCCGTCCACCGCAAACAGCAGCTTGGGGCGAATCTGGCTGAAACGGTCCAGCACGCCACTCAGTCCGAAGTCGGGGGAGCAGGATGACCAGATGGCGCCGAGGCTGCTGGCCGCGAGCATGGCGACGACGGTTTCCAGTGTATTGGGCATAAAGCCCGCCACGCGATCGCCGGCGACCACACCGCGTTGGCGCATCGCTGCGGCCAACAGCGCGACCTGTTCAAACAGCTCGGCGTAAGTCAGCGTGCGTCGCTGTCCGTCTTCACGCAGCGCGACCAGCGCGGTCTTGTCATCGCGTCGGCGGAGCAGGTTTTCGGCAAAGTTCAGGCGACTGCCGGGAAACCATTGGCTGCCGGGAAAACGCTCACCCTCGCGCAGCACCGCCTCATAAGGCTGGCTGGCACGCACATCGGCAAACTGCCAGAGCTGCTCCCAAAAGCTTTCGCGCTGTTCAACCGACCAGCGGTGCAGCGCCGCGTAGTCATCGAAATGCACATTGAGTCGGGCCTGAAGCTGAGCTTGAAAACGCGACAACTGACTGTTGGCAATCTGCTCCGGGCTGGGTGACCAGAGCGGTGTTTGCGATGCGGTCATGACGATTCCCTTTTCTGTCTTATTCGTCGTTCTCGGTGGGCATGGCGCGAGCCACTTTTGATTGGCTGGGCCTGCCCAGGCGGCCGGAGATGAACTCGCCCGCCGCGATCAACTTCTGCAGGTCGACGCCATGGGCAATGCCCAGGCCGTTGAGGAGATAGACCAGATCCTCGCTGGCGACATTGCCCGATGCGCCTTTGGCATAGGGGCAGCCGCCCAGGCCGGCAACCGCGCTATCGACCGTGGCAATGCCGCGTTGCAGCGCGGCGTAGATATTGGCAATCGCCTGGCCATAGGTATCGTGAAAATGCACTGCCAGTTTTGATGGGGGAATTTGAAGCAGCAAGCTATCCAGTAAGCGGTTCACACTGGCAGGCGTGCCAACGCCGGTGGTGTCGCCCAGCGAAATTTCATAACAGCCCATGTCCAGCAACTGCTGACTCACCTCCAGCACTTTTTCCGGCGCCGTGCTGCCATCGTAGGGGCAGGCGATGACACAGGAGACATAGCCGCGCACCGGCACGCCCGCGTCGCGGGCCATGCTCATCACGCCGTCGAAGCGCTGCAGGCTCTCGGCAATGCTGCAGTTGATGTTTTTTTGAGAAAACCCTTCCGACGCGGCACCAAAAATGGCTACCTCGCTGGATCCCGCGGCGAGTGCACGCTCAAGCCCTTTGACGTTCGGGGTGAGCGCGCTGTAACAGCGACCATCCTTGGGCAGCCCGGCGAAGACCTCCTCGCTGCTGGCCATTTGCGGTACCCATTTGGGGTTCACGAAACTGCCCGCTTCAATATTTTGCAGCCCGGCTTCGGCCAGCAGGCGAATCAGGGTGAGTTTGTCCGCCACGGAAATCGCCTGAGCTTCGTTTTGCAGGCCATCGCGGGGACCGACTTCCACAATTTTGACGGAATCGGGGATCATGCGGAGGCCTCCTCAAATGCCAGCAGCGCGGCGCCGCCTTCCACCAGCTCGCCTTCGGCAAAATGGAACTGCATCACGCTGCCGTCGGCGGGGGCGGTCACGCTGTGTTCCATTTTCATCGCTTCCATAATCAGCAGCACTTCGCCTTTCTTAACGGTCTGCTGCGGTTTTACGAGTAGGCTAACAATGCGACCGTTCATCGGCGCCAACAGCCCGCCGTGCTGTTCCTGTTCGCCGCTTTGATATCGCCGCAGCTGATAGCGAAGGGTGCTGCCGTCTTCCAGAAACAGCACCTGCTTATCGCCATCACTCACGCTGTTTGCGCTCAGGCGGCGACCGCCGAGTTCCGCGCTGAGTCGGGTCTCGCGCAGTTCACCGCTGGCCGCCAGGCTGCGGTCGCCGATGTGAAATTGCCAAGCGCCGTCTTGGGCGCGGGCGCGGATGTCGATAGGCTGGCCGTTGATGTCGAGCGACAAGACCCGCGCTTTTGGCAGGTTTAAGCGCCAGTTGTCGGCGCGCCAGGGCGTGGCGACGGTCGCGGTTTGGGCTTGTTCGCTGAGCAGGCAGTGCAGGGCGGCCAGTGCCGCGTGCTCCTGCTGTTGTTGGGCGCGGCGCTGCTCGGCATCGGCTTTCATCTGCTCATAGTGCTTGTCGATAAAGCCGGTGTCGAAATCCGAGGCGGCAAAGGTCGGGTGGCTGGCCAGTTGCAGCAGGAAGTCGCGGTTGGTGGTCAGGCCGTCTATCTGGCACTTGGCTAATGCCCCCTGCAGGCGGCGCAGCGCGCGGTCGCGGTCTTCGTCCCAGGCAATCAGTTTGGCAATCATCGGGTCGTAATACATGCTGATGCTGTCGCCGCTGCGCACGCCGGAATCTACGCGAATTGCGTTACTTTCTTCGGGGAATTGCAGGTGATTGAGGCGTCCGGTCTGGGGCAGAAAGCCCTGCTCGGCATCTTCGGCGTAGAGCCGGGCTTCAAAGGCGTGACCGCGAATCTGCAAATCGCTTTGCGCGCAGGGCAGGGGACTGCCGCTGGCGACCAACAGCTGCCATTCGACCAGGTCCTGACCGCTGATCATCTCGGTGACGGGATGCTCAACCTGTAGGCGGGTATTCATTTCCATAAAGTAAAAACCGCCGTCATCGCCGAGTAAAAACTCCACGGTGCCCGCGCCCTGATAACCGATGGCGCGCGCCGCTTGCAGCGCGGCGTCGCCCATTGCCTGACGCAGGGTCTCGCTCATGCCGGGGGCGGGGGCTTCTTCGATCACTTTCTGGTGGCGGCGCTGCAGGGAGCAATCGCGCTCAAACAGGTGTACGGCATTGCCGTGCTGGTCGCAGAACACCTGCAGTTCTACATGGCGGGGGCCGGTCAGGTATTTCTCAACCAGCATCTTATCGTCGCCAAAGGCGTTGCGGGCTTCGCGGCGGGTGGCCGCCAGAGCGCTGTCGAATTCCTCGGTATTCCAGATAATGCGCATGCCCTTGCCACCGCCACCGGCGCTGGCTTTGAGCAGTACCGGATAACCGATGTCGTCGGCGGCGGCTTTCAGAATGGCATCATCCTGATCGTCACCGTGGTAGCCCGGCAGCAGCGGCACGGCGGCTTCCGCCATAATACGCTTGGCGGCTGACTTGGAGCCCATGGCTTCGATGGCGGCCACCGGCGGGCCGATAAATACCACGCCAGCGTCGTCACAGCGGCGGCAGAAGTCGGCGTTTTCCGACAGGAAGCCGTAGCCGGGATGAATGGCCTGGGCGCCGCTGCGCTGGGCGATGTCGAGAATGGCTTCGCCGCGCAGATAGGATTCAGACGCGGCTGCGGGGCCGAGGTAATAGGCCTCGTCGGCCAGACTGGTGTGCTTGGCGTCGCGGTCGGCGTCGCTGTACACCGCAACGGTGGCAATGCCCAGTCGCTTGGCGGTGGCAATAACGCGGCAGGCAATTTCACCGCGATTGGCAATCAGAATTTTGCTGAACATATTAGTCTCCACGCTGCCAGTTGGGACGGCGCTTTTCCAGAAAGGCACTGAGCCCTTCCTGGCCTTCGGGGGATACACGAATATCGGCGATGCGCTCGCAGCTATCGGCGATCAGGGCGTCACTGAGCGGCTGATTCTGGTAGTCCAGCAGCAGTCGCTTGGCCGCCTGCATGGCGGCGGGGCCGTTGTTGAGCAGCTGCGCAATACAGGTCTCAACCGCGTCATCGAGTTGCTCTTCTTCCACGCACTGGCTGAGCAGGCCCAGCTGCAGAGCCGTATCGGCGTCAAAGCGTTCGGCGCTGATGAAATAGCGTCGCGCCGCACGGGGGCCGATGGCGTTAATCACATAGGGGCTGATCGTGGCCGGGATCAGGCCAATCTTGACTTCACTGAGGCAGAAGCTCGCGCGCGGCGAGCCGATGGCGATATCGCAGCAGCTGACCAGCCCGACGCCGCCACCGAATGCGGCACCTTGCACGCGGGCGAGCGTCGGGTGGGGGAAGTTGTCCAGCCGTGACAGCAGCTCGGCCAGCGCCTCGGCATCGCGGCGGTTTTCCTCCACGGTGTAGCCGGCCATGCGGCGCATCCAATTGGCGTCGGCTCCAGCGGAGAAGCTCTTGCCCTCGGCGGCCAATACCAGCAGGCGAACCTCCGCGTGCTTGGCCAGCGTGCGGAGTTCGGCGCTCAGCGCGGCAATAATGCTGTCGTCAAAAGCATTGTGAATCGCCGGGCGATTCAGGGTGAGGCGGGCGACGCCGCGTTCATCAATCTGACTGAGAATTGCGTTGTCCATG
Source organism: Spongiibacter tropicus DSM 19543 (assembly GCF_000420325.1). NCBI lineage: Bacteria > Pseudomonadati > Pseudomonadota > Gammaproteobacteria > Cellvibrionales > Spongiibacteraceae > Spongiibacter > Spongiibacter tropicus. The sequence goes on along the minus strand of NZ_ATUS01000001.1, from coordinate 960,443 downwards.
TTGCCCCCTTACATCCGGAAGACGCCGAAGCGGCTGTCGTCGATGGCTTTGTTGAGGCTGGCAGACAGGCTCATGCCGAGTACCCGGCGGGTATCGGCGGGGTCAATGACGCCGTCGTCCCAAAGGCGGGCCGAGGCATAGAAGGGGTGGCTCTGCTCGGCGAATTTATCGAGGATGGGCTGTTTGAACGCCGCTTCCTGCTCGTCGCTCCAATCCTCGCCCTGACGCTGGTACTGGGCGCGTTTAATGTCCGCCAGCACACCTGCCGCCTGCTCGCCGCCCATCACGCCGATGCGGGCATTGGGCCACATGTACATAAAGCGCGGCTCATAGGCGCGGCCGCACATGCCATAGTTACCGGCGCCGTAAGAGCCGCCAATGACCACGGTGAATTTGGGTACCTGGGCGCAGGCAACCGCCATAACCATTTTGGCGCCGTGGCGAGCGATGCCGCCCGCCTCATATTGTTTGCCGACCATAAAGCCGGTGATGTTTTGCAGGAAAATCAGCGGGATTTTGCGCTGGGCGCAGAGTTCGATGAAGTGCGCGCCTTTCTGGGCCGACTCACTGAACAGAATGCCATTGTTGGCGACGATACCCACAGGGGAGCCGTAAAGCCGGGCAAAGCCGCAAACCAGCGTGGTGCCGAACAGGGCTTTGAACTCATCGAAGTCAGAGCCATCGACAATGCGGGCGATCACCTCGCGCACATCGAAGGGTTTGCGGCTGTCGCGGGGGATCACGCCGTAGAGCTCTTCCGGGGGATACAGCGGCTCGCGACTGTCGAGCTGTTGCAGTTGCTGGGTTTTTTTGCGGTTGAGCTTGGAAACCGCCTGACGGGCCAGTTGCAGCGCGTGTTCGTCGTTGTCGGCGTAGTGGTCGGCCACACCGGATTCCCGGCAGTGCACATCGGCGCCGCCCAACTCTTCCGCCGTGACGACTTCGCCGGTGGCGGCTTTCACCAGCGGCGGTCCGGCCAGGAATATCGTGCCCTGTTGTTTGACGATAATGGTTTCGTCGGCCATGGCGGGTACGTAGGCGCCACCGGCGGTGCAGGAGCCCATGACCACCGCGATCTGCGGGATGTTTTTGGCAGACATATTGGCCTGATTGTAGAAGATGCGGCCGAAGTGCTCGCGGTCGGGGAAGACCTCATCCTGCCGGGGCAGGTTGGCACCGCCGGAGTCCACCAGATAAATACAGGGCAGGTGGTTCTGCTCGGCAATGGTCTGGGCGCGCAGATGCTTTTTTACCGTGAGTGGATAATAGGAGCCGCCTTTGACCGTGGCGTCGTTGGCCACAATCATGCACTCCACGCCGCACACCTGGCCGATGCCCGCCACCACACCGGCGGCGGGCACGTCTTCGCCATACACGCCTTCGGCGGCCAATTGGGAAATTTCCAGAAACGCGGCGCCGGGGTCCAGCAATGCGTCGATGCGCTCGCGGGCCAGCATTTTGCCGCGCTCGTGGTGGCGCTGACGGGCTTTTTCGCCCCCGCCCTGGGCAATCTCTTCGGCTTTGGCGCGCAGTTCGGCGACCTGCGCGGCGAGGGCGTCGCGATTGGCGATGAAGTCCTCGCTGTGGCGGTCGAGGCGGCTGGTGATCACAGTCATGGTCGGCTCCTGACGCTTAGCGGGTTTCGTTGAAGAGTTCGCGGCCAATCAACATACGGCGCACTTCCGAGGTGCCCGCGCCGATCTCATACAACTTGGCGTCGCGCAGCAGTCGCCCGGTGGGGTAATCGTTGATATAGCCGTTGCCCCCGAGCGTTTGAATGGCTTGCAGCGCCATCTGAGTTGCCTTTTCGGCGGTGTAGAGAATGACGGCCGCGGCGTCTTTGCGGGTTTCCTCACCCCGGTCACAGCCTTTAGCCACGGTGTAGAGGTAGGCGCGACTGGCATTCAGGTCGCAGTACATATCGGCGACCTTGCCCTGCATGAGCTGGAATTCGCCGATGCTTTTGCCGAACTGCGTGCGCTCGTGAAGATAGGGAACGACGATATCCATGCAGGCCAGCATAATGCCGGTAGGGCCTCCGGAGAGTACGGTGCGCTCGTAGTCGAGGCCGCTCATCAGAATGCGGGCGCCGTCGCCTTCTTTGCCGATCAGGTTCTCGGCGGGGACTTCGCAGTCCTGAAACGCCAGTTCGCAAGTGTTGGAGCCGCGCATGCCCAGTTTGTCGAGTTTGGGTGAACGGGAGAAGCCGGGAAAGTCGCGTTCGACGATGAAGGCGCTGATGCCTTTGGAGCCACCCTGTGGGTCGGTTTTGGCGTAGATCAGATACGTGTTGGCGTCGGGGCCGTTGGTGATCCACATTTTGCTGCCATTGAGAACGTAGCGGTCGCCTTTCTTCTCGGCGCGCAGTTTCATGCTGACCACGTCGGAGCCGGCGTTGGGTTCTGACATCGCCAGGGCGCCGATGTGTTCGCCGCTGCACAGCTTGGGCAGGTACTTCTCGCGCTGGAAGTCGTTGCCGTTTTTGTAAATCTGGTTCACGCAGAGGTTGGAGTGGGCGCCGTAAGACAGGCCCACCGACGCCGAGGCGCGGCTGATTTCTTCCATCGCGACCACATGGGCCAGATAGCCCATCTCGCTGCCGCCGTACTCTTCGCTCACCGTCATGCCCAGCAGGCCGAGGTCGCCAAATTTGCGCCACAAATCCATGGGGAACTGGTTGTCTTTGTCGATCTGCTCGGCGCGGGGGGCGATTTCCGCCTGGGCAAAGCGGTAGACCGTGTCGCGGAGCATGTCGATCTCTTCACCGAGACCAAAGTTCAGGCTGGGGTAGGGGGTGCTCATCTCAAGACTCCTGGCTGGTAATTGGCGTTTTTATGGTTTGCAGGGCGTCGACACAGCGGGCTTCCGCGTCATCGAGGTCCTGCAGCAGGGTTTCGATGTCACGGAGCTGGCGTTGCAGCATCTCACGCTTCTCGCGAATTTTGTCGATCAGGCGTTGTAGCTGGGGGCTGTTATCACGCTGTGGATCGTACATTTCGATAATGTCGCGGCTCTCCTCGAGAGACAGGCCGAGGCGCTTCCCCCGCAGAATCAGTCGCAACTTGGTGCGGTCGGCCGCGCTGTAAATGCGGGTCTGGCCGTTTCGCGTCGGCCGCAGTAGGCCTTTCTCTTCATAGAAGCGAATGCTGCGGGTAGTGATGTCGAACTCCGAGGCGAGCTCGGAGATGCTGTACTGGCGACTCATTAGCGACATTCCTGAGGGGTTTGTGACGTTATAAATCAAGTTGACGTTAACGTCAACGTAACTTTGGTTTTGCGAATAGGGCTTGAGAAAATAGAACGCGATGCTGAGAAAATTTCTGCTAGTGGCGAACCGCTGGGCTTCGGATGAGTCAGAGGCAGACGGGGGAATCTCAAATGCCAAGGACTACAACCATCAAAGCTGCATTAGGCGTGGCACTGCTCAGTGCCTTGGCCGTTGCCTGCGCGCCGCCAGAGCGGCGGCCTGATCTGGATTCGAGACTGGCGGATATCGGGCTGCGCCCGGCGGAAGATCTGGAGCGCTTGCCCCGTTCGGGGCTCGAGTCCTGGCAGTATCTGGGGCCGCGACAGCTACTGCTGATTGCACGGGAGGCAACTTACCTGCTGCAACTTAATGAAAGCTGTCAACTGCATCCCGAATCCCGCTTGCGCTTGGGGGGCGATGCTGACTCCTTTGCTGCGGGGGACTCACTTTGGATGGGCCCCGACCGCAGTTGTCGTGCCGAGCAGCTGTCGCGTATGGAAAAAGTCGGGGAAGCTCAGTAAAGCGCATCCAGGCAGATGTCGTCGAAGCGGCTGACAACCTGGTGCCGTTCATGGTGAAGGGGGGTATCACTGCGCTGCACCCATACGGTCTTCATTCCGGCTTCAGCTGCGGCGTCCAGTTCTTCCACGATATCGGAAAGAAAGACAATGTGCAGGGCAGGCATGTCGATATCACGGCTGATGGTGCGGTATGACGCCGCTTCACGTTTCGGGCCGCTGGTGGTGTCGAAGTAATCACGGAACAGCGGACGAAGGTCTCCCGCCTCACTGTGACCAAAAAACAGTTTCTGAGCCAGAATCGAGCCAGAACTGTAGACATAAAGCGACAGTCCCTGCCGGTGCCACTGCTCGAGCGTGGTGACGGCATCGGGGTATACGTGGGCGAGAAAATCGCCGTTTCGGTAGCCGTGTTCCCAGATTAGTCCCTGTAGCCCCTTCAACGGAGTGATCTTGCGGTCTTCATCTATCCAGCGCTCCAGCTGTTCTGCCAGCGCGGGAAGGTCGTGCTCAGGGAGATTCGCGGCTCTCGCAGCTTCGCGCAACAGCGGCTTAACCCGGCTGTCGTCGCTGTGCTCCTGAATAAATGCCGCCATGCGCTGGCGGGCATAGGGGAACAGGGTTTGGGTAACAAAGTCGATGGCGCTGGTCGTGCCTTCAATGTCGGTGACTATGGCCTTGATCATCAGTTCTCCAAGCGTGAAAAGCTATCGGCAATGTCGCTGTCGGTATAGTGCGCGACCCAGCCATCCGGGTTGTTGAAGAAGCGGATGGCGACCAGTTCTGGTTGCGGGCCGAGATCGAACCAGTGCGGGGTATTGGCGGGTACGCTTAGCAAGTCGCCTTTTTCGCAGAGAATTTCGTAAACCTTGCCGCCGATATGCAGCGCGAACAGTCCCTGACCCTGAACAAAGAAGCGCACTTCATCTTCACTGTGGCGGTGCTCGGAGAGGAACTTCTGGCGAAGCTCATCCTTGGCGGGATTACTGGCATTCAGGCTGATCACGTCAACGCTCTGGTAGCCCTGCTCGTCGACCAGTCGTTGCACATCCTGCTCATAGGCCGCGAGTACGGCCTCGGCGTCGTCGCCAGCGGCGATGTCATCACGAGTTTGCCACTGCTCAAAGCGTATGCCGGCCGCATTGAGCAGGCCGGTAATCTCGGCCGGGTCGGTGCTGCGTTCCAGTGTCTGTTGTGGCTGGTCGTCGGCGTAGATGCGCAGTTCGCTCATTGGGTATTTCCTCGTATTCAGCGCTTCAAGCGCTGCATTTCCAGTTCGCAGTGCAGCATGAATTCCAGGGCCTCGAGATTGCGCATGCAGTCTTCCAGCGTATTGCCCCAGCAGTACAGGCCATGTCCCTGAATCAGGTAGCCGGGGCAGTCGGGTCGCTCGGCCAGGTATTCGTCGACTTCGATCGCCAGTGCGGCGATATCCTGCGTATTGGCAAAAATCGGGATATTCACCGCGCAGTCGTGACTGTCGATGCCGGGAAAGGCTTTGAGCAACTCGTAGTCACGCAGTGCGATATAGCCACTCTGTGCATGCAGTCGTGAGATCAATGTGGCGTCCGGACTGTGGCAGTGGAGCACGGCGCCCAGGTTCGGAAAGCGGCGGTACAGACTGGTGTGCAGCAGGGTTTCAGCAGAGGGTTTGCCGTCGCTCAGTGGCTGGCCATCGAGGTCAACGGCGATGAAGTCGGTTGGCGCGAGCTGTCCCTTGTGCTTGCCCGAGGCCGTCAGCAGCGCGCTGTCGTCATCCAGTCGCAGGGAAAAATTGCCGCTGGTGGCGGGGACCCAGCCGCGCTGATACAGGTCGGCGCCGGCGGCTGCCAGGGCGATAGCCTTGTCGAAAAACGCCTTGTTCTTGCGCATAGTCAGCTCCTCTCCGCTGCGTCGAGGTGAGCGGCAACCGCCTCACGGTCGGGACGATAAATGATGCCATGCTCAGTGACAATGGCGTCGATCAGTTCGGCCGGAGTCACGTCAAAGGCCGGGTTGTGCACGGCGCAACCCTCAGGGGCAACGGCGTTGCCTTGGCTGTGGGTGATTTCCTCAGCGGGACGCTGCTCAATCGGGATCTGCGGGCCGTCAATCTGGCGGTCGAAGGTGCTGGTCGGTGCGGCAACCATCATTTTTACCCCGTGATGGCGGGCGATAATGGCCAGGTTGTAGGTGCCGATCTTATTGGCGACGTCACCATTGGCTGCCACCCGGTCGGCGCCGACGATCACCCAGCTTGGGCGATGCTCGCGCATGAGTTGCGCGGCCGCGCCTTCGATGGCCAGGGTGACGGGAATATCATCTTGCATCAGCTCCCAGCTGGTCAGGCGGGCGCCCTGTAACCAGGGGCGGGTCTCACCGGCGATGACGCCGCGCAAGCTGCCGTTTTTCCAGGCTGATCGAATGACTCCCAGCGCGGTGCCGTAGCCGCCAGTGGCCAGGGCGCCGGCATTGCAATGGGTGTAGACGAGGCTGTCGTTGTTAATCAACGCGGCGCCATGATCGCCGATGGCGCGGTTGATTGCGATGTCTTCCCGGTGAATTTCGGCGGCCAGCGCCAGCATGGCTGCGGGCAGGTCGCCGCCGTTGCCGTGGGTTTCGATAAGCTGATCGCAGCGTTGCAGTGCCCAGAACAGATTGACGGCGGTGGGGCGGCTGTCTGCCAGCGCTTGACGGGCCCCGCTCAGTGCTGTCGTCCAGGCGGCAACACTGGGTTGCGGCGCCTGCGCGGCGGCGGCCAGTGCCATACCGTAGGCGGCGGTAATGCCAATCGCCGGTGCGCCGCGAACCACCATGTCGCGAATGGCGTCAGCGACGGAGAAGGGGTCGCGGTACGACAGGTACTGGCTGGTTCCAGGCAGTATGCGCTGGTCGAGAAGTTCGAGGTGGTCCTCATTCCAGCGAATGGCGTCAGGTGTAGACACGGCGGGCCTCCGTTTTTAGGGGGCGCCATTATAAAGCAGGGTGTTGCTTGCCGATAGCAGGTAAACTTGGCGCTTTGCACAGAGTTTCAGGGGGAATTATGAGCCAGTACTGGCCGTGGTTCGTGGCTGGTGGCGTCATTATCGCCGCGCTGGCCGGGTATGCAGGCTATCTGCTGTGGCGGCTTCGCGAGCAGCGCCGCGCGCTTGAGGATGCTCAGCGGGCGCAGTCTGCGGTGGGCATGGTAGCGCCCGCTGCGGAGGTAGAACCCGCGCAGCACCGCCTCGGCGCGGAAGAGAGCATTCAGGTGCTGGCACGCTGTTATCTCGACGGGCAGGTCGGCGGCAGTGAAGCTGCGTTGCGCATCGCGGTATTGCTGGATCAGCCCGTGGTGGATGCCGAGTTGCGCGAGCAGGGCCGGGTATTCACGGTGGTCGCTGAAGTATTGGCCGACGTGCCAACGCATCAGGCGTGGAAGTCGCTGTCGCGGGAAGAGCGAGATCAGCACCGCGATACCATGACGCGCCTCGAAGCTGAACACCGAGACGCGATGGAGCAAGCTGCACGCAGGCTGTCGGGGCAGGGCTGATTCAGGCGGTAGCGACTTTGCCGCTTTTAGTCGACAGCTTGTTGAGTCCGTTCACCATATCCTGTTGCAATTGGAATTGCGCGTTGAGCTGATCCGGCGTGAGCGGATCAAAGCCAAAGATGGATTGGTGCAATGGCGCGAGGGTGACGTAACCGAGAATCATGCAGTGGAAGGCAATCGCGGTTGATGCGCTGATCACTTCGTTATCGGGATCGCTGGCGCCATCGCTGAGAAAGGCAAAGAATTTGCGATACCACCTGTCGCTGAGCAGCGTCAGCGTTTCGTCTTGCGCCAGCGTGGCATGCTGGACCAGTCGGGCGATATTCGGCCTGTCACTCAGCGCGCTCATTGCTGCCTGAATCTGCTGACTCATTTCCTGAAAGTTAGAGGCGGTATCCAGTTGGCTGGTGGCTTCGACAAGCGGCGCCATCAGCTTCTCGCAAACGGCTTCATAGATAGCCAGCTTATTGCTGAAATGTTTGTAGATGCCAGGGCTGCTGATGCCGACTCTCACCGCGATTTCGCTGATTGAGGTGGCGGCGAAGCCCTGTTTCGCGAAGCGCTCTTCTGCGATTTCCAGAATGCGTTCCCGGGTGTTCCGGCGTGTTGCCATGTCGCTTTCCTATCCTGCCGTCATCGATACTGCGCCGGATTGCACGAGCCAGGCAACGCCGGCAATGCATGCCAGGCTTCCCAATAGCCATGCCAGTGACTGCCAGCGGTAGCGTCGACTGAGTGATTCGGGTTCAGAGGTAGCGATAATAAACGGTTGTTGCCTGGAGGGCGAATAACGCAGGGTGTTGATCGCGTCCAGCGAGGGCTTGCCGCGCTGTTCCCGCTCGGCTTTGCGAAGGGCCTCACGGCGCGCAAGCTCCCATTCTTCGGGGCTTATCAGGCCATCGCCATTGCGATCGAAGCGCGCGACCAGACGGTCGTAGTCCTGTTTCCACTCCGAGAGAATTTCAGCCATGCGTGCAGAATTGGTCTCGGTGTCGCTGGGCGGATGGCGGGTGTCGAAAATGCCCAGCGCGTAAATGAGGTCATTTTCACAGAGGCGTTCCTCCGTGTAACGATAGCGTCTGCCGAGCAGCAGGCTGGTGGTGGAGATACCCGGTGACGGGCGGCGACTGCTACCGTGCCACTGGCGGCGGCGGTGGCTCTTGACCTCGGCTCGCTCCGGGTAGACCAGGCAGATGCCGGTGCCGTCACTCAATATGAACGGGCGGGTACTGCTGTGGCTTTCTATGGTTCGCCAGCTACTGTTTTTGCCGCTTCGTTCATAGCGCTCTATTCGATAGCGAAACCACAGGCAGGGTTCTCCGGCCAATGTACTTAACAGCGGAGCTTCGTTCTCAGGCAGCATCGCGCTGCCAATCAGTTCGACGTAGCCCTGATGTGCCGAGCGAATTTTGGAGGTGGGGGTGTCTTCGATGATGCGCGCGCGACGCAGTTGCGAGAGACTGGCGGCGCCACAGAATACGCCGACCAGTGCAAGTATTCCGAGCCCGATAAGATCGCTGTTCACAGTACCTTATTGACCAAACAGCGACTTGATATTCACGTCCTTCAACTGCGCCTTGTCGAATTCCAATAACTCAAATGCGGAGAAGTTAAACAGCCTGGCTACCAGTACGTCGGGAAACTGCTCGATGCGGACATTATTGTTGTTCACCGCCTCATTGTAGACTTCTCGGCGATCGGCAATCGCATTTTCCAGTGACGAGATCCGGTTCTGCAACTGGCTGAAGCTCTGATCAGCTTTCAGTTCAGGGTAGCCTTCCGCCAGGGCAAATAACTGGCCGAGGCTGCTGCGCAGCCCGCTTTCCGCCTGTCCCAGCGCTTTCATATCGTTGCCCGCTTGAGCAGACGCGACTTGTGAGCGCGCGCGGATAACTTTCTCCAGCGTCTCCTGTTCGAATTCCATGTATTGCTTGCAGGTCTCTACCAGTTTCGGCAGCTCATCGTTCCGCTGCTTGAGCAGCACATCAATGTTGGCGCGGTGCTTGGCAACATTGTGTTTGAGGTTGACCAGTCCGTTGTACATCAGAATCAGGTAGAGCACAGCGAATACCGCCACTGCCAGAACTACCATTGTGCCTATTCCCATGGCATAGCCTCTGTCGATGTCAATAAACGTTCAGTATAGTCCCGGCCGTTGGCAAACAATACGACGGCGATCTCAGTCTTGCCGCTGTCGGCCCCGCCTTAGTTGCGCATCCAGTCGGGAGCTGGCAGGCCCATGTTCTCCAGATATACCGGGTTGTACAGTTTGCTTTTATACCGATCGCCATAGTCGCAAAGGATCGTGACAATCGTGTGGCCGGGACCCATTTCGCGGGCGAGATTGACCGCACCGGCGATATTGACCGCCGATGAACCGCCGAGGCACAGCCCTTCATGCCGAAGCAGGTCGAAGATGTAAGGTAGCGCCTCGGCGTCGCTGATCTGATAGGCGTTATCCACATCGGCGAGTCGCAGATTGTCGGTCATCAGACTGATGCCAATACCCTCGGCCAGTGAACGCCCTTCGCCGCTCAGCTCCCCGTGGGTGTAATAATTGTAAAGCGCAGAGCCCTGGGGATCGGCCAAGCCGATACGGATATCCTTGTTGTGCGCCTTCAGCGCGCGGCTCACACCGGCCAGCGTACCGCCAGTGCCCACTGCGCAGATAAAGCCATCGACCTTGCCCTCGGTCTGCGTCCAGATTTCCTGGCCGGTTGTGGTTTCGTGAATGTCTGCATTGGCAGTGTTGTCGAACTGCCGTGCCCAGATGGCGCCATTGGGCTCGGTTTCGCTGAGGCTTTCGGCAAGACGTCGGGCAGTGTGAATGTAGTGGTTCGGATCACTGTAGCCGGTAGCGTGCACCAGACGCAGGTCTGCACCGTAAAGATCGAGAAGTTCGATTTTTTCCCGACTTTGACTGTGCGGCATGACCACTACGCTTTTGTAACCCAGCGCGTTGGCGATCAAGGTCAGGCCGATTCCCGTATTACCGGCGGTGCCTTCCACGATCGTGCCTCCGGGTCGCAGGCTGCCGTCGCGCTCTGCCGCTCGGATGATGCCCAAGGCAGTGCGGTCTTTGACTGAGCCGCCGGGGTTCAGGAATTCCGCTTTGCCGAGAATGGTACAGCCAGTGAGTTCTGAAACCTGTTGAAGTTTTATCAGGGGGGTGTTGCCGATGAGCTCGGGCATGCTGTTGAACGTCATCAATGTTTCTCCACGTCTTATGGCTTCATGGTATCGGGGAGGGCGCAGCCCCACAAGCCATACTGCGACTTGAGATGTCAGGGAAAATGCCAAATCGCGCCATACTGGCAGACCTTCAGGGGTGATATGGTTGTCACTCTCATAAGAAAAGGAGCCGTCCTTGAAGAACGTGATTCGTGTGCTGATCTGCCTGTTTTTTCTCGGTGGCGGGGTGGCGCATTTTCTCGTGGCGGAGGGCTTTGCCGCCATTGTTCCCCCTTTTCTGCCCTGGCCGCTGGCGATTGTCTGGTTGACGGGCGTCGCCGAACTGATCATGGCGCCGATGGTATTTTGGCCGCGCTATCGGGAGCAGGTGGGTAAGCTGATGGCGCTTTACTGCCTGCTGGTGCTGCCGGCCAATATTTATCAGGCGATCAGTGGTGTGGAGGGGGTTGGCGGAGACTTGCCCGAGTCGTTTCTCTGGCTGCGTATTCCGCTGCAGTTTGTGCTGATAGCAGCTATTCTGTGGGCAACAACAGACAATAAACGCGCGATTGATCTATAGCGGCTTCGCCGACGTAGGATAGCGTACAAGAGGGTAATACATGGCTGAAGATGCCACCAAAGTAGAGCGAGACGGGGCATTCTGGGCAGATTGCATGGAGCGCGTTGCCAATGATCGCGACAAGCAGAGCTTTATGATGCTGTTCGATCATTTTTCTCCCAGAGTGAATGCCTACCTGCTTGGGCAGGGCGTCGAAGCCTCTATGGCAGAGGACCTGACACAGGATGCGCTATTGGCACTTTGGAACAAGGCGCACCTGTACAAGCGTGACAAAGCCGCGGTAAGCACGTGGCTGTTTCGCGTGGCGCGGAACTTGTGGATCGACAAGTTGCGCAAACAGCGTGGTGTTGCGTATGAGTCAGAAGACAGTCTGGTAGAGACCTATGAGCCCGAACCCAGCGTCAACGCCGACGGAGATCGGCTGAAGAAGTTGATGGAGCAGCTTCCGAATAATCAGGCGCAGGTGGTGTACAAGTCGTACTACGAAGGAAAAAGTCACAGCGAAATAGCTCAGGAAACTGGGATGCCGCTGGGCAGTGTGAAATCAAGTTTGCGTCTGGCGATACGAGCGTTTCGCCAGCATTTTGGAGAAAACGCGTGATGAGTCGTATTGAACATCATCCCAGCGAGGAGACGGTATACAGTTATGCCGCCGGTGCCCTGCCTGCGGCATTAGCGCTGGTCGTGGGCTGCCATTTGCAGTATTGCCCACAATGTCGTGCGCTGGCGGCGCAAGGCGAGGCGTTTGGAGGCGACTTGTTGGCGAGTCTCGACGAAAAGCCGCTTTCACAGGGGCGTCGTGAGTCGATGATGGCCTTGCTGGACGCCACGCCAGCTCAAAAGGCGGAGGAGCCCGCTCCACGAAAAGTGGCAATCGAGGTTCCCGGACTGCTGAGAAATCTGGTTGGTCACGACGATTTCGATTCCCTGCCCTGGAAGAGCATTGTTCCGGGAATGAAACAGGTGGATTTGAAACTTGGCGAAGGCGAAGCCAAGTTGCTGCGCATTGCTGCGGGCAAGAAAATGCCGGTTCACAGCCATCAAGGCAACGAGCTGACCCTGATTTTGCGAGGTGGCTACAGCGACAGTCTGGGCAAGTTCAATGCCGGTGATTTTGCCGAGCTCGATGGCAGTGTTGAACATCAGCCGATAGCCGACGCCGACGAGGACTGTATCTGTCTGGCCGGGATGGATGCGCCATTGGCCTTCAAGGGGCTGATCGCGAAGATGCTGCAGCCTATCTTCAAAATTTAAGCGATCGCCGGAACGAAAAAAGCCGCCTGTCAGGGCGGCTTTTTTTATTGCTGTGGAATCAGAGTTCCGACACTGATTGGGGCGGTAGATACCGCCCCGCCAACATCAGTATTCGTAAATCAGATCCAGACCGTAGGTACGGGATTCGCCCCAGATCACACCGCGATCGGTGTGGATCAGGTTGTCGATGGCTGAAATCACGTACTCCTCGTCCAGCAGGTTTTTACCCCACAGACCAATGTTGAGTGAGCCGAAGCGCCCGACGGGCATTTGACTCAGGCTCAGGCGACCGTTCCAGAGGCTGTAAGACGCGTTAAAGGTGTTCTTAACATTGTCTGCGCGGGAGCCGCCGTTCCGGTCATCCATGAAGTTGTAGCTGACGTTGGCTGACAACACACCCCAGTCGGTCGCGGCGATGGTCCAGTCCGCTGACACGGTGTAGCTGTTTTCCGGTGCAGAGAAGAACACGAAGGAATCCGCTACATCGTTGCCTGCCCGGTCCGTTGCCTTGGTGACTTCGGTATCCAGGTAGGCGTAGTTCAACATCAGCATCAGGTTTTCGGTCGCCATGAAGGTGATGTCGGTTTCAAGCCCCATCATTTCTGCTTCACCGGCGTTGGCGACTTTGGTATCCGCCACGGTGCCCGCGAGAATGAAGTTCAGCTGGATATCAGTGTATTCGCTGTAGAACACATTGGTATTGATCCGCAGGCGGCGATCCATCAGCTCGCTCTTGATACCAAACTCAATAGAGTCGACATGCTCTTCGTCGAAGCCATCGGCGAAGCCGTAGCCATACACGATGCCATCGGGTGCTTCTTCTGCGGTATCGTCACCGCTGCCGGGGGTGCCCGCAGGAACGCCGGTAGAGCCGCGTTGAGGGTCGCGGGTATTGAAGCCGCCCGACTTGTAGGCCTGAATATATTTACCGTAGACGTTGATGTCGTCGGTCAGGTCAAATTCGGCGATAAAGCTGAACGAGGTGTCGGTGAATTTCTTCTCGGCGTAAACGTCGAGGAAGCTGCGATCACCCGGTAACAGGAAACCGGCCTGAGCGAGAATCGGCGACAGTGGATCGATATCCTCTGCATCGATGGCCACGCCGAGGTTTTTAACCTCGAAGTAGGTTTTGTCGGTCTGGTTTTTCAGTGCCTGGCGCTCATCCTCGGAGTAGCGCGCACCAAAGGTCAGGTGCAGGCGCTGGTCCATGATGTTCGGTGTCCAGGTGAACTGGCCAAACGCGGCTTTCGCGGTGTTCTCAATGTCGTAACGCTGAGACACCATGTTCACGATACCCACATCGCCGGCACCGAATATGATGCCGCCCAGCAGCTCGCCCAAAACCGGGATGGGAATGGCGTCGTTACTGATGGTTGAGCTGAACTGGTGATGAAGCGGTGAGTTATCTTCTGTGGCTTCCTCTTCGAAGTAGTACAGGCCGACGATGTAGTCGACGGAGTCATCGAACAGTGAGCCGCTCCACTGCAGTTCGTGCGAAGACTGCTCTTGCGAAATTTGCGGCACAACTAATGGCAGGCAGTCTGCACCGGTTTGCACGCGAACCGCGGGGCCGCAGTATTCGTGAGAGTCGATGCGGTAGTCGCCGGAGCCGGCGCCGCCACCCAAGTCAGCGTAGGACGCGTCGTAGAGCTCTCGATAGGCGCCGATATACTTGAACTGAGAATTCTCAAAGTTCTTGGTCAGAATCAGCGAGTAGCCTTCGATTTTGGTCTTGGATTCTTCATAGGGGCGGAAGGTTGTCATTTCATCGAAACGATCACTGCCGTACATCGCCTGCGAATTAGCAAAGCTTCGCACTGGCTCCGCCTGGCCTTTGTTCAGCACGGCCGGACTGATCGCCTGGTACATGTAGTTATAGTAGCCGAAGTCAGATTTGTCGTAGGCGAAGTCCAGCGTGGTGGTGTCGTTGATATCCCAGCGCAGGTCGAAGCGCATCCCTTCAACTTCACGGTCACCGAAATCGCCGCCAGGGCCTTTGTTTTCGATGAAGCCATCCATCTGCGTGGCCAGATAACCCAGCTTGATCGCCACCGAATCTGTCACGGGGATGTTGGCGGAGGTTTTTGAGGTGAACTGACTGCGGTTGCCGACAGTGAGTTTCTGCTTGAACTCAAAGCCTTCGGTTGTTGGACGCTTGGTGATCATATTGATCGCGCCGCCCGTGGTGTTACGACCGTACAGTGTGCCTTGAGGGCCACGGAGAACTTCGATGCGCTGAAGTTCCGCGACGTCCAGCGCGGTGCCGGTGGAGCGAGCGATGTAAACCCCGTCGACGTAGATGCCGATGGCGGGATCCTGTGTGACCTGTGCGTCAGAGGGGCCAATGCCGCGGATAAAAATACGCAGGGTTGCGTTGTTGATCGGGAAGGGCTCGATCGTCATTGCCGGGACTTTTGAGCCGATATCGCCCAAATTGCTGATGCCGTCGACTTCGAGACGCTCCTCGCCAAACGCGGTCAGCGAGATGGGCGTATCCTGCAGTGATTCCGCTTTCTTTTGGGCGGTAACAATCACTTCTTCCAGGCCGCGAGGCTTCTCATTTTGAGCATAGGTGATTTGTGAAATGCTACTGGCGAGCAGGCATAGCCCTGCCGTTACTGGGATTGTTGTCTTCACTAGGCGCTCCGTGGGGACCGTTTATTTTTATAGAATAACCACCGTTAGTTAAAACACATTAACCTATATCGTGCAATAAGCCGTTTGTACTAGTGGCGTGAAGTCGCGCCCGGTTTTGCACCGGGCTGCTGAGGAGTATAGACGCTTCTAACGGTTTGTCGCGGTGGTGCGCTGGGAGGCGGCCAGAATGCTGGCAATTTCCGTCATTACGGCGGGGTTCCAGGCGAAGGCCAGGTGGCTGGAGGGCACTGAAATATTGTGGATATTGTCGCCGCTGAGCTTGGCGATGGCTGGCGATACTACACCGTCTCTGGGGCTGTAAATCACATAGGTGGGCACGGAGCGAGGGCCGGAATTCAGTTTGATCCAGTGTCCGGTGTCCTGTTCGTGATCCGGGGTTGTGCTGCGGTTCAGACGCTTGAGAATCGCCCAGGCGGCGGTGCCGCGGGGATCGCCATAGGGCGTACCGAGGCTGATGATGGCGCGGATTTTCTCCGGTTCCCGTTGCGCCATAGCATTGGCGTATATACCACCCAGGCTCCAGCCGATCAGGGTGATCGGCGAGCCGCCATTTTCCTCATACAGGGCGTCGACGCGCTGCTGGATGCGGCCAAGCATCGCCTCCTGAAACTCGTGCATATGCTCCATCTGAGAAATGCGGTCGGCGGGAATATTGCGCCCGAGCAGCCAGGGCTCAGGGCGGTAGTTCCACTTTTTCAGCCAGTAGCGAATGGCTGCCATGCTGCCGTCGTCGCCACCGTAGCCGGGGAGCGTCATAACCGTGTGGCCGTCGCCTCTGGGGAGTCGGCGCAGTCGTGAATGGCTGCAAAGCAGCTGCTGGCACTCGCGCGTTGCTCGCCAGAACTCTGAGACAGTGTCACTCAGGGCCGGGGGGCGAATATCAGCGGAATCTAGGATCGAAGCGGCAGTACTGGAAATCATGGGGTTCGTCCGTGGCAGTGCGGTGATAGCTATACGTGCCCAGGAGTAAATGCGATGCCGCCCCGAGCGATTAATAAGCCTATATTAAATTTGCGCAAAAACACAGTCGGGTGCTTACGACGAGCGGTAAACCACCCGGTTTCTTCCCGCCTGTTTGGCTTCGTAGAGTGCCTTATCGGCGCGTTCAAACAGACTGTGGCGACTGTCCTGGCCGTAGTGATTCAGTTGGGCCAGGCCAATACTCACTGTCATCGGGATGTCCCGCTCACTGTCGATGTGTGCAGGGTGATACTGCAGTGATGAACGGATACGCTCCGCGACGCCCCAGGCGGAGTCTTTGTCTGTGGACGGCAGGATGACAATGAACTCCTCCCCCCCATAGCGGCCAACCTGGTCGTACTCCCGCAAATTATTGTTCAGGATGTTAACCATGTGTTTGAGCGCGGTATCGCCGACAGCGTGACCGTAGTTGTCATTCACCTGCTTAAAATGGTCGATATCCAGCACCATGATCGACAGTGGCGACTGCTTGCGCTGTGCTTCGGCGATCGATGCATTGAGCAACTCGTCGATCATTCGCCGGTTCCAGCACTGGGTAAGTGCGTCGCGAGAGGCAAGCTGGTTGAGAGTCTGTTCGAGGCGAACAATACGACTGCCCGCGGCGAGGCGGACTTTCAGCACTCGGTGGTCGAAGGGTTTGCTCAGGAAATCATCGGCGCCCGACTCCATTGCCTCGATGATTGCGTCATTACCTTCTTTGCCTGTCAGCATCAGGATATAAAAAAACTGACCGTCGTCGCGGCTGCGCAACGCCGTGCAAAGTTCCGGGCCGGTCATGCCGGGCATCGACCAGTCGATCACCAGCAAATGCGGCGGGTTGTCTTCGCCGAGAATGGTCAGCGCTTCTTCACCGCAATTGGCGAGTACTGGGGTGAATCCCCAGTCCTCTACCGCAGCACACAGGGCGAGACGGGTGATGGGGTCATCATCAACAATCAGAATATCCACGCGTTCAGCCCTCCGCCAACTGTCCCAGTTCCTGACGAAGCTGATCCAGCTTTTCCCGTTTGCGCTGCCAGTCGAGATGCCAGGCATCCAGATCTTGGGTCATGGCTGACGATTCCAGAGTGGCAAAGGCGTCGTAAAATTCCCGGGTGGCAAAATTGCCCAGCGCGCTCTTCATACGATGCACCGCGTGGGAGACCGCTTGGCGGTCGGCTGTGCGGTAACACTCCTCAATACCGTCGACCATGGAGGGGAATTCATCCAGAAACAGCTTGGCCAATGTCGCCATCAGGGCTGGCTTATTGCGAGTGATTTCCCTCAGGCGGGCTTCATCGAGGATCATGTTGTCGATGTTCTCCTTACATCTTTCTGTTGCCGCGAACACCGGAATTATGAGGTGGAACATAATGCTGGCGTCAATGCAGGCCGGGAGGCACCAGTCGTTGGTGCCTCAATACGCTGATCTAATCTGAACTGTAGACCGCAAATGATGCCCGGTTATGCCGCTAACTGCATTGATTTTCGCAAACAAAGCCGATGGCGTCCGAATAACTGACGCCTCCGGTGTAACACCTATCGACCGACTCACTCAGCGCTGAGAGCTGTTGCACTCAGTAACAACACAGCTGCCAGAGCCAAGCCAGCCACAATGCTTACGCCACCGGGCGCAAACGCACTGCTCAGTGCGAGTAAGCTAGCATTGGCGAAAATCATCAAACTGCCGTTGCGTCGTTGATTCATGGCACGCCTCCCGAAGGTGTTATTTCACATTGATGGCTAACGTGACTGCCAGTATAGGCAGCCTGCATTTGCCCGCGATTAGCGCTTTTACCTAGTTCCCATGAGGAAAGTCCCGAGGCGCGTCGCTTATTTCCTCGGTCATATTGCATTTTACGGGATTGGCAGGCCGCTGGATTGCGTCTGGCGAGCATCCTGTATTGCACGGAAATAGGCGTTAGTAGAACTACGAATACTTAATTTGCAGTGTGAACTGTGTACTACCTGAGCATAGCAGTGGCTACACAGTCACCACTGCTGTCTGTTTTTGGCGTGAGTCCGGGAATGCGAATATGGCAAAAATACTGGCGGTGGATGACTCGCCATCTATACGGCGGCTGGTATCAATGACCCTGCAGCAGGCAGGCCATGATGTCGAGTCTGCAGAGGATGGTGCTGAAGCGCTGAATAAAGCCAAAGCTGGCAACTACGATGTTGTCATCACCGATGTGCACATGCCCGTGATGGACGGTATTACCTTCACCCGCGAACTGCGAAAACTCAATCACTGCCGATTTATCCCGGTCTTGGTTCTGACTACCGAGTCGGCCAGCGAGATGAAAATGCAGGGAAAGAATGCAGGTGCGACCGGATGGATCGTCAAACCGTTTAATCCCGACTCGCTGAATCGCGTGTTGGATCGCGTACTGGATCCGGGGCGGAGCTGACATGTCCATGGACATGAACGAAATTCACGCCATTTTCTTCGAAGAGAGCTTCGAAGGGGTGGATACGATGGAAGCCGGTTTGCTGAAACTGGATGCGCAGAGCACCGACAGCGAACTGATCAATACCATCTTTCGCGCGGCACACTCCATCAAAGGCGGTGCGGCCACGTTTGGTTTTTCTGCGGTCTCGGATTTTACTCACGGTGTCGAAACCCTCCTGGACCAGCTGCGAAGTGGTCAGCGTCAGGTCAGTGACGAGCTGGTGGGTGTGCTGCTGGCCTCCGTCGACGTGATTCGCGACATGCTCGAAGCCTTTCAGCAGGGTCGCAATCCCGATACTGATGCCATTGCCCGTTGTCAGGCCGATATCGACCAGCAGCTCAGCGGCGAGCGCGCCTCGGCCGCTCCGGCTTCGTCGGCATCTGCAACAGAGAGCCTGGCAGGCGAATGGCAGATTCGTTTCGTGCCACAGGCAGATATTTTCAAAACCGGCAATGAACCCAGCCGGATTTTTCGCGAGCTGTCGCAACTGGGTGAACTGACGGTCAACACCGCTTTGCAGCAGAGCATTGATTTCGACGATATCGATCCCGAGGACTGTTATTGCCAGTGGCAGTTGACGTTGCGTGGCGATGTTGCCAGAGATGAGATCGAAGCCTGCTTTGACTGGGTGCGTGACCAGTGTGAGCTGGAAATCACCGCACCGACCCTCGATGCCGAAGCCGCTACCGCCAAGAAAAATGCGGGGAGTGTTGCGCCAGCGCCGTTGCCGGCCGCCGTATCAAGCGACGAGCCTGCGGCAAGGCCTGCGGCGGCGGCGAAAGATTCCGGCTCAATCCGCGTCAGTATCGACAAGATTGATGCGCTGCTGAATTTGGTCGGCGAGCTGGTGATTACCCAATCGATGTTGGCGCGCTTTGGCGATCGCGAGCAGAGCGGCAGCACGCAGGGACTGAGAGACGGCCTGATGGTATTGGAGCGCCATACCCGAGAGCTGCAGGAAAGTGCCATGCAGATTCGCATGCTTCCCATCGGGGCCAGTTTTAATCGCTTCAAGCGTCTGGTGAGGGATATCAGCGCCAAACTTGGCAAGAAAGTAGAGTTGAAACTGAGCGGCGAAGAAACCGAGCTGGATAAAACGGTTCTCGAGAAAATGAGTGACCCGCTGGTGCACTTGGTTCGAAACTCGCTGGATCACGGCATCGAAATGCCGGAGGAACGCCGGGCGGCTGGCAAGCCGGAAACCGGAGTACTCCATCTTAGCGCCTACCACGAAGGTGGCAGCATCGTGATTCAGGTTGAGGACGATGGTGCCGGCTTGAATAAAGAGCGCATTCTCGCCAAGGCTATCGAGCGGGGACTGGTATCGCCCCATGAGCAACTTTCGGAAGAGCAGATTCACCAGCTGATTTTTCAGCCGGGCTTCTCGACGGCTGCGGCACTCAGCGATCTGTCCGGTCGCGGAGTCGGCATGGACGTGGTGCGCCGCAATATTACGGATTTGGGCGGGCGGATTGATATTCGTTCCACACAGGGGCAGGGCTCCTGCCTGAAAATCCGTCTGCCGCTGACACTCGCCATACTGGATGGTCAGCTGGTCAGGGTTGGCAACGATGTTTACATCTTTTCATTGCGCTCGATTGTTGAAACCGTACTGGTATCCCCGGCGGAGCTTAACAGTCTTGCAGGCAAGGGCAGCGTTTATCGCTTGCGTGACGAATATATCCCCACGGTGCGGTTGCGCGACTATTTCAACCTCGATTGCGAGCAACCGTCGGCGACGTATCTGGAGCGGGGCGGTCAGTTGATGGTTGTGGTTGAAACGGATGGGCATCGCGTTGGCCTGTTTGTCGACGAATTGCTCGATCAGCAGCAAGTGGTCATAAAAAGTCTGGAAGAAAATTACCTGCCGGTATCAGGTCTGGCCGGTGCCACGATTCTCGGTGATGGCAGTGTCGCGTTGATCGTGGATGTACCCAGCCTGGTACAGCACCTTGAAAATGGCCCGGAAACGATGCCGGACCCGACAGCGACACCGGAATCCAACGCGGCCTGAGAGCCGGGTTTTCGCGAGGAACTCAATAATGTATCAACAGGATATCGAGCGCAGCAGTAGCGACGACCAGGGCGATAGCCAGCAGTATCTGACCTTCATGTTGAATGGCGAAGAATACGGCGTGGAAATCCTCCGAGTGCAGGGCATTCAAGGTTGGGATTCGGTCACGCCAATTCCGAATTCGCCTGAGTATGTTCTGGGGGTGATGAACCTGCGTGGCGAAATCGTCCCCATCATCGATTTACGCAAACGCTTCGCGATGGACACCATTCCCTACGGCCCCACCACGGTCATTGTGGTGGTGAGAGTCGAAGGCAGCGATCGAACCCGAACGCTGGGTATGGTCGTTGACGGTGTTTCCGAGGTGTACCGCATCGACAACGATGAAGTACAGGCCATGCCGGAGATGGGGCGTCAGTTGAGGCAGGAGTTTGTCAAAGGCCTGTCTACGGTCGATGACAAAATGCTTATTCTGCTGGATGTCGATTGTCTGCTCAGCGTGGATGACATTGCCAAAGACAGCCACAAGCTCGCGGCGAGTGCTTGAGGAGTCCGCCTGTGAGCGATCAGGAATTTGTCATTCTGCTGGGCGATGAGCCGAGCGAAAAGGCTGCTGAAGCCAACACGGACCAACCGTCGAAAGACGACGGTTTCGTGATTTTGCTCGGCGAGGACGGCCCCGGCGACGATGCTGCTGACAGCGCGGTGCAGAATGATTCCGCCTCGAGCGAAGACAATGGCTTTGTGGTTTTGCTTGATGAGCCCTCCGCTGATATTGAGGCTCTGCGTATCGATGGCCCGAAAGCATGGCTGGGCAGTGAGCTGGGGGTCGCGCAAGTTGCGGAGGTATATCAGCAGTTGGCGGAATGGCTGAGTGAAACCAGCGGCGAGCTGACCATCAGCTTGGCAAGTTGCGACTACCTGGATAGCGCCGGTTGGCAGTTGCTTGGCCTGTTTAAGCAAAAAATGCAGCAGCTGGGGCGACACCTGCGGATCGAAGATATCGCGGAATCGCTGTATGGCGATTACCAGCGCTACGGCGTCGACGGCATTCTTCCCGGTCTAGAGGCATCCGCTGCCTGAGCGGTGGCGAGGAGTGTGCATGAGTAGTGCTGGAGAGCATAGCGATACGTCACTGTCAGGTCTTGTGGCCCTGCACCGCCAGTTAATCTGCGCGGCAGATGCCGACGTGCAAGCCGATGTGACGGCGCTGCTGGACAGCTTCATGCTGGCTTTTCGCCATGCCGACGAGCGGACCCTCGATCTGGCCTCCTTGCGTCAGGAATTAAACAAGGCGATTGCCGCCATGCAGTGCTTTGATCTGCTCAGCCAGCGTCTTGCCCATGTGGCGGCCAGTCAGCAGGCCTTGGCGGACTTGCTGGCGGTATCGCCGTCGCCCAATCACGGTGCGATCGCCAGTCTGCAGGAGCGTCTGGCCAGCAGCAGTTGTTGTGATGCTGAACGCGCCATTATTCAGGCCGCCAGCGCCCAGCGAGAGTCGGTGGAATGAATACCGGCAGATCGCCCACATCCGGTGTCTACCGGCAGCCCCGACGCGAACCCTGCGACGAGTATCCGAATATTCATCGCCACTGGGACAGCAGTCATGGTGTCTTCGCCGCCAGAGTATTGCCCGGCCAGTATTATGTGACGGACCGCCCCGATGAAATGATCAGCACACTGTTGGGGTCTTGTATTGCCGCGTGTATTCGCGATCCCGCCGTGCGTGTCGGTGGACTGAACCATTTCATGTTGCCCGATGGCGAGGGTGACTTGGATGGTCTGGCGTCTCGCTATGGTGTGCACGCCATGGAACACCTGATTAACGATATTCTCAAGCGCGGCGGCCGGCGCGATCGTCTGGAAATAAAGCTATTTGGCGGTGGGCGAATTCTGAGCGGGCTCAGCGATGTGGGTGAAAAGAATATTCGCTTTGTCCGCGAATTCATCCGTGTTGAAGGCTATGGCATTACCGCCGAAGACCTGGGCGGAGAATTCTCCCGCAAGATTCATTACTTCCCCGCAACCGGGCGTGTGCTCGTTAAACGACTTCCCGCTTCTCGCGCAAAAGAAGTGGTTCAAGAGGAAGTGTGTTACGAACGCAGCATTCGCAAGACAGCAGTCAGCGACGATATCGAGCTTTTCGATTAACCCTTGATCACGCCAATAACGGCTATGATTAGTTTTGTCTTGGGTCACATCAACCATTTATCCCAATGCCGATAAGTACCATCACGAATAGGGTGGGCGATACCCGCTGTGATGAACTGACGCCTGGAAACTTTTCTTTTTTCATCGGCATAGAACAGGTAGCTAACACATGAATATATTGGTCGTCGACGACAGTGCCGCCATGCGCAATATGATTATTCGCACTCTTCGCCAGGCGGGCTTCGATGGCAATGAGGTCACGCAGGCGGAAGACGGCGCCGTTGCGCTGGCGGCGGTCAAGCAGAGCCTTCCGGACTTGGTGCTTGCCGACTGGAACATGCCCAACATGACCGGTATCGAATTGCTCGAAGCAATGAATGCTGAGGGCCTTAAAACCAAGTTCGGATTTATCACTACCGAAGCCACCGCAGATATGCGCGCCAAGGCCACTGCAGGTGGCGCGAAGTTTCTCATTTCAAAGCCCTTCTCAGTGGAATCTTTTCAGAAAGTACTCAGCGCAATCATGTGATTGTGCCGTCGTGATATTGGCCTGATGGAGGCAGAGTATGAGTGCGTTGGTGAAACCTAAGGCGGCCAGTGTCGAAAACATGTTGGCCATGCTGTTTGGTGTCGATGAGCTGGATGTGAGCGATTCGACCGCCATGCCGGAAGGTCCCGCTGCGGTCTACGTTGGCGATGACGGGCAACTGCTTGCTCTGGGCGTCGGCGATTTTGCGTTTGCGGCCTATTCCGGCGCGGCACTGTCGATGCTTCCGAAGGGCGGTGCGCAGGACATGGTTGATGAAAAATCGCTGTCATCGACGGTCGAGGCCAACTTCTACGAAGTGATGAATATTTGCTCTCGCCTGCTGATGAACGATCAGTCAGTACATCTGCGGCTCGATCGGCTGGTTGACTGGGCGGAAGCGAAATCGCTGATTGAGAGCATGGGGGGGCATCAAAGTATAGGTTTTAGCGTACCTGTGCCCCGATATGGCAGCGGGCAACTGGCGTTTGTCATTGCAGCCTGAGTCGCCGACATGGTCATTCACTTCTATCGTCTCGCAGGTTTCTTTCTACTGATTCTCGCTGCGATAGGCGTTGTCCTGCCGCTGTTGCCGACTACCCCTTTTGTACTGCTGGCCGCGCTGTGTTTTTCCAAGAGTTCACAGCGCTGGCATCAGTGGCTGTTGCAAAGCCCGACCTTCGGGCCAGGGCTGTTGCGTTGGGAGCAGCAGCGCTGCCTGAACTGCCGGACCAAAGTTGTCGCCTTGTTTTCGAGTCTCGGTGTGGGTGGCGCCTCGGCCTTTTTTGCGATCAGTGAGCCGCGTTTGCAGCTGACGGTGTTCGCCCTGCTGGCGGTCGGTGCGGTGGTTGTTTTACGAATAAAAAACTGCGCTTCAGCACGCTGATTAATTGCGTATTGCCGCTGCACATTTTCGGGATTTGCGTAAGTGTCATTCCTTATGTCTTGCGGAGAAAACGCTGTGATCTACTTCAAATACGCTTTCTTCTTTTGGTGTTGAGTCCATAACTGTGAGCAGTCCCTGTCCGTCAACAACAAGTAATTTTGAATTTGCCTTTACTGACAAGGATTTTAATCGTCTTAAAGATATGGTGATCAGTCGCACTGGAATTAATATCAGCGACGAGAAGCGCCAATTGGTTTACAGCCGCTTTGCCAAACGTATTCGACGCCTCGGTTTAAAAGACTTTTCGGATTACATCGACTTTCTTGATTCAGCGAATGGCGATGATGAGCGCGTTGAATTCATCAATGCGATTACCACCAACTTCACCAGCTTTTATCGCGAGCCCCACCATTTTGATTTTCTGCGTGAGTATTTGAATAACGGCGGCAACGGCAGTCGACGCTTGCGGATATGGTCGCTGGGCTGCAGCAGCGGTGAAGAGCCTTACACCATTGCCATGACCGTGCTCGAAAGCCTTCCCAATGCCGACGCCTGGGATATTCGTATTCTTGCCACCGATATCGATACCTCGGTATTGCAGCGCGCTGCTGACGGGGTGTACGACGCCGACCGCATTGCCGATATTCCTGCCGAAAGAAAGTCGCGTTGGTTCCTGAAAGGAAAAGGTCGCTCTCAAGGGAAGGTGAGAGTGAAGCCCGAGCTGAGTCGGCTGATCAGTTTCAAGCAACTGAACCTGTTGGATGACTGGCCGGTGCGCGGGCCCTTTGATGTGATCTTTTTCCGCAATGTCATCATTTATTTCGATAAGGATCTGCAAAGAAAAATCTTTGCCAAGCTGATGCAGCTTCAGCGCCCCGGCGGCATTTTAATTATTGGACATTCGGAAAACCTGTCCACGGTAAACAATCAATACAAACTTATCGGCAGAACGATCTACAAGCGACAGTGAATAAAGGCCGTCACAGGCCGCAGAACGATAAATTTACCAACAACGAGTCAATACGGAGTACAGCGCAACTCAGTCGCATGTGCTCCAAAGGAGAGAAAAAATGGCTGCACAGAACGATCAGGCACCGGGCAAGGCCAGTGCGACCAAGAAGACGGCGGCTCGCAAGCCTGCCGCCCGTAAAACCGCGGCGGCGAAACCCCGGTCAACGACGAGCAGTGCAGCATTGCAAACCGAGATTGCGCGCTGGCGAACGGCGGTCGGTGGCGCCATGACGGCGATCATGATGGTCGACCGTGACCTGGTGGTGACCTACGTCAACGATGCAACACGCGAGCTGCTGAGCCGTCACGGCGATGCACTGGCAAGCGTCTACCCCGGCTTCGATGTCGAAAATATTATTGGCACCTGCATCGACGTTTTCCACAAGAACCCTGCGCACCAGCGTGGCATGCTGGCCGATCCGGCCAATCTGCCTCACTCCGCGGATATTCACGTGGGCGAGCTGATCTTCAATATCAACGTCACGGCGCAGATTGACGACAAAGGCAATTACATCGGCAACACGCTGGAATGGCTCGATGTGACCGAAGAGCGCGCTCACGAAGTACAGGTCGCGCGTTTGCAAACGGCGGTGGACAATGCCATGACCGCGATCATGATGATTGATCGCGACTTTGTGGTGACCTATGTGAACGGGGCGACCAACACCTTGATGAGCAATCACCGCGATGCCCTGCAGTCGGTGTATCCCACTTTTGATGTCGACAACATTGTCGGCACCTGTATCGATATCTTCCACAAACACCCGGAACATCAGCGCCGCATGCTGGCGGATCCGGCCAACCTGCCACATTCCGCCGATATTCACGTGGGTGACCTTACGTTCAATATCAATGTGACGGCCCAGATCGACAGCAAGGGCAACTATGTGGGCAATACGCTGGAGTGGTTGGACGTGACGGCACAGCGGGCACGCGAAACAGAAGTGGCACGCCTGCAGTCGGCAATGGATGGGGCAGATGCCAACTTCATGATTTGCGATGCCGACCTGAATATTACTTACGCCAACCCGGCGGTTGTCAGCATGATGAAGAAGCGGGAAGACGTGCTTCGAGAGCGCTTTCCCGGTTTCGATGCCGACAATCTGGTGGGCAAGAACATCGACATGTTCCACAAGAAACCCGAGCACCAGCGCGCGCTGCTGGCGAACCTGAAAGCGCTGCCTGCCAAGGCGGAAATTCAGGTCGCGGACTTGGAGTTTCAGGTGAACGCCACGGCGATCCTCGGCCCCAAAGGCGAATATGCCGGCAATATGGTGGAGTGGAAAGACATCACCGAGCAGAAAGATGCCGAGCGGCAGATTTCGTCGCTGATTTCCGCCGCGGCAGCCGGACATCTGGATGAGCGCC